>CBDVCJ010000282.1:0-5715 GCA_965372445.1 uncultured Thermoplasmata archaeon | reverse complement strand
CCAACTTGCGGGAGTAGCCAAAGCGTAAATTTCAATTAAAAGCCATTTCTCAATTAACACCCAACAAGAATTTCCATAATGGTATGTATTTAATTTTCTTTTTACTAATTTTATCTTCATCTTCATAATCAAAAGTTATAATTGTTCCTTCTTTTAATTTAAATTCGTTCATGCATTTTATTAACGCCTTAACCTCACGCTCTTTTGTATCCATTTTTTCCGGGTCATAACAAACTTGAATTGCATTGATCTTATTTCCTTTTTTAACAATGAAATCCACTTCTTCAGCGCTGCGGGATTTCCAATAATATGTATTTAACTGCCTTCTAAGTAATTCTACTGCAACTGTATTTTCACATAAACTACCAAGGTTTTCAGTGCCGGCAAGATTGGCAATACCATTATCAATACTGTAAATTTTCCTGGGATACTGCATCTGGTCCTTAATTTTATACGAAAAAATCGTATTATCAAAAAATAAAAATGCGCTTTTCATATATTGAAAGTAACTTATCAATGTCGGCGTGGAGATCTTAATACCTCGGCTCTTAAAATATCGTGTCATTTTACCAAACGAAAGTAAATTAGATGCATTAGCTGCAATATAGTTAGAAAATTCTTCCAATACAGTTTCATTCCGAACATCAGCTCTTGATAAAATATCTCTCGATACTATATCTGTAAATAGTTGTGAGAGCATGATATCTTTCTGTTTTCCGAGAGCTACTTCCGGAAATCCACCATATATCAAATATTCCTTTAGATATTTTTTTACTAAGGATTCTTCTTGCTCTGTGAAAGGTGTATTATTTATTTCGAAACCTTTAAACGCCAAGAATTCTTGAAAACTTAGCGGAAGTACAGTAGTTGTTAAATGCCTGCCAGTCAATAATTTCGCATAATCTTGGCTTAATAAATTTGAGGATGACCCGCTTATAAAAATTTTAATTTTGCCTTTAAATTCATCATATATACTTCTAATATAACTCTCCCACCCATTAATTTTTTGAATCTCATCCAAGAATAGGTGAATTTTATTAAATTTATTTAGCAGTTCTTCTGCATAAATAAATTCAATGATGTCATTGAAATATTCTCCTTTTAAAGGTAGAAGTCTTCTGTTCTCAAAATTTATATAGATAGTTGACTTGATCGGTAAATTCTTGATAATAAGAAACATAAAATAGGTCTTCCCCGCTCTTCTGGGACCTACGATATCTGTTATTAAGTTTTCATCTAAATATGGATTTAATTCTCTTTTCTTGGCTTTTGGTAGTTCCGAGCGCCAATATTCCTTAATTATTTTATCGATAATATCATTCATTGTTTTAAATGTATATCGTTAAATATATTTAACGGTTTCTATGCATATCGTAAAGTATAACCAACAATAAACTTCATAATTATAAAAATGAATTAAAATGATATCTGTAATAAAAAATTGCAAGTTCGTGCTAGATAAATACAATTGCGTATATTATATATAGCGAAATGCTTTTAAGGTTGAAATTGAATTTCAGCCAGTACCCGAATTGCGGGAGTAGCCAAGCCAGCATTTCAATGACTGGCCAAAAATCAATCAACTCCCAAAATTTACAGGATTTTTCTATGCTCATCCTCTTTTTTTTTTTATAAAGATCGATAGAAAAAAATATATCATATGATATCAATATGATACCATGGTGATACCATGGACATTACCTTAACTGTTCGCTTGAAAGGTGAACCCGCCCAAATATTAAATGAAATTGTTGAGAAAGGATTTTCTGGATCAAAAAATGAAGCAATTCGAACTTCATTAATATTTTATGCTATACAATTAGGCTTAATATCGCCGAAAATGCTACATAAACGGATAAAAACCGAGATCTCAAAGACCGGCGTTACATATACAGAAAATGAAGTCAAGCGGCAGATCAAGGCGATCAAAAATGATTGAATCTATCTATTTAGATTCGAACGTATTTATTTGGGGTTATAATTTTCCGAGATCCAACTCCGCAAAAATACTCGAATTTGTAATGGATTCTGATATTGAAATATACCTGTCCGAGAAAGTAATTGACGAATTAAGGCAATATTTTTGTACCTATTTCAATAAAGATATATTTTCCGAGATCAGATTAATGCTATTTTGCAGATGCAATATTATTTATAATGAAGAGATCAAAGATGAACTTGAGAAATGGAAAAATAAAATTAAAAAGAAGGATTTAGAACATATAACTATAATTAAAAAACTTAACATCCCAATACTGGTTTCTTATGATAGAGATTTTGAAGCATTCCCGGAATATATGACACCGAAAAAGTTTGTTAAATATATAGGCTTAAAACAATCTAAAACGGAATATTAATTTGAAACCGGGATTCGATAGATTATAGGTTAATACAAAATCAAATAAAAATGATTTAAGTATTTCTACGTTCTCGCATGTTTTATATATCGAAATGCTTTTAAGGTTGAAATTGGATTTCCGCCAATACCCAAATTGCGGGAGTAGCCAAGCCAGGTCAATGGACTACCTGGAGCTTTTCCTTTATAATGGAATAACCTAAGGGGTTCGACTAAAGGCGACAGACTCAAGATCTGTTCCAGAAGTGGTCCGAGCGTTCGAATCGCTCCTCCCGCACTTAATTTCCGTCCTTTATCAAGATTGGGAAGCGGAAATTAAGTGCCGGTATTTAAAATTCACTTATGCTTTTTGGTTGCCTAGGGCGTGAATTTTAATTGGGGGATTGCAAAACACTTTTGATAATTATTGATAAATATTCGTGTTTTCCAACCCCCAGAAACATTTATTAAAAACATACGAATCCCGAGCTTTGAAAAAGCCGAAGGGTTTTTTAGGGCGAGGTAATGAACGAAGTTCATTGCCACAGTCCCGATTCCCGAATCCCGAATAAGATTTCTTGACTAAAATACTCTCTTCTCGTCTTTCGCCTTTCGCCCCTCGCCTCTTCTATAGCAATAAAACCCAGCCATAAGATAACTTTTAATATAAAATGTTACATTACTATTCGAAATCCTACATATATTAATATAAGTACTCTATATGGAGATACTAAGATGAAACGTCCACGTAATGTTAAGACATACTGTCCAACCTGTAAAACTCATACCGATCATGAGATCGAGCGGCTTAAGAAACGTAAAGCGAGCGAGCTAAAATGGGGCCAGCGCCGGTTTCGGAGAGTAACTGCCGGGTATGGCGGTTTTCCGCGTGCGAAGCCCCATGGCGAGAAAGCAAGTCGCAGAGTGGCGATCTTGTACCGATGCAAAAAATGTAAAAAGGCGCATCAGCGTCCCAGCATACGCTCAAAAAAGTTCGAATTAGGTGAATAAGTTCGTATAAATCTCCATAAACTTTACTAATGTCTGGTGGTTCTATATGGTAAATTTCGGTAAAAAGCCCAATACGATGAGTAAATTTCTCAAGGTCAAATGCCCTGATTGTGGTAACGAACAGTCTATTTATAATAAAGCTCATGTGCCGGTTACCTGTCTTGTTTGCGGTACAATTCTTGCCAGACCGACAGGTGGAAAGGCAGAGATCAAAGGGCAGGTAATTGGAGTGTTAGATCACCATGGTTAAATTACAGGATTATCCTGAGATCGGAGAATTAGTTATTGGGTCAGTACGTGATGTCAAGAATTTTGGAGCTTTTATTGTTTTGAATGAATATTCACAAAAAGAAGGTTTTATTCATATTGCAGAAGTTGCAACCGGATGGGTAAAATATATTCGTGATTTTGTAAAAGAGGGCCAGATTGTGGTCAGTAAGGTCCTGGCGGTGGACCCCTCTAAAGGTCATGTAGATCTATCACTGAAACAGGTTAATGAACATCAAAAAAGGTTAAAGATTCAAGAGTGGAAGAACGAGCAGAAAGCCGAGAAACTATTCGAGCTTTTGAGCACGAAACTCAATAAGGAGCCCAAAGAATTATATGAAGAATGCGGTTACAAATTAATAGATACCTACGGTACACTTTATCGTGCCTTCGAGGAATCTGCGATCGACCCCGAGACACTCACGGAAGAAGGTTTCAAGGGTGAATGGACACCGACCTTTATCGAAATCGCCAAAGAAAATATCGTGCCGCCCTATGTTAATATTGATGGCTATTTAGAACTTACCTGTCCATTATCCGATGGCATCCTCCATATCCAAAAAGCATTATTAGTGGCCGAGAAAACGACAGAAGATGTTCAGATCCTTGTTCAATATATCGGCGCTCCAAAATATCGGATCAAAGTGCGCGCTCCGGATTATAAGAGTGCCGAAGAAGAATTAAAGGACGCCGCACAACGGTCAATAGATTATATATCAAATTGCAATGGAACGGGCGAATTTCATAGAAAAGAATAAATGCGGACTACATATTCTGCCGGCCTGCCGGTCCTCCAGTCTTCCAGTCTGCCAGTCCGTCAGACTGACTGGCTGACTGGGCGACTCGTTGACTAATATTCGTTTCCTGGGTTCCAAATCCCAATTCCTGAACAATGACATAATTGATTAAGCGAAAAGATTATAAAAGGAAAGAAATAATATGAGGTCACAATTATTGAAATGTATTAAATGCGATAAGTATACACTTCAATCAACCTGTTTGAATTGTGGTGAACCGACGATAACTCCGATACCACCTAGATATTCACCCCAGGACAAATATGGAAAATATAGACGGAGATTGAAAAAGGAAGCCTTAACAAATAAAGCTTAAACAAGGAGTGGAGAATTTGGAAGATATAATTATCGAGATGATCGAGGAACCGAAACTTAAGAAACCGGTATTGATCGAAGGATTACCTGGGGTGGGAAACGTAGGTAAACTTGCAGCTGAACATTTGATCGAACAGCTTGAAGCCAAGAAATTTGCAGATATCTATTCAAGATATTTTCCGCCACAGGTATTAGTTAATGACGATGGCACAATTAAACTGGTCAATAATGAGTTATTCTTTTTGAAGAGCAAAGACCGTAAAACGCCCGATATGATATTTTTAACCGGAGATTATCAAGGTCTGACACCTGAGGGTCAATATAAGTTATCCTCGGCAGTTTTAGATCTCGCCGAGAAATTTAAAGTGACCAAGATCTTCACGTTGGGTGGGTATGGTCTCGGAAGGATGGTCGAGGTTCCGCGAGTTTTAGGTGCGGCTGGTAATGAAAAACTGGTCGAGCAGATGAAAGAATTTGGCGTGGTTTTCCAGAAAGGTGAGCCTGGTAGTGGTATTGTCGGGGCGAGCGGGCTGCTGTTGGGATTGGGGAAAATCAGGGATATAGATGGTGTGTGCTTGATGGGCGAGACCTCGGGCTATTTTGCCGACCCGAAGAGTGCCCAAGAGGTATTGAAGGTATTAATTAAAATATTAAATATTAAAGTTGATTTTTCGGAATTAGAAATTAAGGCCAAACAGATAGATAAACTTACATCCCAATTCCGCGATATTGAGCAGGCTCCGGCTCCTGGTGAACAAAAACCGGAGGATCTAAGGTATATTGGCTGAATAATCGCTTTGAGTCAAACTTTCTTATGATACTATTTCTATGGCAGATGAGATAAAATAAGGATTCGAGATTTGAGATTCGGGATTCGAGTTCACCATCGAAAAGCAATCGACGAAAAGCGATTGGCGAAAGGGGTGGGGGGACTGAAACTTTAAAAATTCCAGAGGAATTTTTAAAGCGAGGTAACTTGGCGAAGCAAGT
>CBDVCJ010000281.1:0-5719 GCA_965372445.1 uncultured Thermoplasmata archaeon | reverse complement strand
TTCGTTCATTACCTCGGGCTAAAAGTTCTTAACAGAATTTTTACCCCTGCGGTAACTTGCTTCGCCAAGTTACCTCGCTTTAAAAATTCCTTCGGAATTTCTAAAGTTCGAGTCCCCCACCCCCCTACGGAATATATCCCAAAATAATTTCTATGTCTATCACGAATCGCGAATCCCGAACCTGGAATCCACTAAAAATAAGCAATTATTCCAACATTGGCACAGTAATACTGCCATTGGTCAAAATAATAACTTTTGAGTTCTCGCCCCTTTCTTTGAGCTGGTTATCGATCTCGGCCTGAAGGTCGTGGCAGGGCGTCATAAACACGCTCTTGATGATATCATCGTCGATCGAGGTATAGGCCTTCAGCTCGGCCCAGAGCGCGATCTCTGCCATTTTAGCGGCTTTGTGGTAGCCGATCTCATAAACCTCTTGGATATGCGCCAGCGTCTTTTCGGGCGTGTCATAAGTGCTCATTAACTTCACAAAGCTGTCGTGACCAACACCAGTACGGCATTTGGAGACCAGCACCATTGTACCGCCGTCTTTTAGCGCCAATTTACCGTTTTCCAGCGCTTTTTGGGATTGATAGAGATCTATATCCATCGGATACGGTGCCACAGTGATCACGATCTCGGCTTTAGCCTGGACCTTCACACAGAACACATCATTTGCCTTATCTATTGCCGCATAGAAAGAATCGCTCAAAGTTCCAGCAGTAGCGGCGTATAATTTATGGTCGCGGTCCAGCACTGTCATAATAGAAAATATCTCTTTATCTTCAATTGTCTTGATCGCATCCATCATATCCTCGTGGACGGGGTTGCCTTCAAGTACCAGCGCTTTCGAAGCGGGTTGTAGCGCGTATTTGTGGTTCTGCTCTATTGTCCGGTACGATGCGATCCCAGGCAGGAACGCCTTGCGGCCGCCTGTATAACCGCCAAAATAATGTGGCTCTACACTGCCGATAATCACAAGTTTACCGGCGTCGACCGCCATTTTATTGACATACATCTCAGTGCCATTTTTAGACGTGCCAATAAATACCATATCTTCTTCACGCTTGGCGTCGTGGCTGAAGATATTATCGTGAAAATCATCTAAATGATCGCCGAAAATGAATTTATATTCGTCTTCGGTGGGCGCGCGGTGGATGCCGGTCGCGATTATGAATTTTGGGTTCAAGTCTTTGATATCGTCATAAATAATATCCAAAACCTTGGCTGTTGGGGTCGGCCGCGTCGCGTCGTTCACAATGAACAATACGTCTTTAGCATCCCTTAAAAATTCTTGAAATGTTTTCGAATTGAGCGGGTTATTGATCGCATTATAAAGTGTTTCGCGCTCGTCGCCGATCTCGACCTTGTTGGGCTCCACAACCCCTGCTAGGTTTTGGTCTGGTATATTTAGCTTGATAGTCCCGTCCTGGCCATATGGTATTACAATTTCTGTCATTGGTCGTCTCCTTCCTAATCTTGTTTGTCCTTTTTGCGTTTTTTACGCTTGGCCTCGATCTCCTCAGGCAGATCAATCTCGTGGGTATCTTCGTCTTCCGCGAGCTCACCGCGGTCGATCAAGCTCTGCACTGTGGCGCGTGTGATATGTTCCAGGTCACCGTAGTCAAGCTCGACCCTTTTGGGTTTATCAGCTTTTTTGGATTTCTTATCCTTTTTTTTGGACATTATAATCCCAACATATTATTGGTAATCGGCCCTATTAATAGCCTCAATAGGTTCGTAATTATGTCTTTATATTAAGTAAACGGTTGCGGTGTCGAGGCTCGTAGGGTTAGCTTGACGGCATCCAGACATTAAATTTAAAGTCAAGGTAAGCCCGAAGGCTTTGAGCGTAGCTCGAAGCTTGTGTGGAGACTCGTCAATCGGTTTCGTTTCGGTTTCGAAGTCCGATGCCGCTATATGAGCCGAGCTTCCAAACCGCCTCACGACACGGGCACGTTCGTGCCCTCGGGCCTCGCTTGATTAGAGCATAATACACCCCATAATCAAGCTCAACCAACTAGCTTCGAGACCGAGGCCGAATGCCGCATATATCTATATTATTATTTTTAAACTTGAGACATATAGCCAAAGAGACTAAGTCTATATTTTTTTAATATTCTTAGTTGCAATAACGTTCACACCTGTATTGACCACATTTTTTATAATAATATCCCCGATTTTTAACGGGGCCTTGGCTTTAACTCGCAATAATTCCTTCATGATGTTGAAGATCTTGGCTTTCGGTATCGGTTTCTCTGTTCTTATACTCACAAGTGGTAAATGACCGTTTTTAACATAAACCGTCGAGGTCAATATCCGCACAGGCTCGAAAAGCTCCTGCGCCGCGTACTCCTTTCCATGCTTGCAACGGTCTGATCTAACCTGATGGAGCTTGGCGCTGGTATATTTCACATCCAATATACAGCTCACTGGGCACCGAACACACACCATCCTTGTTGTCTTTACTGCTACCACTTTGGAACACCTCGATATATATCAGGAATTTCTAAATTCGAAACACGAAATCCTAAACAAATTCTAATAACGAAATCCCAAACTCAATTATTGGAAATTGGGATTTAGATATTGTTTAGAGTTTAGAGATTCGAATTTAGGATTTTATTAAATTTTTATATCACCTCAACTATTAATTTCCTAATGGGTTTCTTATCCTGAAAAAGTTCTGGTTTAAGTTTCAAGGTGATCATTTCCGGGGGATTGACCCTTAGCTGTTTATTCTTGAGGAATATCTTACGACCCTCCCTCACCTGGAGCGTAACGTTCCGTGCCGGATGCTCGACCCGCAACGATAATTTCTGGGGTCTATCAACGCATATAGTGTGGGGCAGTACATATCTTATCCCTTTGCCGGGTTCAACATTTAACTTCTTGCCTCGACGGCTAGTACGTTTGCGTGCCCTTAACGCTTTTATATATGCCACAGCGCTTGCACCCGCACTTTCGGATTCGAACGTCACCCAATCCACGATATCATGCACATGCAGCACATTCCCAGCCGCGAACACTCCCGGCACATCGGTCTCCAAGTTGTCACCTACCACAGCTCCCTTGGTTCTTTCGTCAATAGATATATCGATCTTTTTTGAAAGCTCGTTCTCGGGTATCAGGCCAACAGATAGGATCAAGGTATCGCATTTCAGGTCGCGCTCGGTACCTTTTATTGGTGCCATATTTTTATCCACTTTGGAGATCGTAACTGCCGTTACCCGATCCCGGCCTTTGATATTGGTAACCGTATGGTTCAAAAGTAACGGTATATCATAATCCTCGAGACACTGCACCACATTCCGCGGCAGCCCGCTGGGGTACGGCAGTATCTCGACGACAGCTTTGACCTTCGCATCTTCAAGCGTCAGCCTGCGCGCCATTATCATCCCGATATCGCCGGAGCCGAGTATCACGACCTCTTTACCCACCATTAGGTTCTGGAGATTGATAAAGTTCTGTGCCACCCCCGCCGTAAATATACCTGCAGGACGTGCGCCTGGTATCTTGAGCGCGCCGCGCGTGCGTTCCCTACAACCCATACATAATATCACAGCTTTGGCGTTGTACTTGTGCAAACCCGTACTGCTCGAAACATAAACCAGCTTGTTTCTGGTCTTTTTATCAAATTCAATATCAATTACCATACTGCTCGTCATATACGGAATTTTCAAGTTCTCGACACGGTCGATATAGCGCTGGATATATTCCGGACCCGTAAGCGACTCTTGAAAGATCTCCAACCCGAACCCATCGTGGATGCACTGGTTGAGGATACCGCCGAGCTCCTCGTTACGCTCGATGATGACAAGTTTGTTGACCCCGGCTTCTTTGGCAGCTATGGCCGCAGCTAATCCCGCGGATCCGCCGCCTATGACCAATATGTCGACGTTCTTGGTTATCATATATTGTCCTCAGTTTGGTAATATTTGCTAATTACTGAAAGATTTCAGATTCCAGTTTTCTAATGACTGACCAATAGGAAGATAGAGGCTGGAAGTAAGACGATAGAGTTAAATTTCTAGTTTCTATCTTCTATCCTCTAACTTCCTTTTAAATAACTTGCCATCTTGAATCCCGAATCCGGAATCTCGAATCTGCCTTGCCAATTCATTTAATATTCTTCACTCTGCCAACGAACAGTTGCGATTTACCTCCTTTCAATGTAATTGCCTCAATTGGCAATTGATGCTCTTTTTCCAAAATTTCCACAAGTTTCGGGCCGCAGAACCCACCCTGGCAACGGCCCATGGTCGCTCGCGTGCGGAACTTCAAGCCGTGTAGGGTCTTTACGGTTAATGGATTTTCAAGCGCCTGTAATACCTCTTCTCTTGTAACGAACTCGCATCTACATACAACGAGCCCGTGGTTGGAGTTGGTCTCTATTAATTTCGATTGCTGACCGTGGGTTAAATCGCCAAACCTATTGTATCCTTTATGAACTGGGTTGAAGTTGGGGTTAGGCCGTAATTTTTGGGCGTTTTGGATCATTTTAACTACATATTCCGCGATCGCAGGTGCGGCGGTAAGGCCTGGGGATTCGATACCCACAATATTGATGAAGCCCGGTACTTTGGGCTCTTCGTGGATAATGAAATCCGACCATTTGTCAGCCGAAGATACCAGTTTGGGGCGCACTCCAGCGAAAGTGGTTATCACCGCCTTTTTATCTAACCTAGGGCTATTGCCGTTGAAATATGCATTGGCTTCCGATAATAGCCTGGCCATTACCTCTTGGGTATTGCCAGTATCAGATGTTTCATTAATGAATTCCGAGCTTGGCCCGATCAGAAACACACCCTCGAGCGTCGGGGTGAGATGCACGCCCAACAACCCGAACTTATGTGATGGTGCGGGATAGATCAACCTGGAGATTAAATCGCCGTAATTTTTATCCAAGATCAGGTATTCACCACGGCAGGGATGGATCTTATATTTTCGGATGCCAACCATTCGAGCGATCTTCGCGCAGCCCAGCCCTGCACAGTTTATCACCCACCGCGTTCTGAATGATCGTTTGGTGGTCTTAACTTGAAAATTGTCACGTTTTTTGGCTATATTCGTGACTTCAGTGTTGAGCCTAATCTCTACACCGTTCTCGTAAGCGTTCTCAGCGAGCGCGATGCAGAGCTGCCATGGCTGGACAATACCGCTGGTGCCGGAAAAAAGCGCGGCTTGGGCTGAAATATTGGGCTCTAATTTCGCGATCTTTTTTTGGTCATTTATTATTTTCAATTTTGGTACCTTATTTATAAGGCCGCGGTTGTACACGTCTTCGAGCGCTTTGAGCTGCGTGCTGTTTTTCGCCACTACCAGTTTGCCGATATAATCCATTGGCACATTCAGCTCGGAACACAATTTTGGATATGATCGGTTGCCCTCGACGCAAAACTTGGCCTTGAGCGACCCGGGTTTATTGTTGAAGCCTGCATGGATAACGCCTGAATTGGCTTTGGTCACGCCGGAGGCGACGTCACTGGCCTTTTCCAAAATCAGAATTTTTAACTTATATTTTGACAGCTCGCGGGCGATGGCAGAGCCGACGATACCGGCGCCGATGATGGTGATGTCGTAAGTTATTGCAGATTTGGGGTTGCTCATTGGTTGTCTGAATGATGATACAGATTTAATATATTTTTGATTTATACAATCGGGATACGGTGCGGATGTCATTCTATGATTGCTGCAGCAACTTGCTTCGCCAAGTTGCTTC
>CBDVCJ010000280.1:0-5722 GCA_965372445.1 uncultured Thermoplasmata archaeon | reverse complement strand
GTATACCCAGTTACATAAGCATTGCCGTTAGAATCGATTTGAATCCCGATACATCTATCCTCATTATTTCCACCAATGAATGTAGAATATAAAAGAGCTGAGCCTGTAGGGTTTAACTTTACTATAAATACATCACTAAAACCATTATGTGATATGTCGTATGCGTCAGTGGTATTTGGGAAATTTGATGAGCCTGTATATCCAGTCACATATGCATTGCCGCTAGGATCGATTTGAATTCCGAGACCATAATCATTAATACTTCCACCGATGAATGTGGAATATAAAACCGATGAGCCAGTTGCGTTCAGCTTTAGCACAAATACATCCCGGTTCCCGTTGTGAGTGGTATCGTTTGCACCGGTGGTATTTGGGAAATCTGATGAGTCAGTATATCCAGTCACATATGCATTGCCGCCGGAATCGATTTGAATTCCGTAACCACTATCATTATCATTTCCACCAATGAATGTAGAATATATTAAGGGATCAATAACGAGATCTTTATTATACTCATATTTACTTGCAAGCTCGAACCCATAGGTCATCGGAGCTAAGATCTTAAATTTTCCGTTAATCTTGCTCGCGCCATTCTCTGTAGTTTGGTATATAAATAGCTCGGAATCCACGAACTCCCCCGCCTCTGTATGGATATTAAACTCACCTGAAGACCCGATAGATACATCTTGCGCACCTTCGTATCTTATTCTGATGTCGTTCGGCTCTCCACCCGGATGCACAATAAAATCATACTTCAAACCTTTTTCATTTGAATAATATCTCAAATCAATATTATCATATAAATTCTTATAAATAATCTCTTGATAGTTTGGTACATTCGTACACCATTTATCCGAATCATTACCATAAAAGAAGTTGCTTGTGTGTGATAATAATTCATACCCTTTAGGTTCGACCACATTACACCCTTCAAAATTTAATTTTAATACCACACTTTTTCTTGGCTGTGGCTTCTCTTTTTCAAATTCAGGTTGAAATCTATCATGTGGATCCAACTGCACTTCATTCTCTTTAATTGGTTCCCGAATCTCGAACACCACACCATCCTCCAAGAACCACACACCTTTTCCTTGAATGTAATAGCGAATAGAATCATTCCCCACCTGCCCTTGATTCTCTGTGAAATAACCGTCAAGTCTGTTGATATTTTGTAGTATTTGTTGCTCCTGGACATTGTTAAAGACTTTATTATCAATTGAATAATCCGTTTCTGAAGTTAAGGTATCGTTCAGTAATGGCCTCGAAGTACCAATATTCAACGCTGAAAATAGTAGAAATAGACAAATGAGAATTATTACGATTTTCTTCATATTCAGCCCCCTTGAATATCATCAGGCAACCTCTAAAAAGAGATACTAGATAATTAAATTTGCTATCAAATTCAAAAAAAAAAGAGAGAATTTCAACAAAAATATAAAAACACGCCTAACTCGGTCATATTTGATTGTGTGGGGTCAAAGTTCAAATCCACTCCCCGTCACTCGAAGTTGAACCCGTCATTGAACCGATCATTTAATGTTTGAATACTACCATTATTTTGGGTCTATTATTGAAAATGTCGTACTTTAATGAGAAGTATGACATTAATTATTTAATTCAATGACAGGTTCCACGAGGTGAACCAATGATTCAGACATTATTTTCTTCAATTGTCGGTTGTGTTTTGATCGTGGGCACCGGCTGTTGTTGTGGCTCCTCGGGCTGCTCAACAACCGCAGGCTCCTGCACTTCAACTTGCGGCTGTTCAACCTGAGGTTCGGGTAAGGGTTGAGGTTGCTCTTCCACCTGTGGCATCGGTACATGTGCAGGCTCGACCTGTGGTTGTGGTACTTGAGGTGTAACCTCTGGGGTTGGTGGTTGCTCGGGTGGAACTTGAGGTTGCTTTGGGGATGGTGTCTCAGGAACTGGTACTTCTTCTGGCGGGACTTCGGGTGGCGGTGGCTGTTCTGAGGGTGGAGCCTCTGGAGTTGGCACTTGTTCAGGTGGAACCTCAGGTGATACCTCTTCCGGTGGTGGAGGTTGAGCTTCTTCGACTGGCGGTTCTTCTTCCTCCCCTTTCTTCCTCTTGAGGAAGATGAATAACAGGATCAATACTACGATTATAATTATAATGATTCCAATGAGTGCATAGAACATTGTGTTGCTATCGTCACCATCTCCGTCACCGTCTTCGGGTTGCCCTTCAGCTTTGGTGATATAACCTGTATTATAGGTATCTGTATTAACAGTAAAGTCACCTAATTTTGTGGTGAAATAATATGTATGGTCGCCTTCGGATAACTTGGTTCTGTATTCGTAGTTGCCATTGATTGATGTCATATCATATCCAACATCATCGATCAGAACTTGGATAGAATCCGGCGGATCTCCATTAGGATGGTTGTAGTCTACTGAAAAAGTAAATTCAGTGTTCGTATCGCCGGTTGCTGGAGTCATTGAAGGATTGCTCAATTCAGGTTTAAAATCAGTTATAGGTTCTGTTGTAACATAAAGTGTGAAATTTGTAAAGTCCCAACCGTCTTCACCATCGAAGACCGTTACTTCGACCCAGTAGGATCTAACGTCTTCGAGCTCAGGCGTACCGCTCAAAACTCCAGTAACTTTATCGATACCGAGCCAATCACTTGCATTTGTTTTCAATGACCATTGCAAATAACCAACTGGTGTGCGGTCGTCATTAGCTTCATAATCGACAGAGTATAGCTCTCCTACTACGGCATTAATATCGTCTTCAGTGGTAATCTCTGGAGGATTATTAGCTTCGCTGTAGACGGTTAATGTAAAATTATGTGAATCAAAGCCACCTTCGCCATCGCCCACCGAAACGTTGACCCAGTATGCTCCAACATCACCAATGGCTGGTGTGCCTGATAGAATCCCAGTGCTAGTAGCTAAACTTAACCAACTCGCATCTGTGTTCAACTGCCAGGTCAACAGATCTAATGACGTACGGTCGTCAGTGGCGTCGTAGTCTACATAATACATTTCGTTTACAGTCGCTGATACAACATCGGTTGTTGTGATCAGTGGTGGTTGGTTTATGATTCCTCCAGAGTAGATCACGGTTAAAATAAAATCCTGCCAATCTTGGCTGCCATCGCCATCGTTCACAGTTACATTGACATTAAACCAACCTGCATCCGCATCAGTTGGTGTACCAGATAACACACCTGTTGTCGCATCAATATCTAACCAAGTTGCATTTGTGGTTAACGACCAAGAAAGCTGGGATAATGGACTGTCAATATCCGTAGCATTGTAATCAACTGTATATAGAATATTAGAATTGGTTGTAGTTACATCTACAGTTGTAATTTCTGGCCGATCATTTACATTCAATACGATTAAAGTATAATTTGTAAAAGCAAATCCCGAATCCCCATCGTCAACAGATACATTTACCCAGTATTCACCAACCTCATCATTGTTAGGTGTACCCGATATGATTCCAGTGATAGATTCAATATCAAGCCATGAAGTTGCATTAGTGTCAAGTGACCAGATTTGATACGAAACTAAGCTGTCAACATCAGTGGCATTGTAGTCTACTTCGTACAGTTCATCTTCATAGGTGATCTCAACATCAATAGTTACAATTATTGGATTATCATTGACATCAAGTACTGTTAATGTAAAATTCGTCCAATCTAATTCCATTGTGTCATTAATTGAGATGTTAATCCAATAGCTTCCGACATCGTTATTGGTGGGTGTACCGTTGAGTGTTGCGGTAACATTGTCAAAATTTAGCCAGCTTGCATTGGTAGAATAGTTCCAGGTTCCGAGCTGGCCAACATTTGCCAAATCTATATCGTCATATTCATAGCTTACGTTATAATATTCATATTCAAGTGTAGTTATTATATCCTCTGTAGTAACATTTGGAGCAGTATTATACACAATTGGTTTGTTGATAAAGGATGTTAATCTTGAATTTGTACCATCAGATGAATAGAATTGATATTTATGAACCCCAATATCTAAATGGGTATTATTAAGAAAATAATCTTTACCATCAATATGATTTGTATCTAGCGGATCAACTTCTAGCAAAGGATATTCAGTTCCGCTAATATTTACAATGATTTTAGTAGGGGCTGTATTTTTCAAATGGAAGTATTGAACTGTGAAATTGAAATATGTGCTTGTATTGCCTGAGGTTGGTGTTACTTTCGGAAAACGCAAACCCAAAGGTGAATATGCGCTCCTAAAAAAAATCTCCCCGTCAGTTCCTGCACCATTCGTATTGTTATAGTCCGACCAAACAACAAATATATTACTATTTTCTACAGCAATATTTGGATAATTAGAGCCTAAGGTATTATTATTTTGACCTAGAATGGGTTCGGAGATAACTTGTACAGGTTCCCATTCAGAAACTGAAAAGTTAGCAATATAAAAAATATCAGAATCTCCTCCTGCACCATTCGTTTGATTATTATCTCTCCATACAATAAATATATTATCATTTTCAACAGAAATTGAAGGCCAACTAGATACACCGAGATTATAATCATTTCCGGGTTCAGGTTCTGAGATAACTTGTATATCTTCCCAGCTATTACTGTTTAAATTACATCTGAAAAATATATCTTGATCGGTCCCTCCACCAATAGTATTATTAGTATCTTCCCAAACAATATAGATTTTATCATTATTTACGTCAATCGATGGGCGCCAACTATTACCTATATTCCTATCTTGGCCGGGAACAGGTTCTGAGATCACCTCAATATCATTCCAAGCTAAGCCGGTTAGATTGCATCTATAAAATATATCTTTATCTACACCTGAATTGTAAGTTTCATTAAGATCCGCCCAAACCACATAGATTTTCCCGTTCTCGACTGCAATATCGTATTGGTCAACTGCCTTTGTATTATAATCCTTACCTGGTTCAGGTTCTGAGATTACCTGAATATCTTCCCAGTTAGTGCCAGTAAGATTACATCTGAAAAATATATCTTGATCCGTCCCTGCACCATTCAAGTTTGTTGTATCATACCAAATAACATAGATTTTATCATTTTCAACAGTAATTTTTGGAAAGAATTGACTAATACCAGTATTAATATTTTGATCCAGTACTGGCTCGGAAATTACTTGCACAGGTTCCCAACCCAAACCAGTGAGATTAGATCTGTAAAATATGTCCGAATCTACTCCAGCACCATTTGTGTCATTCGTATCATGCCAAACAACATAGATTTTACCGTTCTCGACAGCAATTGAAGGGGCATAAGACCATCCTATATTAAAATTCTGACCAGGAACAGGTTCAGAAATTACTTGAATATCACCCCATTTGGAACCATCAAAATATCTATAAAATATATCTCTTTCATTTCCCGCACCATTTGTATCATTCGCATCATCCCATACCACATAGATTTTATCGTTCTCAACAGCGATCTTGGGGTAAGCACTATATACAACATTAAAATCTTGACCATATACAGGTTCCGAAATCACCTCGATCTCGCTCCAGTTAATACCACCGTTGCTTCGGGGTAAACTTCGTGCAATAGAATTATCTTGCGATACATTTTCAGGGTTTTCAGTTCCAACCCCAGAATTTAAACTCACGATCAAACTACTCAGAATTAAAATTGTCGCTACCAAAATACCCTTGGATTTTCTAAACAAAGCCAACGCCCCCTGAAAATTAATATTATAATATCAATAATTTATATATTGATAA
>CBDVCJ010000279.1:0-5774 GCA_965372445.1 uncultured Thermoplasmata archaeon | reverse complement strand
AATTATGATAATGGCGGCAGCTTATTATATAATCTGCCTTGCATTGAAAAAACCATAAAGGTTTTTTCAAAGTGGAGGTAATTTTCGAAGAAAATTACCGCAGGGGTAAAAATTCTGTTAAGAATTTTTAGCCCGAGGTGATGAACGAAGTTCATTACCGTAGTAATCGCAAAGTTACTAACAATCCTCCATTCCCGATAAAGACCTTCGACACTATGGCAATCAATTACCTATCACCTATATCCTATCACCTAACACCTTTTAAGCCTCACGTACCCAACCATTACGATCCGCCAGATTAATAACACTTATATATTAGTGTCTTATTATCAGTAAAAGTAAAAAAATCGGGGAGTGTTCGTATGGATTGGGGAGTAGAAAATAGATTATCTCAGCTAATACAATCAGACGGCCATTGTTTCTTTTTGCCGATCGACCACGGTTATTTCCAGGGTCCGACCTCCAAATTAGAAAAGCCGGGTGAGACCATCAAGCCGCTAATGCCATATTGTGATGCATTATTCGTAACCCGCGGCGTCTTGAGATCTTGTGTCGACCCAACAAATACATTGCCAATAATTTTGAGGATCTCGGGCGGCACGAGCATGGTCGGCAAGGACCTTGCGAACGAAGGCATCACAACCTCGATAAAAGAAGCACTTCGACTCAATGTCGCAGCAGTTGGTATCTCAATTTTTGTAGGGAGTGATTACGAGAAGGAATCGTTATTGAACCTCTCCAAGGTCGTCAACCAATGCGAAGAATATGGCATACCGGTAATGGCGGTGACCGCAGTTGGTAAGGAATTAGAGAGACGTGAAGCGCGATATCTGGCGTTATCTTGTAGGATCGCGGCCGAGCTCGGGGCTAGGGTTGTGAAAACCTATTGGTGTGAGAATTTTGAAAAGGTGACTCAGGGATGTCCAGTACCAGTCGTCATGGCCGGCGGCCCGAAATGTGAGACCGAGAAAGAGGTGTTCGAGTTCGTATATGACGGTTTACAGAAAGGTGCAATTGGTGTCAATCTCGGCCGAAATGTATGGCAGAGCCCGAATCCGGTTGCAATGGCAAGTGCACTTCGTGCGGTCATCCATGAGAATGCAACACCCGACGAGGCGCAGGAAGTCTTTAATGTAAACAAAGGCGGCGACAATAGTGAATAGACCCGCTAAAATCACAATTAATTTTTAATTAGAATTGAAAGGGATCATAGATGCGCGTAGCAATGTATTATAGCAATAAAGATGTCAGGATCGAAGAGATGCCAGTCCCGAAGATCGGCAACGGTGAGGTGTTGTTAAAGGTCGAGGCCAGCGGCATCTGCGGTAGCGACGTTATGGAATGGTACCGTAAGGATAAGGTACCGCTTGTGCTGGGCCATGAAGTTGCAGGCGAGATCGTCGAAGTTGGCGATGGTGTCGAGAAATTCCAAGCCGGTGATAGGGTCGCAGCGACCCATCATGTACCCTGCAATACCTGCCATTATTGTTTAAGCGGCCATCATACCGTTTGTGAAATACTTCAGCGCGGCACGCATTTTGAACCTGGCGGGTTTGCTGAGCTTGTGAGGGTGCCTGCGATCAATGTGGATCGTGGCGTGTTCCCGATCGCACCTGAGGTGACCTATGAAGAGGCATCGTTCATGGAGCCGCTTGCATGCGTGGTGCGCGGCCAGCGTCAAGCCGATTTAAAACCCGGTCAAAGCGTGTTCGTTATTGGCGCCGGGATCTCCGGGATACTGCATATCAATCTTGCCCGTGCGTCGGGGGCAGGACGAATTATCGCGGCAGACACCATTGATTACAGAATGGAAGCGGCAAAAAAGTTCGGCGCTGATGAGGTTTTGAATGCTGAGGCTGAAGACCTGCTAGATCAAATACGTGAGTTGAATAATGGTTTACTTGCGGATCTGGTCATTATTTGCCGCGGCGCGTTCATCCCGCAGGCAATGAAAGCCGTCGAGGGCGGCGGAACGATCTTGTTCTTTGCAGGTGCAAAAGAGGGTGTATGCATCGACGAGACCGTGAACGATATCTTTTGGCGCAGTGAGATCTCACTTACGAGTGCCTACGCCGGTGCGCCTTACGATTGTGTAGCTGCACTGGAACTGATCCGTGCAAAAGCTGTGAATGTAGCGGATATGATAACACATAAATTACCGCTGGCAAAAATTCAAGATGGTTTCGGGTATGTAAGCCAGCCCTGGAAACAAGAGTCAATAAAGGTGATCGTTCAGCCAAACAAATAGAGATATTGATCACTTTTTCTTAATTTTTTTCTTTTTCAGTAACGGTTTTTCTGACTTTTCGGGTTTGACCTTTGCTTTTTTCTTCTTGGGTTTCGTGGGTTTTGGCGGCGGTGGAAGTTCCTCCTCTTCTTCCTCACCTTCTAAAATATCAGGTTCCATCTCTTCCTCTTCTTCGCCTTCGGCAAATGCACGCTCGAATTTCACCATCCTGAACGCCTCAAGCTCACGCGCTTGCCTCTTGACTCTCACACGTCTAGCATAAAGAAATGCGATTATGATAATTATTATTAAGATAATAGTGATAATCCAAATTCCAAAAGATACAAGATTAAATTCTTCGGATTCAATTCGAATTGAGGTAGTATTTGTTGTGTTGCCTCCATTCAGGTCGGTTACGATCAAAGTAACTTCGTAGTTACCTGACTCTTTGTATTTGTGTGTGACCGATTCACCTATTGCATTAGTACTGCCATCCCCAAAGTTCCAGACAAAAAGTAGTGTATCATTCTCAGGATCAACTGCCTGGGCTGAGAATTTAATTTTTTCACCTGCCGTGGCCTTGCCATCCCCGTCGCTATCACTCCAACTGAATTTGGTGATAACCGGGGCGGTTAGGTAGAAGTTCTGATTTTTTAAATTGATCGTCAAATTAATTATCAAACCCTCCAGAATTTGATAGTCGGCAGCTTGGATCGTTAATTCATAGGTACCATATTCAACTTCAAGTTCATAGTTGCCGGTTGCATCTGAGGTGGTTTGATATTTCAAACCCGTAGCTTTAGTCAAATCCCCCGGAATTACTCCTTTAAAGTATAGTTTTGCGGTTGGGATCACATCACCTGTGGTTTGATCTAAGACCCGGCCCTTTATCAATGACCTTTTTATTATCAACGATTCTGTTATGAACCACCATTCCTTGCCAGATTCCAGTGCATTGCCTGCTAGATCCCTAATTCCGGTTGTAATGGTCGCAGTGTAATTTTCATCATATTCCAAAGGTTCCGCGGGTGTGAAAAAGGCGTTATTTGAGGTATTATCAAAGGAATAATTCCCGCTGACTCTGTTAGCACTACTATCAACGATATAAAAAGTTAGTATTGTCAGGGTATTGGCATCAATTTCCTCGGTAAAAATTACCGATATTTCGGTATTCACACTTACCTTGACACTTCCGGGTGCGGGTTTGGTGACGATTATTTCAGGTGGTATAAGCTCGCCGTGATGTACCATCACCCTGCCGGAGCTATAAACCGAATAGGTTTGGTTAACAGAATCAATTATTACGGCTTTAATGAAATATTGGCCGTTTGGGATGCTGGTTGTATTCCATAAATAAAAATCCAAAAAACTATCTTCGCCCTGGGGGACCGTAGCGATGAAAAATTCGTCACCTTCGATCGCATTTTGGTCGTAATATAATTTTATGGTTGCATTATCGTCACTGTCACTATCCACCCAGCGGATCAGGTAGTAAGTATCGGCGACATCATTATCGCCATCGGGCTCTGAAAGTGCAATTAAGGGCGGCGAGTTCGTGATCGTTGTGACCTTAAGTTCATTTGAATCGTTCCAATTACCATTTGTATCTTGGGTCCTGATCTTAAAATAATAGGTGGTGGTTGGTGTGAGCCCTGTTAGATTGAATTCGGTTGTACTTCGCTCTGATATTGTAGCAACATACTTCGACAATTTAAGGTCAAAGTTTGGGGCGGTGGATTTATATAGCAAATATTCAGAGAAATCCGGGTCTTGATTGAGAGACCAAGCTAATTCAATGTAATTCGACCCTATATTTTTATGATCCAAAATGGTCGGGGTCGGAATTTTATCAGAAAGAGTTGTGGTTCTGTCAAAATAAATATCGCCGTTTTCTGATATCCCATTACCCGGAAGTTGGTCATTTCGATAATCCGTCCAGACGATGTAAATTTTATTATTCTCATTTGCCACCACAAGATTTGGACGCGCTTTTTCGAGCTGAGCGTAGGTGAGTTGAGGGGCTTTGGGGACCGGGGTACTATCGGTATCGTCGACCTGAGTGTTGCCAGTAAAGCTCAGCCCACCGTTCTCAGAGGCGGCAAAATAGGTGTGGTTAGCGTTGCGACTGTCGATCCAAACTACATAAATATTGCCATTATCATCCAAACCCATAGCCGGTGACGGGCCTGGATAGCATTTATCAATAACGCCATTAACCCTGACATCTGTATCGAAGGATTGGCCATGGTTTAGCGATTTGGAAAAATATACATTGTATACACTATTCCATTCTTCTTCCCACACCACATAGATATCGCCACGGGGATTAACTTGAACCTTGGGATATTTGGTGTTGACCTTTTTAGAGCCATCTCTTACACCGTCATTGACCTGGATATTAGTATAAAATGTATTTCCACCGTCGGAAGAATTGGCAAAATAAATGTCATTGGTACCTTGACGTTTATCCTCCCAGACGATATAGATATTATCGCTTCCATCTATATCAATTGAAGGCGCAGGCGCAACGGGCTCTTTACTACCGAAATCGTCGTTTACTTGGATCTGTTCTGACCATGTAAAGCCGGAATCTATTGATCTGGCCAGATATATATCCCAGCTTATGGTGGTATTGGCCGACCATACGATATAGATATTATCTTCTGTATCTATTGATATAGATGGATTAAATTGCTTGATCTTATATGGATCTTGGGTTTCATGGACCGGCCGTTGAGTTGTCCAGGTTGCGCCACCATCCATAGATTTAGTGAAATAGATATCCCAGTCACCATTCACATTCTCTTCAAAAGCTAGATAAATGTAGTTATTGGAATCAATTGCGATCGTGGGATGGCGCTGATAAGTGCCTTGGGGGCTGCTGGCATTGACAACTTCATTCCCAAACCAAGTATTACCATTATCTATAGATTTAGCGAAAAAAACATCCCAATTTCCCTCCCTAAAATCTTCCCAAACCACATAAATAACACCACTACCGGCAACCGCGATCGAAGGTTCATTTTGGTTATAATCCGCAGGGTCGAAGCCGATCTGTTTGTCGGTTATAAAGCTCGTACGGGGCTGGGCAGTTATGTTAGAATTATTGCTATAACCTCCCAAGACAGTACTGAAAAATGCCAGAATTAGTAAGACGATTATAATTAAATTAATAAATTTTCCATTCATAATAACTCCCCTGGACAAGTTCTATTGGTCTTACCAAATGATTTTACTGATATAAAAGAAGTATTAGAATTTAAATTTAATGACGTATTGTTTGTCAATATGGATTGGAGATTTTCTTCGGAAAGACGATATGTGGCGATCTAAGTCGGGAGTATCGGGAGTATCGGGAGTATCGGGAGTAACGGGAGTCTGCGGCAACTTGCTTCGCCAAGTTGCCTCGCTTTAAAAAACCCCTTTGGGCTTTTTTAAAGAACGGGAATATCGGGAGTAACGGAAAAGGTTAACATATCAGGAAATTTTCGATACTCCCGTACTCCCGTTCGCGCTCCCGTGCTCCCGTCTAGGGTATCAAATAATC
>CBDVCJ010000278.1:0-5793 GCA_965372445.1 uncultured Thermoplasmata archaeon | reverse complement strand
CACATAATGACAATGTTACCACAAACTCACAACTATATGGGCTCCCTGGACTCCCTAGACTCCCTAGACTCCCTAGACTCCTCAGACTCCTCAGACTCCATTGACTTCCATCTTCCATCCCCATCAATGCTCCTTTCCTTAAAAAAGGGCTCTGAATGGCCAAAAACCTAAAAAAATAACGATAAATATTTATACTTAATCCACGTTTTAACATTTGGGTTTCAGAGGGATTTAAGAAATATCAGGATCTGAAAACACACCCGTTATAAAAATGAAAATGCTTAAGGGGAGATTACTTCCGGCGTGAAGTTGTGATCACGAAATTTGAAAGAACGTAATGGGTTCTTTCCAATTTGTAAAATTACATTCATTGGTTTATAGAATGTTAATGAACAATTTCCCGATTTGGATGGTTTAATATCAGAAAAAATTGTTAGAGATTATCGATTCCATAAAAAATTCATTTCACAGTTATGTTAGGGGATGACTAATTGGCGTTTATTAAAGGTCCGAAATTTAGGCCGGCAAAAATTAACCCAGACCGCGAATTATCCTTCAAGGCGGGTCGCAAACTACCGTATCGCAAAAGAGGTGTGATCTTTCGTAAGAAAGGCATTCAGTTCCGAAAAAAAGGCATTGCATTTGGAAATGACGGGGTCTCCAACATTGATATTGACAAAGGAGAGGAGCCCACGAAATTGAACAATACGGGCATCAGGTATTATAATAAAGGCAAATATGACGCCGCATTGAAATATTTTGATAAAGCATTGGCGATCGCACCCTCGTTTAACGAGGCCCGCAAAAATCGTGTATATTGTATCAAAATGATCAATGCCCAAAAGGAGCGCAAGCATCAGCTTCAGTCCCAGGCGATGCTTCGCGAACGCGAACTCGATGTTTATGGGCGTGAAAGGGTAGTATCCCCGGCACCACCCCCACCACCGCCACGCCCGCCCCAGCAACGCATACCTGTCTATCGACAGAAGGCAGTGGTTGTAAGACCAATAGACCATTCGAAATCATCAATGAAGGATTTTGAACAACCCTATGGAAGCGATTATTCTCGACCGCGCGGTAAAAGAAGAGTTAAATATGGTACCGCTAAATGGTCAGGTCCAGCTCGGAGGTCGTTCTAATGGTATCTTTTTATTTGATTATTTGTTTGATCGGTGTGATTCTATTGATAATCTTTGCGATCATGGGCGGATTCGGTGGGGATGTGGAAGCCGAGGTCGGTGATGTCGACATAGGTGATATTGATGTGGGGGATGCCGACATTGATGTCGATATCGGGGATGCCGACGTTGATCTCGATGTGGATGCGGGGGGTGGCGGTCCAAGCCCGCTTAGTTTACCTATTTTATTGATCTTTATTACTTCTTTTGGCGCCATCGGGATGATTCTTGAGGTCTTTAATATCTATTGGGTGTTTGTCCCTGTAATTTCTGCATTGGCCGGTATCAGCTTTGCAACAGTCATGTTCGTGGTTATGGCCAAGATCTTTGCGGCGACCCAATCGACTTCGGTGGTGCCACTCCGCAAGTTAATCGGCATGAAGGCGATGGTATCGGTACCAATAAAAAAAGGCCGCGAGGGCCAAATTGTCGCCGTTCGCCCGGAGCGTGGGCGAATGTTGATCGGTGCGATCGCCGATGAGAATATTCCGATGGATTCAGTTGTTGAGATATTAGAAGTTGTTGGTAATATTGTCAGGGTTAAAAAATATTCAAAAGATAAAAAAGGCAAGAAAAAACAAGCAGTTATGAGGTAGAAAAGGTTGGAGGTGAATAATAATGGCTGATGAAGTAATGATAGGTTTGGCGATATTTTTCATAATAATCGCTATTATTGCATGTATAGTTGTCTATGCCGCGAGATATAAGCGTGTCCCACCGGATAAAGCTATGGTGATTTATGGTAGACGTGTAGATACCAAAAGTAAAAAAGGATATAGGGTTCTGACGGGGGGCGGTAAATTTATCGTGCCGATCGTAGAGGGTGTAGCATTTCTACCTTTGGATGTAAGAACTTTGCTTTTATCGGTACAGGATATAGTTACAGATGTAAAAACATCAGGTGCGAGAGTAAATATCAAGTCCGTAGCACAGATCAAAATTGCCAGTGATCCTGTATCATTGGATACTGCCGCCGAGCAATTGCTACATAAATCCAATAATGAGATCGATGAAATTGCTTCGAAAACTCTTGAAGGTCATATCCGAGGTATTTGTGCGACCCTTACAATCGAATCCATCAACAGCGACCGAGATAAGGTCTCGGAGCTCGTCCAGAACATGGCGGCGAAAGACCTGAGAAATATGGGTATTGAAATTCGGTCGTTTGTTATTTCAGAGCTCGAAGATGAACGCGGCTATTTAGACGCATTAGGTCGGAAGAGGACCGCGGAGGTCATCCGAGATGCAAGAATTGGCGAGGCTTGGGCGAACCGAGCGGCCACGATCCGCGAAGCCGAAGCTGCAAGGGACGGTGAAAAAGCCAATTCTGAGGCCGAATCGAAAGTCGCGTTGTACCACAAAGACCGCGATATCATCAAGGCCAAAGCCGAGAGCGAGGTTGAACTGGAAAAGGCTAACCGTGATATATCTTTTGAGTTACAAGATAAGAAACGCCGCCAGGAATTGGTACGCGAACAGATCCAGATCGAGATCGAAGAGCGTCAGAAAAGGATCGACCTTCAGGATAAAGAGATCGAACGTAAGGCTAAGGAGCAAGAGGCCACGCATGTTGTACCCGCAAGGGCCGCCGCAGATGCCAAGATCGCCGACGCGGACGGAGAAAAGGGCAAGATCCAAAGATTGGCAGAAGCGCAAAGGGATAAACTGCGCATCACAGCCGAAGGTGAGCGCGACCAATTGAAAATGATTGCAGAAGGTGAATCCGAGAAACTTAAACTGGTCGCAGAGGGTGAATCGGAACGAATACGCCATGAAGGCACAGCCGAGGCTGATATCATACGTTTAAAAGGTGTAGCCGAAGCGGATGCGATCAAAGCCAAAGGTCTTGCCGAGGCCGAAGCAATGGAAAAGAAAGCCGACGCCTGGAAACAATATGGCGAAGCCGCAGTAACTTCAATGATCATCGAGCAATTGCCTGAGATCGTGAGATCAGCATCATTACCGCTCGAAGGTGTGGAGAAAGTCATTGTGCTTGGTGACCAAGGCCCCGGAGGGCTGGTGCAAAAGACCGTCAGCATCGCCGCGGAGATGCCTGCGCTCGTGAAGTCGCTAACCGGCATGGACATGACCGAGCTTGTGGGCAAGGTTAGCAAGCTCGCGGAACCCGCGTCCGCCGACGGTGGCGAGATTATTGAAGCTGAAGATGCTGCTAAAACATCCAAAAAAAAGTAAAGGCATCATTTAATAAATAATGTCGAAGATTGAGATCTATACCTCAAGTCAATGACATCGAGATTTGGCTGGCAAAATTTTTAATATTAGTATACGTTAATCCACGTTTGTGATTTAACCATTGAAGATTTCCACAATAAGAATTGGACATGGTGGCAGGTTATCATGAAAGTTCCGGAAAGTTTTAGATCAAATCTTCTGTTAAACCTCGATAATCTCGGGTTGGAAAATATCTGGGAGCTACGAGGTGACCTTCAAGTTCTGAAAAGTTATATTCTCCAAAACGCCAAAACTCAAGATGGAATTGAATTGAACGATATAAATGCCCTGCTGGAGGTTAGTGGCAACCTTTACAACTTTTTACTTAATGTTAAAGGTAGTGTCACCTCTGCCGATTATAATAAATTGGCTAGGTTATTCAACGCCGGCGGCGATACGATCTCGGAGCTCGAGGAGCTGATTTCGAAAGAAGATATCAGAATACATGAACTAATTATGGAAGGATTGGCGGTGCTGCTGAATTTCACTGGTAATACTGCCTACATTTCATCAGCCCTCGAAGGTTGTGAAACTCATGTGATGACGAACTCGATGATGGTACATGATAAACTATGGGGGTTGGTTCATAATTATAAAAAAGACGCATCATCCCAAGATCTCGAGAAGATCAATCACACCATGAACTCGTTCTTTATTCAATTTTCCAATAGGGATATACCGTTACCAGAGCGTATCACGATCCTAGCACGGATATATCAATTTTTATGTACGATCTATCTAGCCAAACTCCTCCGCGATATTAAATGGGTGGAGGGTGACTAAGGATGCCCGAAAAAAATTGGGACCGCCTTTCAAGAGAGATTGTTACACTTTTCACAACAATTACCGACGAGGAACCGATCTATATTATTTGTCTAAACTGGAACCTTGTGTGTAAAGGTTTTCTAAATGACAAGGGCTGGACCAAGTGGACCAATGACGGTACAAATCTCTCGATGGCGGTCGAAGATAGATCTATTTCAGTTTTAATTTATTCGAAACTAGGCTTACATGAAATGACCTATCACATCAACAAAAAGCCCGAGATCGAACATTTGTATAATGCAAAAGAGCTCCCCAAATTCAAGATCATCAAGGGTCGTCATAATAAGATCGATCTACAGATCCAACGCGAAAAAAATATGCTGCTTGGCAAAATGAAATATTTTGAGACCCACAGTTTAAAGTTCGAGCCTGAGCAATGGGATTATCTGGGTTTGAGACGTAAGATCATTGTTGGCCGGAAATTGGTCAAGAAATTTTCGGAGATCGAAAAGGATACACGCCAGGTGAAGGTCAAGTCACCGGAGCCAAAAGACCGCAAGGCGGTCCATAAAAAGGTAGTGATCCATTCCAAACCCAAAAAACCGTTAAAGGAACCGATGGAGATAATAGTGAACGATTATGAAGAATCCATTAATAGCGCGCGCAGTGATATCAAGGCCTTGAAGAGTCGTGATAACCGCAAGGTGGCGAACAAGGCACTAGGAAGGATGGAAGATGCTTATGTGATCATCCGTCGCTGTGACAAAGATGTGGCCGGTCGTAACGAAAGGATAAAAAAACTGCGGCGTCAACATATCCAGCTCAAGAGCAAACCGATGCGCAAACTCTCCAAGCAAACCCAACTCAACGAACTTGTCCGAAAGATCGAAATGATCGACAGGATGAACGAGAAAGAGCTTATGATAAAAACGCAGAAGGTAACAGAGTTCTGCAGCTTGCGCGAAGCGATCTTAACAATTCGAACCAATGAAGAGAAATTGAAACCGCATGACGTGAATCAGTTAATTGATGATGCTGTGATAAGTGAACTTCAGAGCGAAGCGATCTTGAAAGCACAAAAGAAATTGGATAAATATAAAAATGATTGACCTTTGATCCAAACACATTAGAAGGGGGGAGAAAAAATGAAAATAAAATGTTTGATCATTATGCTATTAATTTTTAATGTTATTCTTTTTTCGGGTTGCATTTCACCTTCTGAATTTAGTGCTCCACCTACTGGCCCTAGTAAACATCCAAATAGCCCGGTGATAGGAATAGATAATAAAGAAAATGCTTATATTATGTGGGAAATATATGATTTAGGTAAGTATTATTTGAAATCAACGATTATTGATACAAATGAAACAAAAGCAAAAGAAAAAAATATTATCCAAAAGACAATAGGATTTCCAAAATTAATAAAGGATTCTACTGGGGATTTCTATCTTTTTTTTGTTGGATCGGATGAAAGTTTGGGGTATTTGAAAATAAATGGAAAAAGTGAACTCATTATGGATACGATTATAATTTCAAAAGTATATAATGGGGAACATGGAAGCTTTGATACATCAAAACTTTTTGATGTTACCATAGATAGAAATGACAACTTGCATGT
>CBDVCJ010000277.1:0-5796 GCA_965372445.1 uncultured Thermoplasmata archaeon | reverse complement strand
AATAATCAGGCTCCCGGATTCCCGATAGTTGCCAAAGAACTTTCGCCTATCGCCTTTCCTATGGAAATCTCCAATGTCTACTTTTGATATATTTTCTAATTTAACGAATTATTGACTCAATTATTGCCCGGATATAAAATTCTTACACAAATTTAATATAAGTATAAATTAATAAATGTAAAAATACTAAAATATAAATAAAATAACTTTTTATCTATTGTGGGGAAAATAGGCTATGTCCAAACCTCAATTATCCGGCGATATTACGAAAGCATTTAAGTTCTCAATTTTAGTTGGAATTTTATTGGTCGTGATGATGCTTATTATGCCGGTTGCGGCCATAAATAGTTACGTTGATTCTAATCCAGATATTATCCAGGTTGATTCTAACGATACCAATTCCAATACCAATGCCGCTGCAATTGGCACCCGTAGCCGCAGTCGAGCATACGATGAGGTACCAAATGACTATTATTATCAAGCAGAAGAACTTGCATCTAATCCTGCTACAGTAATAGGTACGATCACCCAAGGGAATCATGATTGGTTCGTGCTCGATCTGGCCGCAGGAAGTAATGTTGATAATCTTTCGGTAAGTGTGCCTTTATTGTCTGGTATGGGTGGTACACTTTTTATTTATCTATACGGATGGTTTGATATAGATCAAGATGGCGAAATAGATCATAATAATCTTGAATCAGGTCAAGATGAACTAATATTGATGAAACTTGAGGGGTTCTCGGTTGGCAGCCCAGGGTCACTTACCGCCTTTGGTTGGGCCTTTAACAACGGCCCATATTACATCCAACTCTCGCTGAGCGGTACGGGCACCGTTAATTATGAACTTTACGTTGATGCCTCCCAGACAGGAAAGCCAATCCCAAGCAATCAATATCCCGCACGTGCGAAACCACTTGCGAGCGGCTCGAAGTTGTATAATCAGATCGTTGATATGGATAAGGATTCGTTCGATTGGTATTATATAAATTCGCCGAATATTGATCATCTAGATCCCGATAAGGACCCCATCCCAGAAGGTGTGAATTTCTCGATCAAGGTCGAGCTCGAGTCCAGTCTTCCAGGTCAAGCCGAACCAATGAATGGTGATACCGTCGATTTTTTCACGGAATTGATCATGATAATCATGCATGAAGGCAGCACCGCCGGTACTTATACAAAAGGTCTCGTAAAAAAGGCCAGTATCCAATACACCAGCGAATTGCCACGCAGTATATTTTACTACGAGGTCAAAGCCCAACCCGAAGGCAAACGGTTTGATAAAACCTATATTGGTTTCTATGCACATACTCTTGGCAGATCACGAGAAGACCCGAGTAATATCTGGTATGGCACAAATGCCTTGGGGGATGGCTGGGTCAAATATTCGATAATGAAAGTAGAAGCTTTATCGGTCTATAGGCCGAAACTAGTGAACGCCAAAGTAGAATCAATGGCAACCAAAACCGAATGGGGTCGAAGTTACGATGAATATCTTTATTCGATCAATTATTATCAAAAAAATAGATTCGGCCCGCATGAAATGTCTATTACCATAAATGGCAAAGACACGCGCCCATTGGTAAAAGCCGATCCATCTAAAAAAGATTATAATAAAAAAGATAAAGATGGTAATCCTGTTGGTGTTAAATATATATTTCAATACTCAGGGCTTATGCTGGGCGAGGGCATCTATCACAACTACCAGATCCATTCCCGGGATAAGAATGCCTATGCGATCGGGTCTGTGGAACTGGGCACAACTAATTACGGGCCCTATATTTCCAATAATTTCAAACCATATGTAAAGCCCACAGCAGTTCGGGAATATACATTATTAGAAGATAGTGACCCGGAATACTTACCGTTAACCGAAATATTTGAAGATTCAGAAAACGATTCACTGACGTTTACTATATGGAATGAAGCAGAAAATGAGTTCAGTACCATTTATGATAATGAACGAATAATAGTGAGAATCATTGATAATAGTATATTGGAATTTGCGCCCAAAGAGAATATGAGCGGTGAAGATATCGTTAAACTGAATGTAAGTGATGCTAATTTTTCACTCCAACCACCACTGAACTTCACGATCATTATAGAATCTGTTAATGATCCACCTGTAGTACTTCAACACTTAGGGTCGATCCAAATGGAAGAAGATGAAACTTATACTGACATCAATTTAAACACCATATTTTCAGATCTGGTCGAGCAGACCCAATTACAATTCAACCATACCGAAACGCCCAATTTCAATATCGAAATAAAAGCGAATGGTCAATTAATTTTAACACCCCGAGAAAATTGGTTTGGAACTGATAAGATCACCTTTAAAGCTAATGACGGTTTTATGACAATAACCGATGTTTTAAAAATCACGGTCAACCCTGTTAATGACCCGCCATTTTTAGAGTTCGATGACGTTATTGAGGTTAATCAAAGTGAATGGTGCAATCTCACATTCTATGCAAATGATAGTGCCGACGGCGATGTTTTAACCTTTGAATCTGATATTTTAGAGGTGATACCTGAACTCTTAGCTAATGCTTCGAGATATCATTATAACTTCGATGCCACAGAGGGCAAGATCTCGTTCTTTACTACCAATGATCTGGTCGGCACCTATAGTATAACCGTCACGGTCGAGGATCCTTTCGGGGATAATAATGTTAAAATGCTTACCTTAAAAATTGTTAATATTAATGATGCCCCCCTCGTGAAGATCAAAGCACCATTAAATAATGATGCATTTTTAACGTCTGATAAAATAACCTTCACCGGAGCATCAATGGACCCTGATGAAAACAATATGAATTACCTGTGGATCTCAGATATTGATGGCGAACTTGGCAGGGCATTGATACGTAAAGATTATACCTTGAGCGAAGGCATCCATAACATCACCTTTTCTGTTACTGATTCCGAAGGTGCGGTAACAAACGCCACAATTCTCATCAGAATATTCAAAGAAAGCCCAATCGATACAGATCGTGACGGGATATTTGATTATTGGGAATATATATTGAAATTAGACCCAATGGACTCTCGTGATGCGGACCGCGACCCGGATGGCGATGGCTACACGAACCTGGAAGAATTTTATGGCAATGACGGGTCACCCTATGGCGACGATTCCACCAACCCCTGGAACCACGAGGAGCACCCGAGCAAACATATATTACCAGATGATGAATACTCAGAACGGATGTTCATTTATATCGGTCTCTTTGCATTCTTGATTATTATTTTGATATCATTGTTCTTTTTTATGGTGATCAAAAGCAAAAAGGAACGGGCATTAAAAGAGAAGCGCGCTAAGGATCAAGAAAAAAAAGAATCAGCTAAAAAATTCCAGAAAGATATGTATGGAATTGATACGGCCATCGAAGACCAAGAGAGCCCACCCGAGATCCGATGTCATAAATGCGGAGAAGCAATACCTGTATATTCGCCCCAGCGCCCGGTTGCGATCGTATGCCAAAGATGTGATACTCGCAGCGTGTTATACGATTAGGTTTTTTCTATTGTGGTAAATGTCGGGAACCGGGAACGGACTCAAGACAACAGCCCCTATCACCTAACTCCTATAACCTATCACCTAACTCCTATAACCTATCACCTAAAAATGGACCCAGGACTAATTAACAAATAACCCGATCCGCAGCGGTCGCACCTTTTTTATACTCTGCAAATCTTTTGACATCTTCACCTTTAAGAAATGTTTTATTACAATTTGCACATTCAGCGCCGTGGATCTCGAAATTCTCAACACTAAATATCTTTGGTGATGTGTCATTGCCGCAAACCGGACATTTCGATATATCCTCGACTTCTAGTTTTTCCTCTACTTCCTCAGACATTTTCTCACCTTGGCTATAAATTGAATTTTTGATATTTAATCTTATTGTAGAATTGGGATCTATTCTATGTTGATTATTTCAACTCCTCAATATTTTCCTCAACTATTTCGATCAGTTTATTACTTCTTACCAATTCTGTCATTTTCTTAATATCCGGATATAACACCCTATCATCCACTAATTTTGGTACTATTTTACGAATTTCATCATATGCCAACTGATTGGCTTTGCTCGGTTTCAAGGGTTTACGAAATTCAAAAGCCTGGGCAGCGCACATCATTTCAATTGCGATGACGGTTCCAACGTTTTTCACGATCTCGGTCGCCTTACGCGCAGCTATGGGTCCCATACTCACATGGTCCTCTTGATCTGCCGAGACTGAAATAGAATCCACGGTCGCGGGATGCGATAAAACCTTATTTTCAGATACCAACGCTGCAGCGGTATATTGTGCGACCATTAGCCCCGAGTTCAAGCCTTTGCCTTCGACCAAGAAATCCGGTAATCCGCTTAGTGTCGGGTTCAATAAACGGTTCGTATGGCGTTCACTTAGGTTGGCAACCTCCGAAATTGCGATCGCCAATAGGTCCAGTACCATTGAAACTGGCTGGCCGTGAAAATTACCGCCTGCTATATGTACATTATCTTCAGGGAAGAACAATGGATTATCAGCCGCCGAATTCATCTCGATCTCGATCTGTTCATGAATATATTTTAGCGCATCTTTCGAAGGGCCGAGTACCTGGGGTGTACAGCGTAAACTATATGCGTCCTGTACCTTGTCACTACCCTCTGCAATGATCTCACTACCCTCAAATAACATTCTTAAATTCGCCGCGACCTCATTTTGACCTTTGAAAGGTCTCACTGCATGTAACCTCGGGTCATAAGCCTTCATCACGCTTTGGAGCGCATCGATTGTCATAGCACTCGCGATCTGAGCATTTTTAATTAATTTCTCGGCATCGTATACTGCCAAAGCACCGACCGCCGTCATCATCTGAGAGCCGTTGATCAACCCCAGACCTTCCTTTGACTCTAAGGTCCAGGACTTGATGCCGGCTTTATCCAACGCTTCCTGGCCGTTCATGCGCTCGCCCTCGAAGAACGCTTCACCTTCGCCCATGACAACCTCCGCCATTTGCGATAACGGCGCTAAGTCGCCGCTAGTGCCAAGAGAGCCTTTTTCATAAATCACGGGTATGACATTTTTATTTATCATTCCAACTACCGATTCCAGCACATCAAGTCTTACTGCTGAATAGCCTTTGGAAATCACATTTGATCGTAATAGCATAGCTCCTCGAACTGCATCTTCCTGAAAAAGATCGCCAACTCCTGCTGCATGGCTATATACAATTCTACGCTGAAGCTCCTGAACCAGTTCTTTGGAGATCATGACCCGTGCAAACTCGCCGATGCCTGTTGTCACCCCATAAATCGCTTCGCCGGAATCGATCATCTCTTGTATTACATTTCTGCACCTGATCACTTTTTCCTGTGCTTCACTCGATATTACTACTTTTGCATGCTCTCTCGCAACCATGTGCACATCATCTATTGTTAGTGTTTCGCCATCAATCGTAACTTCCATTTTCTCGGCCTCCCCAATATCTGAAAAATGATATTATTGTATTTAATACCTTGCTGTAATGATAAGTAGGGATTTAAGAGTTATGTTTAATTTATTAGGATATAGGTTATAGGATTTAGGAAATAGGCTAAACAACGGGAATGGGGACTGCGGCAACTTGCTCCGCCAAGTTGCCTCGCATTGAAGAACCCTTCGGCTTCTTCAAAGATGGGGAATGGGGAATGGGGAATCGACCATCCCCCGCCTCCCACTTTTAACCGCTGAGATCGCTGAAAACGCTGAAGAATTGTTGGATTTTTTTTGTCCTTTTATTGATATGTTGTTAAACTAGAAAATATA
>CBDVCJ010000276.1:0-5805 GCA_965372445.1 uncultured Thermoplasmata archaeon | reverse complement strand
AGATAGCTAAAAATGTTTGATAAATAGTTTCCAACCATCTCTCAGCCAAGGCGTAATCTTTAAGTTTTTGATAATTAGCTTCCTGTTTCTTTCCCAACTTACCATATTTAATTAATGCTCTAAATGTTGAGAGCCTTTGATACTGTGGCCTCTTTATCTTTTTCTTCAACCTTTTCAAGTTCGGGAAAACAAGACAAAATTATATTGTAACTATCAAATAAAAAATGCTTTGGCATATCATTTGATATTGCATCATTGACCCTTTTTTTAAGTTTCTTAATTTCACTTTCTTTTGATATAAAATAATCAAAATTATATTTTCCATTAGGCAGTATTTCTCTTTTTAACATTATTCTATTAAAGACATCTTTAATTTCAAAGGATACTAAACTTATATTATTATCTTTCGCTCCTTTTTTAAAAACTAAATTAATTCCACCTGGAGGGTACTCTCCTAATTTCTTAATCGTTTCCTCATTTTCATGAAAATGATAAAAAATCTCTAATTCAAGTTTTTTTGAAATTTTGTGATTATAAATGAAGTTTTCATAGTCTCCAACATTTACATATTTTCCTTTGGTTTTTAAAGGTAGAGAAAAATCTCTAGATTCAATAGTCTGTTTTAATACCAATAACGGATCAAATAAACTAGTTTTCCCGCTATTATTTGGACCAATAAATATTGTTAAGGGTTTAATTTTCATCCAATCCATATCTTTTATTGATCTAAAGTTATCCCATTTAAATTTAAACAAAATATCTTGGTGTGTATCATTCGTATTTGTTATTCTATTATTGGAATTCATAACGACCACAACCGATACTATAAAATTATTAATACATTTTATAGAATGAACTAAATCTTAATTATGTTATTCCCTCTAGTTAAAATTGGACAATATTAATATATTATTTAAGCTTGTTGATATTTTGAACAAAATAGCAAACATAACCTTTAAGGTTCGAAAAATATATTTTTAAGCCACCATTAGCTTTATATACTCTTATTTTGGCAGTGAAAAGTCCCAATATATATATCTCAATATTCTATTCCGATAATTTGTATCATGGGGGAAGGACCGAGATACAAACGGAACCGCAAACTCTCTTTCGAAGGAGAATGGGAGGCTCCTAGGATCGGTTGCTTATTGATATATCCCCAATTAAAGTTGCCTTTCTAGGGAACCTCCTTAAATCGGGTAATATTCGAATTTATAACCCAATACCATAAAAAATCAATATTTTTTTGGTTGAGTTTGCGATGCTCGTATCGTAATTTGGTTATCGGTTTCGTTACGAGCTTCGAAACCGTCATACGATACGAGCTTCCAAACCGAAACCTTTAATGTAAAAAGTTGGGATTTTACCATTGGGATTTTATTGGTAGTATTGGTAGTATTTGAGTTTAGGGTTTATTTTACCATTACCAAATTAAGAGAAAAACACAAATTATTTTCAATGTCCACTTCGATTAGGAAAAATTTAAAAGTAGTTCAACTTATAATGATAGTTCTTCAGGTGACCAACAATGTTATCCCAAGCTCAGATCCGTAAAAAGGTGCAGGGTAAATCATGGGTTACACCCTTTGATACGATCACAGCGGTTTGTGATGAAAACGCCAAGCAGATCCAGATCTACGAAGACCATGCCCATGGAAAATGTTACGGCGCTGCAGCTTGGTCGGCCTATCATTACAAAAAAACCAGCTCTTTGGTAATAGATTCTTGGCGCGATGGCCCCCGCGATGTGTTCTTGCTTAAAATTGGCAAGGGCAAATTGAAGTTGATACCCTCTTATTCCTCAGGTGGCATTGAACAAGCCGAGCTTAAAGGCAATGAATGCCGGATCACTTATGTGGGTCTTGCCGGTGCCGGGGTCGGCGTGACGCTCTGCCGAGCTCTGGCAAAAGGTGTGAAAGGGGTCGAGATCGTTGCCGAAGGGGGTGGTAATCGGCTCGGTCAAGCAGTTCTGATCTTACCTAAAATGCTCAAAGTTCACATCGGCATCGATGATACCGATAACGGAAGTGAAGGCGCGACCTGGAGCCTTGCAAATGAGATTGGTGTGAAAACTGCACACGTGCCGGGCATAGAATATCTAAACCACACATTAGTGCAATTGTATCCAAGAGCCCCTACCAGGACCAAAAATTGTGTTGCAACAGTACTAACATTCGCTGTAACACCATCCAAAAAATCTAAATTAGTTAAAACAATATCAAATTTACTCAATCGTGAAACTTTGTCTGAGGATACCGGAATTGCGATATTCGAAGGCATAAAAATCCCAAAGGCATTAAAATCACATTCTGACCGTGTCAGAGCTCGCTTAATTAATTTAGCCCAAACGCGTCGCGCCGCAGCAAAATTAGGGGTGGAACTTATGGAGATCACAGGTGAAATGGGACTAATTGGGGCGCTGGGTGCAATTGGATATGCGGAGCGACATGAAGAAGCTATTGTTCCTGCTCTGGATTTATCTCCTGAGTCCTGTGTCCGATGTCCTGAGCCTAATAAGTTGTGAGTTGTGGTTATTTAGGTGATAGGTGATAGGGTCTGCTGTCCTCGCGTCCTGGGTCCTGCGTCCGTAGTCCTGTGTCAGGTTAACGAATATGACCTAGGACGATATAGCACTATATGACTAAGGACTTAGGACCGAATGGCAATATTGTATCACGGACCTCGGACGATACGACATAACATGACCTAGGACTTAGGACGATATAGCATTATATGACCAAGGACTTAGGACGAAGTAGTTATCATTAAACTCACAATAAATTTGGAGAATAACATATGGAAAAAATCATGCGTTTGTATTACGTGTGGCCGAAATTTCCGTCGATATCAATTAGCGGCAGCGCTTGTGCACTCGATTGTAAACATTGTGATAAAGTCTATCTAAAACATATGACACCCGCCACAACACCTGACAAGCTCATAGAACTCTGTAAGAACTTACAGAATAACGGTGCAAACGGAGTACTTATAAGCGGTGGCTGTGATAAAAATGGGACTTTACTTAATTTAACAAAATTCATACCTGCATTAAAACAGCTACATGAAATGGGATTGATCATTAAATTACACACTGGATTCGTAGATAAACATCTCGCAGCTCAAATCGCCAGATCTGGTGTCGATATCGCTTCTATGGAATTTGTCGGTGATCCAGAGACCATCCAAGAGATCTTTGGATTAAATGCAACGCCCGAAACTTATGTCAATACATTTCGCAATTTGCAACAAGCTGGTATACCCTATCTCGCACCGCATATAGCTGTCGGGCTGCATTATGGTAAACTAAAAGGTGAATTAAATGCTTTGGAACTTATGAAAGATAATGATATTGTTCCATCTACAATTGCAATCATTGTGTTTCGCCCGACCAAAGGTACCCAACTTGAGAACCTAGCCGCACCATCTCCGGAGGAAGTAGGCGCGGTTGCAGGTCATGCCCGTAAATTATTTACCAAGACCAAACTAATTCTGGGTGCGATGCGTCCGCGCAGCTCAAGCCGCAACGACCCTAATCGGAATATTCGGTTCGAGATCGAATCAGAAGCCGTGAAGGCAGGCGTGGATGGTATCGAAATACCTTCGCCGCGAATAATAAAAACACTCCAAGAGCAGCAATATAAGTTAAAAAAGCTAGATACTTATGGGGTCTTACCTATTGAATATGAAGAACGGATCGGATACGAATGGCTTTAAAATCTAAGGTTTTAGATAATTCCATTATAAAGTTCAAAACTGAAAGTCACGGAGTCGAGAGTCGGGTGTCGCGAGCCATGATGGTCTACCAGTCTAAATCGTTGAATACTATTACTGACCGGGAGACTGGGCGACAAGATGACCGGGCGATCGAACGACTCACGATTCACAACACAATAGACTCTAGACCTAACCCGACCAATTCCCGACAAAAAGTTTTAAACTGCTACTATCCGGGAGACAAATTTCCAACAATTTCAATCACTGGCAATGAATGTGCATTGAATTGCAAACATTGTGGCCACCATTATTTGACAAATATGCATGTCGCGAAAAGGCCGGAACAATTGAAATTATTATGTGAGAACTTAGCTCGAAAAGGTGCTAATGGGATTTTGATCAGTGGTGGCTGTGATGCCAATGGTGCAGTACCTTTAGGGAATTTCATTGAAACGATTTCCGCGATAAAATCCGAAACTAATTTGATCATTAATGTCCACACAGGCTTGATCGACGATATTCGCACTGCACAGGCGCTGGCAGAAGCGGGTGTAGATGGCGTTTCGGTCGATATAGTTGCCGACACCGCAACAATTCATGAAATTTACGGACTTGCTAAAACGCCTGAGCATTATCGTCAGACCCTAAAACTATTATTCGAGGCTGGTGTTACAAATATTGTGCCACATATTTGCATTGGGCTCCATTATGGGAAGTTGAGAGGCGAGTTCAAAGCGATTGAAATGCTGAACGACCTTCGATCTAAAAATCTATGTAACCCCAGTGCGATCGTTTTTATTGTTTTTATACCAACCCAATCAACAGCGCTTCAAGATATATCACCGCCAGCCATAACTGATGTTACAAACGTTCTGAAACAAGCCCGCAGCACTTTTGCCGATACTTCCATTCTATTGGGCTGCATGCGTCCAAAAACGACCCAAGAGGAACGGATGCTGGAGCTAGAAAGTATAAAGCTAGGTGTTAATGGGATAGTCTTGCCATCGCGAAATACTATTGAATATGCAAAATCGAAGGGGTATACGATCAATAATTACGAAACTTGTTGTGCGATTATATGAAGATGGCATGAATAAAATAGAAAATTCAAAAAAAATTGAATAGGTTAAATAGATCTATGAAATCATTTGCTAACTCTATCAGGGATTAGATTTTTATATTATACCCAACGTTTATGTTTTAGAAGTAAATTATAAAAAATCCTTATACCAGATTTATTCAATCCTGCACCAAATCAATAAAAGATAGATATACAGGATGATGTGATATATTATGAAATTCCCTAATGCAATCCAAAAAGCTCTTGGAGAATTACGTCATACATTACATGCAATCCATAAAGAATATTTAGAAGGAATTACTGCGGACCAAGTTGAAAATTCACTTAGAAAAGGATTTGAGATAATTGAAGAATATTCAGATGATCCTAGAGGCCCTAGCTGCTTAGTGCTTTGTTGGATTAATGATTCTCCTCTCCACATTGTATGTGCACCTCATGAAGATGCTTTAATTATAATATCTAAATATAAACCCACGACAATTAAATGGATGAAGGAGTATAAAACTAGAAGGTGAAGATATGAAAACATGTTATATGTGTCATGCAAAACTAACTAAAAATCTTGTAGAAGTACAAATTGATAATGTTATTATTAGTGAAGTACCTGCAGAGGTCTGTGAACGTTGTGGTGAACAATATTTTAATACCAAAACATCAACATTTATTCAAAACGTAACTAAATACATTAAAGACCAAAAAAAGGCTTGTACATTAGAGGCAATTAAAGCTTGACTGTTCAATGTTCACTTTGCTCGCATCTTTGAATCACCTTTAAAAAAGAAAAGTTGTAAAAATTCTCAGTTGATTCTTTCAAGATATTAATAAAGTAACAAAAATTTTTAATATCTACAACTCAATGATAGAAAAAATAAGGGGGACAAATTAAATGAGTAATAAGAATTCTATTAAGTTAAAAAATAAGAAAAAAGTAACGAAAGAGCTAAATGAAGAAAAATCGAAATTAGAAAAAAAATCTGAAAATAAAGATATTAAAAAAATAAAGCAAAAAT
>CBDVCJ010000275.1:0-5805 GCA_965372445.1 uncultured Thermoplasmata archaeon | reverse complement strand
CGGGAGCCGGTAGTCTAAATAGTCGTAAGTGTTCGTCGATTTGTTATTCTATTGCTAACTAGCGTAGGATTGTTTTAAGTATGTCATAAGGCGTAGGATAAGATGATCGTAAAATGATGCGTGGGATTGCCAATTTAACGATAAAGGGTGTTGGACTGCTCAAATAATCAATAATCTCGTGAATTAAAAGAAAAAAAGCTCCAACGCAATAATTGACCCGTGGACAATCCAACGCATCAACCAAATGACATTCAAATCCCACGCCAAATGTCATTAACTTGACAATCCTACGCAATTTGGCAACCAGATAGCAATCCAACATTAGACATAGGTTCGTACTCCCGGTTCCCGATACTCCCGCCATATGTCATTATTCCAGTTTCCGTTTGAGCTCTAAAAAAGTCGCTTCATCGATCTCTTTTTTCAGCAGCTTGACCACCAACTGCTTGAGTATTTCAAATCGCAGTTGTTCATCTTCTATATATTCATACCGGACGCTCTTGTGGTCGAAAATCCGACGAACAATGTAGAGGTCCATTAACTTATTGAGATTGTTCGTTAGGGTCAAACGTTTTAAACCTGTTCTATGGAGCAGCTCTTTTTGGGTTATGCACGGGTAGCGCCGGATCATGCTCACAATTAGATCTTGTCTCGGGTTCAATTCATGGGCTGAAAGGTCTTCTCGGGTCTTTCTAATAACGATATTTTTATCGGAATGCGGGTAATAACGTCGTCTGCCCTGCCTCACCCCAAACCGTATCTGAGCCTTTTTTTCTAAATAACTTAAATGATATCTTAAGGTGCTTTCATTTAACCCAAATACACTTTTAAGAATATGGAAAGAAACCCCGGGATGCGCAAGTATGTGGTAATAAATCATTCTTCGAGTTTTATGTTCCAGAACCGTTACCCCTTTGGACATCCCTGAACCCCTATAAAGTATGTATATCTCGAAGCAGATTTAAATTTTTCTTATATTCTACACATTAAAACACCAAGACAATCTTTGGAAATTCATTTTGAATATCCAATAAGGTCATTGTCGACAATATAATTGTAGGTGGCTTTTGATATCTCGCCATTGCGATAATCACTCTCTAACAGTTCCCAAAGCTCATCCGGTGAAAAGTCGTCACCCGAAATTTTGCCGTCTATTATATCGTCTTTGACCTGCTGGAGTAATTTATTTTTATCGTTATGAATTGATCCGGCTCTCCAAGAGCTCCTGTTTTTAGTGATAACCAAAGCCAGTTTTATTAGGATCAAGATTATCATTACCACTATTATTGCGCCAATATATACGAACATATCGGGTGCCGGATCTTGGGCGAGCTTTTGTTTCTGATAACGGCTCGGGTCGTTGGGATATGCATCGGCATTGTCACCCACCCCGTCGTTGTCGGTATCGGCCCACTCTGTAGGGTCGTTTGGGAATGCATCGGCATTATCCCCGACCGTATCTCCGTCCAGGTCAGACCATTCCGACGGGTCGTCCGGAAACGCATCGGTATTATCGCCAACGGTATCGCCATCAAAATCAAACCATTCTGTATGGTCATCCGGGAATACATCGGCATTATCACCAACCCCGTCCCCGTCAGTATCCGCCCATTCATTCGGGTCTGATGGGAAAATATCAGGATTATCACCGTCTATATTATCTCCGCGCCCATCGCCATCGCTATCCTGCCATTGAGTGGGGTCGTCAGGAAATGCATCCAAGTTATCATAATATCCATCGCCATCAGAATCCTGAGGCGGTGCCGGGGGGGACGGGCTCCAGCCGCCGCCAGTTACATATATTACACAGGAATCAGAATCTGTTGCTTTGCCATCACTCACATAGATCGTGGCGGTATAGTTACCAGTTGAATTATAAATATGTGAGGAATTAGAATTACTTTGCCACCCCGTAATAAACCCATCCCCAAAATGCCATTTATAGGTCAATGGGTCATTATCAGGGTCGTAAGAGCCGCTACCATCTAAATATACATTTTGCATTGGGTTAGCGATTTTGTCTGGCCCTGCATCTGCAACTGGCGGCTTATTCGTATTTACAGTTATATTTGCGTAACAAATATCATTATCCCAAAGAGCGCCATCAGTGACGTTAAGTGTAACGGTATAATATCCCGCAGAGCTATACGAATGTGCGGCACTGCTATTACCTGTCCACCCAGTCGAGGCGCCATCCCCGAAATACCATTTATATAGAAGAGGGTCTCCATTTGAATCATAAGTCCCATTTCCATAGAAATATACCCATTTGCCAACATAGGCACTTTTATCTGGACCCGCATCTGCAACTGGTGCGACATTGCTACCACCTGCTGGTGCTACATTCACAATGCAAGTATCTGTATCAGTAGAAAAACTATCTTTTACAAATAAAGTCACAGTGTAATTTCCCGCTACATTATAGGTATGAGAGGTACTATTACTCCCAGACCAGCCTGTAGAGTAACCATCACCAAAAACCCATCTATATTGTAATGGATCATTATCCAGGTCATAAGAACCGCTGCCATCGAAAAATACATTTTGAAATGCGGTCGAATTTTGGTCCGAACCTGCATCGGCGACCGGGGGATTATTAGTTTTTATATTTGCAATACACGTATCGGAATCCATAAGAGAGCCATCAGTGACATTGAGTGTAACTGTATAATTCCCTGAAGTGCTATATTTATGTTGGGCACTACTATTACTAGCCCAATTCGTAGAATTGCCATCACCAAAAAACCATCTATATTGCAAAGGGTCGAGATCAGGATCGTAAGAGCCATTGCCATTGAAATATACCCATAGACCGGAATAGGAATTCTTATCCGGCCCCGCATTAGCAACGGGCGGATTTCCCGGGAGCGGCTGTGCCAAGCTATTGAGAATTGGCATAATAAAAACCACTAATAACATCGTCACAGCCAAAACCACGATATAATCTCTACATTTTTTTAGATATTTTCCACTCATCATTCTTTCACCTCAAAAGGACTAACCCCATGTATCATCATTCACTTGAGAAAATATATAGTTTCTAACTGCAGAAATATACACGTCTGGCTAAAACATGTTATTTAATGTTTGTGACAATTTCTTGTCGGGAATGGGGAATCGGAACTGTTGCAGTTTTACCCCACCCCATAATTTTAACGCGAAGGACACGAAGAACACGAAATTACATTAGTTGAAAAAATTCTTTCGTGTTTTCGTGTTAAAATTGGGGTGGGAGGCAATCGAGTCCCGAACACCGAATCCCGATCCTATTCGTTCAACCTTCTTTTTAATCTTAAAAATGTCTGCTCGTCGATCTCATCCCTTAGAAGCTTGATCACCAATTTCTTGATGATCTTGAACTTCAGCTCGTCATCCGGCACATATTCATAACATACATTCCTGCCAATTTGTAGCTTTTTCACCAACTTCAAACTCTGGAGCTTCCCCAAGCCTCTCGTAACTTGAAAACGGCCTAATCTCGTCCTGCTAACTAGATCTTTTTGTGTTATTCCAGGGTAATGCTTGATCGTGGTCAATATCAGCTCCTGTTGGGGCGTTAATTTATGTAATTCCAATTCGTCTTCCGACCTTTTGGGGACATTGACGATATTCTGATGCGGGTAGTAACACCTCACCCCTTTCTGTAAACCGGAACTGATCTTCTCGCACTTTTCCAGATATTCCAGATGATATCTTAATGCCCCCTGTGTTAGATCAAAAATGTTACGTAAAATATTAAATGATACTCCAGGATATGCTGTAATATGATTGTAGAGCATATTACGGGTTTTGTTTTCTAACGCCATTTCCCCCTTTGCCATAATAAAACGCCTTCAATACTTGATAAGTTGAGAATGATTTAAAATTTTCTTTCAATATTATTCGGTTCGAATAAAGTCGGGTCTTCCGGTATTAGAACATTATTTATTATATACTCATAAGTTTCCCGGGATATCTGGCCGTTTTGATATTTTCTATCTAATATCGTCTTGATCTGGGCATTTGATAGCTCAATATCCAATTTCTTGTCGCCGAACAAAAGCTCTTGGGTTACATTGCTGATCAATTTATTATCATCAGGTCCCATTTGTGGGTGATGCCTTTTACGAACTACAATTAAAGCCAACATCAGAATGATTAAAATTAAAACCACGATAACAATGATCAAGATCATTATCGAGGCATCTAATCCGCCCTCTTCACCTATTTTTTCGGGTAGATACCTTTTCGGATCTTGGGGGTATGCATCCGAATTATCGCCGACACCATCGCCGTCTGAATCGGCCCATTCCGAAGCGTCGTCGGGGAACAGGTCGGGGTTACTCCCATGCAGATTATCACCGTAGCCGTCGTTATCGCGATCTTGCCATTGAGTAGGGTCGTTCGGGAAGGCATCAATATCATCCGGGTAACTGTCACCGTCGGTGTCGTTGCCGTTGGATTCATAAACGATCACTTCCAGATACGCATATGAACTATGTCGACTATCAGCAACATCAAGAGTAATATTATGAATGCCTTTACTTAGAAATACATCAAGTGCGGTTATTCCTTCCGCAAGCAATCCATCAATGTTCGATCTCCACCAGAAGGTTAATGAATCACCGTTGGGATCATAAGAGCCATTAGCATAAAATGTGACCTTTTCTCCATGGTTTAGTTTGGTCTTGCTTGCCGAAGCTATTGCGATCGGGGGTCGATTCTTCAAAGTGGATGGGTACGAAGACGCATCCATTGGGTTTGTGGAATCATCAACAGTGCCGTCAATACCGTCTTCTCCTAAAAATTCTTCATAATTTGTATAGCCATCACCATCGGGGTCCTCTTGAGCATCACCAGCGCCTAGGGGATCCAAGCCATATTGGATCTCCCACCAATCCGGCATATTGTCATTATCGTCGTCCGGGTCCACCGAATTCTCGATACCGTCTTCATCGGTGTCGGGGAATAACGGGTCGGTCTCATCGAGCTCATCTTCATATTTGCCGTTATGGTTTTTGTCTTCATCACCATCAGCTTTGCCGTCGCCGTCAGTATCCCAATTGGTGGGGTCGGTAACTGTGGTGTTATCTTCATCAATAACAAAATAGCCTCTGGTAATATCTGTGTCTGGATGCAAGTCTGCATCACTTATGCCAGCTTCAGTACCGTCATAAATACCGTCGTTATCGGAATCAATATCACGGGCGCAGATCAAGCCATCGCCATCGGTGTCATTAGCCCAATTTTTTTCCAAACCATCGAGGATGCCGTCGTCGTCCGAATCGGCGTCGTCGTGGTAGGTGCCCATCATAACTTCAGTTGCATCTGTTATCCCGTCGCCATCGGAATCGGTGCCAAAATCATCAGAGGGATCTAAAGGATTTGTGAGGTAGTACACAGCCTCTGTGCCATCCCAGATGCCGCCACCATCTGTATCTCTATCAAGAGGATTGGTATAATAATCGATATTGCCATCGTTATCCCAGTCAACTACAGAATTAGGATATTTTTGATTGACCTCAACCCCATCCATTAACTGGTCCCCATCGGTATCGCGGCAGGTAGGGTCGGTTTTCAAGTAATGTACCTCTTGACCGTCCAGCAACCCATCTTTGTCAGAGTCTTGGTCATACGGGCTCGTACCCCATTTATTTTCTTCATTATTGGTAAGCCCATCACAATCTGTGTCTTGATCTCCGAATGGCAGTTGGAGCAAAATATTAACAGGAGAAGTTAAAGAGGGGGAGTAAATTACCTTTCCATAAAAAGAGTCATCATAGTAATCATAAATTTTCTGATCAATAGCATTTGTATTAACGGTAC
>CBDVCJ010000274.1:0-5820 GCA_965372445.1 uncultured Thermoplasmata archaeon | reverse complement strand
TCTCTGACATCCTTTTCACCCCTAATTTATGCCAAAAGAAGTCAAAAGATTTATATTTACATACTTCATTATGCACCTATAGACGCCTTTGGAAGTCTATAGAGGTATGAGGGGGCAGAAAATGAATAAGAAAATTATGGCAATAGGAATGATTTTGGTGATGGTCGCTACGATCTTTGTGGCAGTGCTACCAAATGTAGGTGCAAAAACGATATTGGATGAAAGTACAATAATAGAAGGGTGGGATTATGGAGCATACGAAGTTTGGAGTGGTGGTGCAACAGCATGGACTGTTGAAATAGAATCTACCGAACCAATTGATATTAGGATGATGGATGAAGATAATTACAACCATTGGTTAAATGATGAGAGTTTTAAAAGTTATACAGCGGCTAATGTTGATGATTGCACTTCGAAAATATACACCGTAAATCTTCCAGAAGGAAAATGGTATATAACTTTAGATAACGAAGATAATGAAGACGATTCTGAGGTATCGATAAGAATAACTGCGGAAGATCTAGAAACCAGTGATGGGAATGGAGATGACTCAACACCTGGGTTTGAAGTTATCGGTTTTGTTATTGCTGTAAGCGTTGTTGTTGGGTTAGCAGCAATAGAAAGAAGAAAGAAACAGAGCTGATGATAGTATGGCAAGCGGGACGACTATACTTGGGATATTGATTATCCTAGTCAGTTTAATATTAGCCCCATTCACATGCTTTATATCACTTATTGGAGTCGTTGTAGGTATAGTTTTGATGTATATGGGTCAAAAAGAAGAGAGTAAACCATACTTACAACCTACAACTATTATACAACAACCACCTCAAAGACAAGAAGAACCTAAGTCAATCCGGACATGCGTATCTTGTGGAAGGCAAATATCTTTTACAGCTAATGTATGCGAGCATTGTGGCCATGATTACAGAGAAATTCAACTACCAAAAGAACCTTCTAAAAAGAAAAAACATTGTGAAAATTGTGGTCGTTCTATTCCTATAGATAGTCTACTATGTTCTTATTGTGGTAAGAAGTAACAAGGGTGTGATACTATCGCAGAAGAGAGAGAAGTAACTGTTTATGGGAATTTAGACATAATATGGAATTTACTGTTACAGACATTCGAAGATGACAAATATAAAATTAAAGAATCCCAACCCAAAACGCATATAATTTTTGAAAGAGGTAGTAGAGTAGTATCTGGACTTATTGGCGGTCTTAAAAGTGGTTACCGAACAATTGAAGTAATACTTGCACCTAGTGATAAAGGATGTATAGTAAAATTTAAAACTAATTTTTCGGCATTAGGACTTGGTGCAAGTTCCACAGGGGCTAAAAATGAAGTTAATCAAATGATCGATACCTTTATCAGTAGAATTTTTAATCAACAATCACAACAAGGGCTATTACAAGAACCAACTTCAGAGATCGTTGAAGAGGAGCGTATTTGTGTTGAATGTAAAAAGAATATTCCATTCGATGCTATCGTTTGTCCCTATTGTGGAAAGTCATATGAAACAAAGGATGAGACATCTACTAAACCTGAAGATTCTTCTTCGAGGTGCCCTAACTGTAATGCAACTATTCAAAAAGAGTGGAAAGCCTGCCCTTCGTGCGGGAATAAATTATCTCTAACTTGCCCCAATTGTAATGCTGAAATACAAGCTGGATGGAAGGCATGCCCAGCCTGTGGGAATAAGTTATAGACGTCGTACTTCAATATGATGTAAGACGTTTTTAAATATATCTAAATCAATATTAATTTTGCATACAATAATTTCAATTATTTTTCACGAGTAGGGATCGATGCCTGGACGCAGTTGAAAATCTCTCTCTTTTTATATTTAAGAATAATATTAAATATTTTCAATGTATTTTAGTATAATATATTTATATAAAAAACAGGGGGAAAAATATATTACGATTAAAATAAAAATAAAATTATTTCTTTCATTAATCATAGGTATAATTATTATTTTTCCAATATTTCAACTAATTTTCATTGAACCGATAATAGAAAATGTATCAGGAGCTTCAAGCTGGACACAAACCACAGAAACAGATTTTAACGCTGGTACATTGAATAATACCACAATCATTGGAACAGGCGACGATGCAGAGTTAAGGATTGATATTCTAGCAATTCAAATATGGACCTTGAAAACACCGCCGAGCCCCCCACAGCCTCGTCATCAACATACTATGGCACCAATTTATGGGACGAATAAAGTGTTGTTGTTTAGCGGCTGGTCATATACCTTTGGACTGTTTAAAGATACCTGGGTGTACAATTTAAATAATCATACATGGACTCAAAAAAATCCAAATAACCACCCGCTTGGTAGAGCTTCTCATGCAATGGCCTCTATTTACGGTGATGATAAGGTAGTGATATTTGGCGGAACAACATATGAACATTGGGCTCAATTCAATGATACCTGGGTATATGATTTAAGTGATAACAATTGGACTGATAAAAAACCGCCTTCATATCCCAGTAAGAGAAGAGGACATGCAATGGCATCAATTTATGGTGAAAAAAAAGTTGTTCTCTTTGGTGGAAGCCCATCAGATGCTAGTCCTCCTGATAATGAAACTTGGGTTTATAATTTAACCAAAAATACTTGGACGCTTTTTTATCCACCGATTAAACCAAATGCTAGAGTAGGTCACGCAATGGCTCCTATTTATGGAACAGATAAAGTATTACTTTTTGGAGGAATAGATTATTCTGTTAACCCCCGAGTTGTTTATAATGATACATGGATATATGATTTGAGTGATAACAAATGGACTAAGAAATCACTCCCAATAAAACCGAATGGTAGGCATTCATCTGCAATAGCACCCATCTATGGAACCGATAAAGTTGTGATTTTTGGCGGTACAAATGATACTTCTCTCAACCAAGAACTAATTCGTAATTATGTTAATGATACTTGGATATATGATTTAAGTGAAAATACTTGGACTCAAAAAAAGGTGACGATTAAACCATCGAGTAGATATATGCATGCAATGGCATCTGTTTATGGTAGAGACATTGTGGTGCTGTTTGGCGGTCGACAAAATTGGCCCAGTTCCGGTTGTTATAATGATACTTGGATTTATAAACCTAATTTAACTCCAATAAATGGTACTTTTATTTCAGCTCCTTATCACATAGATGGTTATCCATCCTTCAAACTGATAAATTGGTCATGTAATACCCCAACCAATACGAGTATTAAACTACAACTTAGAGCCGCGACAAATATATCGGTTCTACGTAACATGTCCTTTGTAGGTCCAGATGGTACCCTAGGATCTTTTTATGCCACTTCACCTGCAAAGATTTGGTCTGGTCATAAAGGTGATCGATGGATCCAAATTATTGCCTATTTGAACATGAGTGTGTTAACCGACTCACCAATTTTAAAAAATATTACCATAACTTATAATTGTTTACCAGAAATCGAGTTAATAAGCCCGATTAACGGAAGTATATTAAATATAAATCACCCCATCTTTAAATGGAATTTTACAGATATTGATTCTGTATCTCAATCGGCCTTTCAAGTGCTCATTTCTAATAATCAATCGTTTGATGAAATATTATTTGACAGTGGTGAGCAACCTACATCAAATCAAACATGGCGTTTTCCTAATGGAACAAATTATATAATATTGCCAGAAGGGAATTGGTATTGGAAAGCAAGGATGAAGGATAACGATGGTGATTGGAGTGAATTTAGTCAACCATGGACATTAATGATCGACTCGAAAGCGCCAAACTCCACATTGATTACACCTATAAATAACAGTTTTTATAATAGTATGAATACACTCACCGGCACAGCATTTGACCCACCGGATGGTTCAGGAATAAATAAAGTAGAAATTGTTATAAAATGGCTAAATAATAATTATTATTGGGATGGGTCAAACTGGGTCTCATCAGAGAGTTGGTTATTAGCCTCAGGAAAAAATATATGGTTATATGATTCAAGCTCAGTTCCTTGGCTATCTAGTGCTCAATACAATGTTCAATCACGCGCTATTGATAATGCAACTAATGTTGAGTTTCCAAGTATCGGTAATGTATTCACTTATGATAACGAAAATGTAGTATTTTCCAATCCTAAACCATCATCTGATTACAAATCTATTACCGAGGAAGTTGAAGTCGGAATTACCATATCAGACACCACATCTGGCGTCGACGCTTCCACTATTGAGTATACGGTTTCCGAGGATAAGGGTGAGATATGGGCCCCCTGGGTGGCCGTTATAGGTCTTGAAGATGAAATGAGTATCAAGGTAACCTTAACCTTAACCTTCCCTAATGGCACGGGTAACCGTATCAAATGGCGTGCATCTGATATTGCAGGGAACGGGCCCAAAGAATCACAAGCATACACGGTGAAGGTCAACACATGGCTGGAAACACATATACCTAAAGTTAGACTTTTGACACCCAAAGATGGATCGATTATACCATCTAATTCGGTGAAACTATCTTGGATGCTTGAGAATAAAGACTTGTTAAATGTAACCTACGATGTCTATTTCGATACTGTTAATCCACCAATCGAACTCGAAGAAACTGGACTTATAACTACAAATTTAGTAGTTGATGACCTTTCAGACGGTGAAACCTATTATTGGACTGTAATCCCAATTGCCAATACCGATGAAGGTAAAATCCAGGGCGTATGTGAATCTCGGATTTGGAGTTTTACAATCGAGGTAGGTTTTGTACATGTTTATGGTGTGAATTTAAAACTCGAAACACAAAACTTAACCGTAAAACAGGGCGAGTATATATCCACTAATATTACGGTTACTAATACAGGCAATTCCGTTGATATGATCAATCTAAGTTTAGAAAAAGGTATTCTAGATGCAAATGTTGCGCTTGAGTATTTAGGTACGCCTGTGAGGCTCAATACCAGTGAAAATATTACGTTAAAACTTGAGATTCTGGTATCTGAGTTGGCAAAAGCACAAAATTATACAATTTCTATAACAGCAATTTCTAATGGTGCATTATCTGAAAAACAAAATGTCTCGGTGACTAAATTACTTAATCTTAAAGTAGTGAGAAAAGAAATTCCAGAAAAGAAAGATCAGAAAAGGAAAGAAGAAACGGATTTAGCACTTTGGGTAATAATATTAATCATAATAATTATTATTTTAATTTTGATATTATTTTTAATCATACAAAGAAAAAAGAAAGCAGCTAAAATCTCTGTAGTGAAAGAAGAGCCATTATATAAATCCCCTGCATACATGCCTTTACCAGAAGCAACTCCGTCACCAGTAGAAGAGGGTGCAGTGCCGCCCCCACTCACGGCAGAACCCGAAACGCCACCACCACCCACTGAACCAGTTGCACCACCGGTCGTTCCAACGGTGCCTACAGAAATGGAACCGGCCCAACCAACAACCGTACCTAATGACGAAGAACCACCAGTTCCTGAAACAGAAAGCCAGGTTCCGATTCGTGAAGATCAATCCCAAGCTGTTCAACCTCAACCCAAACCAGTGCCAAAAATCAAACCACCTTCGGGGATTGAAGAAGAATAAATTTATAAATTTCCACGAACCAAGTAATAAATTCTAAACAAGTTTCAAATATTAAAGTTATACATCCAAATTAAAATAATTTTGATGATAATAATTACCGTGAAATGTCGTCTTTCTTTTCGAAGTACGAAAATAATATAATTTTTGAATACGTATAGGTCTTATAATGTGGAAGACCGAAGGAGAAGGATGCCTGATTGAGTTTCAAACAAAGTAAGTATATACGCAATGCGTCTATACTCCTGAGTT
>CBDVCJ010000273.1:0-5821 GCA_965372445.1 uncultured Thermoplasmata archaeon | reverse complement strand
TTTTTAAAGAAAATTACCGCCATTAGCTAATAGATAACAACCGATTTGAAAATCCATTCGGATTTCCAAATTGGGAGTTTATTGGTAGTATTAGTAGTATTTGCAATATTGGTAGTATTATTACTCGATTACTAACCCATTTTATGAGATCGTCAAATTTAATTACAGTATTTTAACAATCCCTCATAATATAAATAATTCATAAATTATATAAATCAATAAATATATTCCCATCTTACAAATTATCAGAATCCAGGGGATAAGATCTGCGCTTAGGGGGGCGCAAGAATAGAGTTTAGGAAAATAATCAAAAATAATGATATTCCCCTATTTAAATAGATACAAATACTCTCCTGTTCTCAGGGAGGGGAGGTGAAAACTTATGAGAAAATCAATTGCAATTGGAATAGTCATAGTGCTTATAATTGGGGGATTGTTCGCCGCAGCCTCAGATAATACTTGGCAGCCAAGCAGTCCTAGCCCAAGAAGTACATACCCGGTCCTGTCAGCATCAACTGAAACCCCACCGACAATAGATGGGGTTATGTCAACCGGCGAATGGGACGATGCAGACTCAATCTATGTCTTTAGTGGAAGTTGGGCTAATAGCACATTATATGTAATGAACGATCAATATAAATTATATATTGCATTAAGCGTAGTTGATTCTACTTTCAAGTCCGGCAGTAACCTAGCGGGCAATGATAGCTTCAATGTACGATTTGATAACGACCACAATAATGTTACTGACGATGGAGACGACAAGGCGTGGACAACTTCTACAAGTTATTACGATCTGCACTATCAGGCTTCTGCTGCCGGATGGGGGACTTTTGATTCTCAAGTAGATGGGAGCGGTGCAGGTGGAACTACTGGCAGTACAAATTTCTTCGAGATCTCCAAGCCATTAGATAGTGGTGACCCAGACGATTTCAGCCTTACAGTGGGAGATCTTATTGGAGCCTGCGTTAGTTATTTTGATGATGGTATAGCTTATAGCTCCTTTTCTGTTTATCCCGCAGATGGCAGGTTAGCTGTTAATGCCCAGGTTAAATACTTTGATATTATAATTGCACCTGTCTGTCCAATAGGGCTTCTCAATGATTTGAAAGATTACATTGATGCTCTCGATGACGACGACTTCTCAAATAAGAACCATAGAAAAACTCTTGGCAATAAGATCGATGCGATCCTGAACAGCCTTAACCTAACAGATGTTAGTAGTATCTGTAATGCCATAGACAAATTGACCAACGACATCCTACCCAAAACAGATGGAGTACATCCGCCACCGGACTGGATAACCGACCCAACGGCCCAACAGGAGGTGGAGGACATGATCAATTATATCATTGCCACACTTCAATATTACGCCGACGCACTTGGGGGTTGCCCTTAAGTTTCGAGAGATAGTAGATCACCAAGAAATTTGAGCGATCTCCTCAGCCTATCAATGCATAGGCTCTCTTTTTTTTATTTTTTTTTTATTTTTCTTGTATTTCCATACCTTTATTATTCACACCCGAATAAAATACGTCTCCGCTTGATCCTACTTCTTCAATATATTTTTGGGTGTCTTCCATCAGTTTCTTGGCGGGACTTTCACCTTCCACAACTGCATAGGTCGCCGGCCCGAACGACGACAGACCTGCGCCAAAGGCACCGTTCTCAAGATAGAAATATTGTAGCCTTTTAATTATATCATCTTGAAGCTCATTTTCGTGGCGTTTGAAACCGAGATCTTGTAGCTCGGTGAGCGATCGACCAAAACTTTCAATATCCTTTTCAAGTATCGAAGGTAGGGTTTTGACAACTATAATTCTAGTAACTTTTTCAACCTCAACACCAGGTATCGGGCAGCATCGTTTGAAGATCTCAAGCTCGGCATCGCCATGTGCGCCTCGTTCAACACCCGGTACAGCAACCACAAAATACCAATCGTCGGGAACTGGATATTGGACCAGTACAACCGCAGGCTCGGCTTCAGAATAACGTGAGGGTAGAAATTCGGGCTTGATCTTGGTCGAGTGACCGCCATCCAAAATGAACCCCCCATGCTCGAACACCGCCACCCCGATCCCAGAGGTGCCACCGCGCCCGACGAAACCCGCAAGCTCGCGCACCGATAGATCTTGACCCTCGAAGATCGCTACGGCTTTGGCCAACGCAAGCGCCAGCTGGGTCTGCGACCCGAGCCCTACATGGCGCGGGATGTTTGAATTTATTATCAACTCGTAATTATTCGTCTTCTGAAAATGTTGTGATAACTGGTTGAATATCTCGGTTATCCGCTCGGTGTGATCGGGCTGCTCGTCGGTTATTTCGATCGAAATGTCCCAGCCCGGACGGTTCAATGCGACCCCGAGCCCGCCATCGACTCGCCCTAGCTCGGCATTGAGGTCGATCAACCCGAAATGTAAGCGGCTGGGAGTCCTTATTTGAATTGACTGTGGCATTTTTTACTTCCTTTATTATTTATGTTGGATTTCAGATTTCGGATTTCAGTTCACCTTCGGAAAGGCGAGAGGCGAAAGACGAAAGGCGATTTTTTAGTCATGGAGTCGTGGAGTTGTGGAGTCCTTTAAGTTGTGAGTTTAACACATAACGCCCAACGCACAACACACAACTATATGGACTCCCAGACTCCAAGGACGCCCCAGACTTCTTAGACTCATTTCGCCTGTCGCCCTTCGCCTCTCGCTTCTCGGCTCCCGGTTCCCGGTTCCCGAGCTCCCGAAATATATCAGTTATATGATGACTGGAATCCCGAATCTATAATCTCGAATCCATTCGATATATCATTAGGATCTTAGTGGATATGATTAATGGGATAAAAATATTATTATATTAACAATCTTTATATTATAAAAATGAATACTCCTGAATCCTATATAATATAAAACAAAGAAAAATGATTCGTTTAGCTGTATATTGCTGAAAAAACCCAGGGGTCGCGAAATGATCGAGATCGACGAAGAATTATGTAAGGGCTGTGGGATTTGTATTGAGTTCTGTCCCATGAAGGTACTGGAAGAATCGGATAAGATCAACAAGAAGGGTTATTATCCACCTTGTGCCGCCAAAGAGGACGAATGTGTAGGCTGCAGGCTGTGCGAATTGTTATGTCCTGAGTTCTCAATTATGATTATTAATGAATAATACTGACAAGAATCCTTGGTCTTCAGGCCAGGGAATTGAGATCAAATATTAAACCGGTCATATTTCAAAAGTTTTTAATATATTGGCATTGTCCCTACCCTTAAGGGTGGGGGATAAAGTTCAGGAGTTTGATTTATGGACTTTCGTGCAAAATACCTGAAAAAGTTCGAAAATAAGACTTTATTTATGCTGGGCGATGAAGCTTGCTCTTACGGCGCACTTTTCGCGGGGTGTAATTTTTTCGGCGGCTATCCGATCACGCCTGCCTCTGAAGTTGCGGAGGTTATGGCGCGCGAGCTGCCGAATGTCGATGGCTATTACATCCAATTCGAGGACGAACTCGCCAGTATCGGCGCATGTATCGGCGCAGCCTGGGCTGGTGCCAAGGCAATGACCGCAACTTCCGGGCCGGGCTTTTCGTTGATGCAGGAGAATATCGGCTATGCAGTTATGACCGAGACCCCAGTGGTGATCGTCGATGTACAGCGCTCGGGACCGTCAACGGGCCAGGCCACCAAAGCCGCTCAGGGCGATGTGATGCAGGCGCGCTGGGGCACGCACGGCGACCATAATATCATTGCAATGGCGCCGAATTCGGTGCAAGAGTGTTTTGAGATGATGATCGAGTGCTTTAATTTATCCGAAGAATACCGAACGCCCGTGATTTTATTAACCGATGGCGAGATCGGCCATTTACGCGAGAAGATCACGTTTCCGAAATTGCAAGATGTTAAAACAGTCGACCGTCCACGCCCCAAGCAACCAGGTGAGCTGCCGTTTGGCGGTAGGCTTATACCGCCGTTTGTGGAGTTCGATAGCGGTGAGAATGTGCATGTGACGGGCTCGACCCATAAGGAAGACGGTATGCGTGATGTTGAGAGCCAGGGTGTACATGAAAAATTGATCTCACGGATCTATAAAAAGATCGAAGTTAACCGCCAGAAAATAATCGAAGTGGAAGAAAAGTTTCTCGATGATGTTGATATCGCAGTTGTATCTTATGGTGCGACTGCGCGACCTGCGCTTGGTGCGGTGCTCAAAGCCCGAAAAGCGTCGAGATCGCTCGGTAAGAAAGTCGGGATGTTGAGATTAAAAACTATCTGGCCGTTCCCGCGTAAAGAGATCGCCAGATTAGGTAAAAAGGTTGATAAGATCTTGGTGCCTGAGATGAATCTGGGCCAGATCTCGCGTGAAATTGAACGATTTGTAAATACCGACAAATGTAAGGTGATCCCAGTGCCTAAAATTGGCGGGATCGTGCATTCAATTGACGAAATTTACACGAAGATCAAGGAGGTGGCGAAGTAGTTATATTAACGCCAAATAAGATTAGAGATTTTAGATTGGAGATTTGAGATAGCCAATGGAAAGGCGAGAGACGATAGGCGACAGACGATAGGCAGAAGATGAATTAAAGTCTCTTGCGGTAACATGCTTCGCATAGTTACCTCGGCTTTGAAAATGCCCGAAGGGGATTTTCAATGCAAGGTAATTTACATTGTAAATTACCGCCAAAATCATTGTTATGGTTTTCGATTGTGAATTCCTTCGGAATTCCCAAAGCGAAAGCAATTCTCGTCTTTCGCCTCTTGCCTTTCGCCTTTCTCGTGACAAACTCCAATCTCTAATCCCACCTTATCTCCTACCCTAACCATATGGAGGCCAAATAGTGCCCAAGAAAACCCGTAAAAAAGGAAAAGGTTCCAGTAAAAAACCTGTCACGTTACCTGCGCCAAAACACAAGCATAGGTTAATGAAGTACTTGCGTGAAGAAATGCTGCCGCCTAAGTTCTGTGAAGGGTGCGGGTGTGGTACTGTATTGAATTGCTATGCACACGCAGTCGACGAGCTGCGGCTGGACCCCAAAAAGATCGTTTCTGTCACCGGTATCGGATGCTCGTCCTGGATCCCCAGCCCATATTTAAAATGTGATACGTTACATACGACACATGGTAGAGCATTAGCCTTTGCTACGGGCGTTAAGGTTATGAAACCACATATGAATGTGGTGGTGATCGCCGGTGATGGCGATATCGCGGGTATTGGTGGTAACCACCTTATCCATTCGGCACGCCGTAATATCAACATCTCGGTGTTTCTTGTTAATAATTACATATATGGTATGACGGGTGGACAGGTCTCACCCACAACACCGTTTGGCGATAAAACCACAACTACACCTTACAAGAATATAGAATATCCAATGAATATTTCAGAACTTGTGGCAGCCGCGGGTGCAAATTACGTAGCGCGCTGGACGACCTATCATGTATTTCCATTGATGGAGTCGATGCAGAACGCGATCAAGAAAAAAGGTTTCTCATTTATCGAGATCATTGCTCAATGCCCTACAAGTTATGGCAGACGCGTGGGTATGCGAAAAGGTGAAGATTTCCTGTGGATGTTCAAAGAAAAAGCTATAAGAATAGAAAAAGCAAAAGGCTTATCGGAAGAAGAACTTGAGGACAAAATTGTAATAGGTAAATTGGTAGAGCGTAATCGTGATGAATTTACAGATAATTTGAGAAAATTGAATGACGAACGATTGAAGTTATTGGGATGAGGTATGTAGGAATACAAAGAATATTGAAGCTAGAAGATAGAGAATGGAAGATAGAGCTTAAGAATCTTTGGATCAATAATATATCTCTATCTTCTAACT
>CBDVCJ010000272.1:0-5831 GCA_965372445.1 uncultured Thermoplasmata archaeon | reverse complement strand
AAATCAATCCTACGCCAATTATCGTTATAATAGCAATCCCACGCATTATAGCATATCTAAAACAATCCTACGCTCTTTTGCAATACAACAGCAGTCTCACGAACACTCACAACTTATCGGACTCCACGACTCCATAACTCCACAACTCTCCAGACTAAATTCGTCATCTTTCGCCTTTCGCCTCTCGCCTTTCATAAGGTGAACTCTAACTTTAAAAATTCCAAAGGAATTTTTAAAGCGAGGTAATTTGCAAAGCAAATTACCGCAGGGATCGATATCCCCTCCAGTCTCTAAACTCCAATCTCCAATCCAATTAAGCAATATTTAGAATTTTACCACTTTATTCCTCACTTAGTTAAATAGCCAGCATGCCGCCCCAAGCCTATTTGTTCCCAAAAACTATATATATACCAAGTTCTATTGGCTTTCTTCTCGCAATTTATATAATATATATGAATTAGTATATTATAAAAGAATCAAATATAGTATACTTCAATCCGCAGCATTTGATTCGGTCCTGCACCATACGCGCTGGGGTGATCAATAGCAATCCCCGATGTCTGTTACCTAAATCTTCACAGACTTTTGGCAACAGAAAAAAGCGTAACGGTCGGGACATGGACCAAAGGTCCGCAGATGAATCTTGCTGATGGCCAATCTCAAAATCGCATGAGGAGAATACTCTATCAACTCATGATCGATAACTAAAATCCCAATTTCTAGACCCAAATAAAATTTGGATTTGGGATTGAAAATTAAATCGTTGGAGGTATAAAATGTCGAAGGTGCATCACCCTAAACGCGGGTCAATGGGCTACAGCCCACGCAAACGCGCAAGACGCGAGGTACCGAAAGTCAAGTCTTGGCCGCAGGACGGTGAGATCCCGAAACTACAGGGTTTCGCGGGATATAAGGCTGGGATGACACATGCGTTCGTCGAAGACTATCGACCGACGAGCACGACCTCGGGTAAGGAGATACAGATCCCGGTAACTATAGTGGAGACACCGCCCATGAGGATCGTTGCGTTACGGTTCTACGAGCGTACTTCCTACGGCTTAAAGACAATGACCGAGATCTGGCACGAGAAACTCGATAAGGAACTTGCGCGAAGATTGCCGATTCCCAAGAAATTCGATAGTAAAAAGGCATGGAAGAAGCTGGAGAAGCTTGAAAAAGATATCGATGAGATCAGGGCATTGGCCTCGACCCAGCCGAAATTAGTTACGGGTGTGCCGAAGAAGAAACCGGAATTGATGGAGCTGCGGATCGGCGGTGGCACTATTCAAGAGCGTTTAGAATATGCAAGATCGATAATTGGCAAAGCGATAAAGATCACAGATTTCTTAAAAGAAGGCGATATGATAGATGTGATCGCAGTTACGAAAGGCAAAGGTTTCCAGGGTGCGGTTAAGCGCTGGGGTGTGAAGTTATTGACCCACAAGAACTCCAAGCACCGGCGCATGGCGGGCACACTCGGGCCCTGGCATCCGGCTTATGTAATGTCTGAAGTACCTCAAGCAGGCCAAGTTGGCTATCACCAGCGCACAGAATATAATAAACGCATACTGAAGATCGGTGAGAATGGTGAGGAGATCACGCCCAACGGCGGGTTCCTCAAATATGGCATTATCAGAAATAATTACATCGTCATTCACGGCTCGATTCCCGGTCCGGTAAAAAGGCTCATCAGCCTCCGCGACCCGATCAGGCGTAGGGGTGTAACAGTAGAAAAAGCGCCTGATGTTACTTATATTTCAACAGAATCCAAACAAGGTGTATAATAAATGGCAAAACCTAAAAAGAAACGCGAATCCAAACTTCAGCCATTAAAGAAAACCGGCTCGAAGGAATTCAAAAAAAGCAATTTAGAGGTGAACCTTTATTCGATCAAAGGTAAGGCATTAAAGAAGATCAAATTGCCTCAAGCTTTTGATGAACCTTTGAGGTTGGACCTGATCCGCAGGGCGATCCATGCCTATCACGCCAATAGCCGCCAGCCCTACGGGCCGAATCCAATGGCCGGGATGCGCCATGCAGTCTCTACTTGGGGTAAAGGGCGCGGGGTTGCGCGTGTACAGCGCTTTTCGCAAGGCCGAACCGGTGCAGAATCGCCTGGGAATGTCGGCGGGCGCCGTGCACATCCGCCCAAGGTCGAAAAGAACTGGAGTAAAAAAGTCAATCGTAAAGAGAAGCTAAAGGCACGAAATTCGGCGCTGGGAGCATTGGCTGCGCAAAATATTGTGATCGAACGCGGCCATAAATTCAACAAAAAATTCACAGTTCCATTGATACTGGAGAACGACTTTGAAGGCCTGCAGGAGACCAAGAAAGTAATTGAGGTGTTGGAAAAACTAGGGGTTTATAATGACGTAGAAAGAGCACTTAATGGCAAACATATCCGTGCAGGACGAGGCAAGAGTCGCGGCCGTAAATATAAAACTCCAAAATCATTGTTAATTATCGTATCTGATACTAAAAATATCAAGCGTGGCGTTGGGAATCTTTTAGGGATTGATGTAGTTACGCCCGCACAATTGAACGTTGAACATCTCGCACCTGGTGGCGATCCCGGAAGATTGACGATCTTCACCGAACGCGCCATCCGGCAACTTGGAGGGTGGTAATAAATGGCAGCAAAAAAGACTGGTATTGTTAAGGCTCGACCTAAGAATAAAAGTAGGGTTCGTACTAGAGCCAAGCACACGAGACCGCCGAAAAAACCGCACTTCAAGGAATTTAATCCTTTCAATGTTTTATTGTATCCATATGTAACAGAAAAGACCATGAACTTAATGGAAAACCTGAATCGATTGGAGTTTTTAGTTAAACGCAGTTCAACGAAATATCAGATCAAGAAGGCATTTGAAGATTTATTCGAGGTGAAAGTTGCAAAGATCAACACCCGTATCCTAAAAGACGGTAAACATGCGATCATCACATTAACATCAGAATATTCCGCAGAAGACATAGGTATGAGGATCGGAATATTCTAATAAAAATTAAAAAAAGATCAAATAAAGGTGTTATAAAAAATGGGTAAAAGAGTAGGTTCACAGCGCAAAGGCCGAGGCGGCAGCGTATATTCTTCACCAGGACACCGCTATAAAGCTGGTAAGCAGGGTATTAAATATACCCAGACCCGCGGTGATAAGGCCAAGCAAAAGGCCAAGGTTTCAAAGTTGTTGCACGACCCGGGCCGCACCGCGCCGTTGGCGGAGCTTGAATATAGGGACGGCAGTAAAGATCTAATGATCGCGCCGGAAGGGCTGCAGGTCAACCAGGAACTGGAGATCAGCGACAAAGCACCAATCAAACCTGGGAATATATTGCCTTTAAGCGGCATCCCGGAAGGTACTCCGATCTACAATATCGAAGGCCAACCTGGTGACGGTGGCAAGTTCGTGCGTGCCGGCGGCTCTTCGGCGACCGTTGTTAGCCACGGTGTCAAGACCGTTGTGCAGCTGCCGTCGGGTCAGTTCAAACCATTCCTCCCGGATTGCAGAGCTACTATTGGTGTGATTGCAGGTGGCGGTCGTAGAGAAAAACCGTTGGCCAAAGCAGGTCGAAAGTCGAAGATCATGCGTGCACGCGGTCGAAAATATCCAAAGGTCAGCGGGGTCGCGATGAACCCGGCCAACCATCCTCATGGCGGTGGTGCGCACCAGCATGTCGGCGGCCCGAGCACTGTATCGAAGCATGCGCCACCCGGCAAAAAAGTTGGGCGTTTAAGCTCGAAAAAGAAAAGGAGAAAAAGTAGGTAGTTAGAGATCAAGAAACCCTGTCCTCTGTATGACTAGCGTCATCAGCCCTTCAAATACTTGCGTATTTGAACGGTAAGGGCAGGGAGTTAAAAATATTGAGGGACACGTCAGAATAAAGACGTTTCCATCAATATTATGACAAAAAGACTCTGCCCTTAAGGGCAGAGATAATTAAAAAAAAAGGAGTTGAAATATATGGCAAAAACCTCTACAGCTAAAAGTTCGAGACGTAAAGTACGCAAAGGTAAGGGATTAATTGGTGTACGACGTAAAAAAGAGTTTGCGTTTCGCGGCTATAGCTTGGAGGAACTGCAAAATATGTCACTTGAAGAAGTTATGAACATATTACCAGCACGCAGCAGACGCTCACTTAAACGGGGTTTAACTGACGAACAACAGAAATTTCTTGAGCGAGTAAAGAATAATAAATCGGACAAACCCGTCCGCACTCATCGCAGAGATATGGTGATCTTACCGCAGTTGGTGGGCAGCAGTATTGCAATTCACAACGGCAAGGAGTTTAACATTGTCACAATTCTGCCTGAGATGATCGGTCATTATTTAGGTGAATTCGCATTGACGCGCCAGGTTGTGAAACATACAGGACCCGGCGTTGGTGCGACCCGGTCTTCGAAATATATGCCGTTAAAATGATCAAGGATGTGAAAATCTAATGGTAGGATATTCAAGATCTGTAGATCCAGAACATTCGTCACAGGCAATTGGACGCGAACTGAGAATATCTCATAAACATTCGGTCGAAATTTGCCGTTTACTCAAAGGCAAGGATATCGAAGATGCCAAAAAATATCTTGAAAAGGTCATCAATTTGGAAGCGGCAGTACCATTTCGTAGGTACAAGCGTTGTGTGGGTCATAGAAAAGGTAAGGGCTTCGGACCTGGAAGATTCCCTCAAAAAGCCGCCAAAGCGATACTCTCGGTATTGGAAGCTGCGGAAAGCAATGCCGAATACAAAGGCTTAGACCCCGAGAATATGCTGGTACTTCACATTTCAGCAAATAGAGGGCGGGTATTCGAAGGTTGGAAACCGCGTGCGCGTGGTAGGTCGACCCCCTGGAACGCCGAAACCACAAATGTTGAGGTAATTCTCAAGGAAATGGAGGAATAAATTGTCGTCAGAACGTAAATTCATCGCCGAGAATATTAAGCGAGTACTACTAAAAGAATATCTAAAGAAAAAGGTGGAACGTGCTGGATTCGGTGGCATAGATATTCAAAGGACTCCAATGGGAACAAGAGTTACACTTATCGCAGAGCGACCAGGGATGATCATAGGCCGTAAAGGCAGTGCAATTAAAGATTTGACCGATATCGTCGCAAAAGATTTCGAATTCGACAACCCTCAGATCGAGGTCCAGGAGGAAAAAAATCCGAGTTTGAACCCGCATATTATGGCGCATAAACTCGCAGCAGCTCTTGAACGAGGCTGGCATTTTCGACGTGCCGGGCACTCGACGGTACGAAGGATAATGGGGGCTGGTGCGAAGGGGTGCCAGGTAATTATTTCGGGTAAATTAATTGGCCAGCGACATCGAGTCGAGAAATTCAAAGAGGGCCATATCAAATATTGCGGCGAACCTGCCCAGATTTGGATGAAAGAAGGGTTTGCGGTTGCCAAGAAAAAGACTGGGATTATTGGTATTAAAGTACAGATCATGGACCCAAATGCAAAATTACCAGATGAAATTACAGTTAAACCACCTACAGTTAAAGATGTAGCGGAAGTTTCGGTCAAACCGCCGACAAAACCCGAGACTACACCCACCGACGCCGAACCGGCACCTGAGGCACCTGCTGTCGAGGTGGCCGCCGCACCGGCAGCCGCGAAAGCGCCTGAAAAGGAAGCTGAAGAACCGATAAAAAAGATACCGAAGACACGCACACGCAAATTGAAGGCCCCGGTGACTACCGAAGAGGCCAAGCCAGAGTCATCAGAAGCGAGTAGCTCAGACGCCAAACCGGAAGAAGAACAGGTTAGTTCGGACGAAGCCAAGCCGAAAGAAGCGCCGGAAGAAGAATCCAAACCGGAAGAAGAGCAGGTTAGTC
>CBDVCJ010000271.1:0-5833 GCA_965372445.1 uncultured Thermoplasmata archaeon | reverse complement strand
TGGCAAGTTTAGGATGTGGTATGTGGACACTCACTTCGTTCGCTTGTGGTATGTGGGAAGAAATTAGAAGCAAGAAGATGGAAGCTAGAGCCAATTAATCTCTATCTTCCATGTTCTATCTTCTAGCTTAAATTGTCTTGGTATTTCCACACACCATAAACCACACACCACCGCCCCAACTTACCACTTGAAGGGTGATTTTTCCACAAATTCGGAGAAGAACCAATAATATTAATTATTTAGATTTTTTACGGTTTTTACCAAGCTGCAGATCAATTGCAGTTTTAAGAACTAATTCACCTTTGGCTACTTTCTCGGCAAGCTGTTTGGAGATCGTGACCTTACCGCCGCTTTCTAACCTACTCACACGCTGAATCTCGCGTAATTCACCTGCAGTCGGTTTTACCTCATATTTGGATTTTATTATTGTTCCTGGTGTGAATGCGATACTAATTGCTGCTTTTATATCGGATAAATCGGTTCTTCCCGACTTTTTAGGGATGTTTTTGGTCGTGCTCGTTTCATCAACGATCTCGATCGGGATCTTAAGTTCAAAAAGCGAGTTGATTATGCGGTTCCGTTCCGTCGGTGCTCCATGGCCTATTCTTACTCTTGTATTATCCGACGGATATGTATCAATAATCTGTTTGAGCTTGTCAACAACTTTTTCGGGCGCATGAACCTGGAACACATTAATTAATTCGGAATCGCCGATGACCGCCATTCCAGGTCGTTTACCCGGATCGATCCCGATTGTCAGAATTCTAAGCTTGGTAAACCCCGCGAGCTGTTTCAATGCTTCATTGATGGCATCAGGGATCGCTTGGTCAATATTAGTTAATTCGTCATCAATAGAGATTATATTCTGAAATTCAATTTTGGTCGATTCCGGTTTAGTTGTTATTACAACACCGACATTAGATGGTATTAAATCATTAAAGGTCAAACTAATAAATGCTAATTCGCGTGATTTTAATGCTTTGACCAGGTCGTAATAGATCGAAAAGTTCTCTGTAATTACAGCTATGATCTTCATATTAATGACGATATGTGACTCTTACCAGATATATATAGCGTTCAGCTAGTTTTAAGTTGTGGCGGCTTAGGTTTTAGGTTTCAGGAAATGGATTTATTCTCGGGATTCGCTCTCAGGAGTTAGGAGTTAGGAGTTAGGAGTTAGGATTAAGGATTAAGGATTAAGGATTAAGGAGTTAGGAGTCAGGAGTCAGGACTCCAGTCCCTACCATCTATCACCTAACAGAGGAGTCAGGAGTCAGGAGTCAGGACTCCAGGACTCCAGTCCCTACCACCTATCACCTACGACCTAAAAACCAATTATTTTTTATCCCAGTATATCTATTACCCAATAGAACAACTCAACAAAATTGAAATCAATTTGGGAGGCTAAAAATAATGCCGGTACCTTCAAGATCGTATATGGGGCCACAAGGGGTTCGTAGCACTCCAATGGGCCGCGGTAGCACACGTAAACGTTCTAAATCCTATATGGTCCCCCGCGTGAGGATCTCAAAATTAGGTAAGTTCTATAATAAAGTTAGATGGACCTTTTATTTTTTACCCATTTTTGGAATGCTATTAATTGTTTTCGGCATTTATTTAGTTTTTATCGGTAATAAAGATGATCTGGCGGTATACCAAACAATAATCGTCGCAGCAGCTATTTTTACATACTTGGCGATTTATTACAATAAACGATGACGAACAATAGATAATGCATTTCAATAAATGGAGTTCATTAAACTATATGAAGAGTCAGAAACATAAAATTACAAATGAAAGAACTCTTTCCCAGATCTAAAGGTTGAATTTAAAAGACAATATTTCTATGGGTTCAATTTTTTTTATTTCATGGACCTTACAAATTTCATCCACCGTTTCTCATCATCGATCTTACGCATTAAGTCCTCTTTATCTGTTTGTGCATCATCTTGGTCATCTTCGGTTAGATTGCGAAGTTTATCTACTGCGCGGAGTATGCCGGTAATTTCTTCGAGTAACTTCATCGCTTTATGGTCTGAGATTTTACCGCGAGAGATTATGTTTTCCAATGCTTTCTCTTTTTTCAATAGAGCTTTGTTCAAGATTTTTATGTTCTTTTGATCTTCATCTGAAATTTCGGTCTTGGTAATGAAATCTGATACCAATCTTCGAAGTTTGATTGTTTTACCGTCAATTTCTGCTTCTTCTGGTATACTTGCACCCACCCAATTAAAGAGTGATTGTATTCGCTTTAAGATCCGCTGGCGCTCTTCGGACTGCAATATACCATCGTAATTCACCAGCGGCTGGATTCGAATTTCACGCTTCATGATGAGAGGGTATAGAAGACTTATTATTTAAATTTGAGTTATTAGGCGAAGTCGAAAGTCTATCTGGGGATTCGGGATATGGAACCCCCACCCCCCATTTCAAACCGCAGAGTACACTGAAGACGCTGAATTTTATATATTGATTCAAGATTCGTTGTTCACGATAATCATCTTATTGAAAATTAAAAATTCAGCGATCTCAGCGGTTAAAAGTGGGGGTTGGGGGGAATCGATTCCCTATTCCCAATTCCCCATTCCCGTACACGGCCTTCGACAATGTATTCACATTCTTAAACCAAACTGATCTTTTATCAGAAAATAATTAATATTTACATGTGTATAACTTTGATTAGGCGAAATAATGACATATTGCGAAGATTGTAAAAAAATGGTGCCTGTAGTTTCCAATTGCTGCGGTGCAACAACCGAGTTTGTGGAAATTAAAGGCAATATCTGTAATGAATGCAATCAACGATGCTTAGATGTATGTGCTATATGCGGTTCATCCAAAATAATGGTCTATTAAATTAGTGAATAACGTAGAACTTTTTAGCTTTCATATTTCGCAAGTTTCTTTTGTAAAAACTCGCGGCTGGCAATAGCCTCATCTATATTATTCGCTTCGAGTATAATATTGCCCTTGTAACCATCCTTCAAGATCTTATCGAGGATCTTATCAAAATCGATATTACCTTCACCTAAAACCAAATGGGCATCTCGTTTGCCATTATTGTCGTGAATATGAACATCACGATAACGGTCGACAATTTTAAGAAACTCATCTATTGATTCTGTGATATTAGCATGACCGACATCAAAACATATCCATTTGAAGTCACAATTGTCCATGATTTCAAGTAGCTCCTCTGCAGTATTTCCCAGCGTCCAACCCTTTAACGGCATATTCTCTAAAGCTAGGATTAGATCATCATATTGGCTGGCATGTTTGGCGATGTCGGCCAACGATTCGTGATTTACTCTTTCTACCAGCGCGGGGGCATAAACTCCAGCGGGACACAAATGCCCTGGATGGACTGTGATGAGGTCAATATCAAGCTTGACCGCAGTATCTATCGTCTGAAGTATGAAATCGATGCTGCGGGTACGAATGGTCGGATTCAAAGCTGCGATATTAATATCGTTGAACGGTGCATGGAGCGCGATTTCAATATCATAGGACGGCATTAATTCCATATACTGGTGCTTGATATTTGGCAAATATTGCTCCAGATCCGCCGAAATTTCCCAAAGTTCAAACCCATTTGAAACTATCTTGTCAAGTGTCTCGCTAAAGGGCTCCAATGCAAATGCCGGGCTTGAGATTCCGATCTTCATAATTATCTTACTCCTCATCTAAAGCTGATGATACTGGTTTGGATTCAATTTTGGTTAGGGGTGCAATTTCATCTATCAATTCGTCTAAATTATTATGGGATAGCTCAACATCGATCTCACCTAAAACCTGTGGTTCACGGATGCCAACAAAATTAATTTTGCCAACTACCGCGGTTTGTTTATTTAATTTAAAGCGGGTAGTGTTACCTTCGATACCACGAAGTAAAATGCTACGGGCAGTATCGCGTATGCGGTGGCGTTTGAGCAACTCACCAAACTCCACAATTGACTTACCTTTACCTGTAAACGTACAACCGGATGGATCGTGTTGGATCTTCAAATCTGGAAAAATGTTCTTTAAAGCTTTCTTTAAAATAGTTAGATCCTCGGTCGGATAATATGGCATCGTAGCAATAATTTGTAATGAGGTCTCATCTATCATTGACTCAAATCCCTATTGATCCCTAGCTTGTTCTTGCGCCAGCATTTGTTTTCCATAATCAATTGCCGTCTGTACCCGTGGGTCGTCCGAGCGCCAGGTGCGCTCCTCAAAGGTGCGCTCTTGGATATTCTTTAAAAACCGCTCCTGAAATTCCTGATAATATGCGCCGTAAATGTGGTATGAATCCGAAATATCTACATAACGACCCACCTGCACTTCCTGACCTAGTTTTTCGGAGAGCTTCTCGGCGATCAGACGTTGAAGCTCAGTAAATGCATAAATATTCATAAATGCGGCTTTATAAGCGTCCCGGGAACGCCAATGAGTGTTCATATTAAGAATAGGTTGGTCATTTTCATTATAAAGTATCCTGCACCACACCCTCTGCAGGCATGGACAATCATCGGTCTGAGGATCTGCGGTCGGCATCCATATCACAGCCTGGCCACGTCTAGAAAAGGGTGCCGAACTTAATTTATTTATTATATACTCTATTTGATTAACTGGTTGGTATGCAGACACTATTTTAGAACTCGAAAGGTCCTCCACTACCTTATAATCGAACATTCTGGCATGATAGGTGTAGGTCCACTTTCCATCTTCGGGTTTGATCCAATTATCATGTACACCATAAAGCACTTCCTGCCGATATTTTTCCAAATCCTCGATACCTCCCGGAAACGCAAGATGTATTCGCGGCTCTTCAAAAGGAACTTCAACTTCCATAACCATTGTGCAGTCCTTTCCTGGCGGATCCTCGGGCTTATCGTATTCGGTCTTAACGTCAACACCTTGTTCCCATAACATTAATACGCTTTTTTCCCAAGTTGAGGATATGGTATTGCCTACGACTTTTAGAACTGGAATATATCCGTTAGATCCTTTCATTAAAACCACCTATTATGTTTTGAATAAGATAATTGATAATGTCAAAGCACAAGAAGCTCTTTTACTTTATCTACTGCCGTTGCTGCATCGGATGCATAACCATCAGCCCCGATCTCGTCTGCGAACTGTTGATTAACCGCCGCACCACCTATAATGATTTTAACATTATCACGCAAACCTTCCGAGTCCAATGCACTAATAACTTCTTTCATTGCAGGCATTGTTGTCGTAAGCAGTGCAGATAACGCCAAGATCTGTGCATTATTTTCCGCGATGCTCGCAATTATTTTAGCGGGAGCAGTATCAATGCCAAGATCAATGACTTTGAAACCCGCACCTTCGAACATCATTGCAACGAGGTTCTTGCCGATGTCATGAACGTCACCTTTGACGGTCGCAATAATGATCGTACCTATTGGTTCGAAACCGGAGTCCGCGATCAACGGCCGTAAGATCTCCAAACCAGTTTTCATCGCTCTTGCAGACATCATCACCTCAGGGATGAAGATCTCGTTCTTTTTAAAGCGTTCGCCGATAACGGTCATCCCGGCAATTAAACCATTATTAATTATGTCCAAAGCATCGATGTTCTGTGCCAATGCATCATTTACCATTTTTTCGATCGTTAAAATGTCACCGTGTATTACAGCCTCTGATAGTTCCGAAAGCGCCCCTGTAGTCATTGATTATCAACTTGACCCTGAATACACTATGGAAATATAAAATTATGTAAACAAGAGTAGGGGTCAGGAGTCAGGATTTGGATTAGACTTTCTAATGGCAGCGGCGACTTAAGTAGTCAATTTGCCTCGCTTTGTAAAACCCTTCGGCTGTTACA
>CBDVCJ010000270.1:0-5857 GCA_965372445.1 uncultured Thermoplasmata archaeon | reverse complement strand
CACCGTGATGCTTATACATTTGTCTGGTGTCAACAGTCTGGGCGGGCCCACTTTGTCTTTTTATTGTCTTAGGTCGTGGCCCCGCCCTACGGGCTGAATATGTGTTAACGTCGCCAATGGCTTATTCAGCCCTGACGTTGACACCGTGATGCTTATACATTTGTCTGGTGTCAACAGTCTGGGCGGGCCCACTTTGATTTATTATTGTCTTAGGCCGTGGGCCCACCCTACGGGCTATTTACTCTGATTTATTATTATCTAAGTCGTAAATAGCCCTGCCAGTTCACATCATAATGCTTTAAAATGATTTGATGTGAACAGTCCCGACGAGTCTGTTACACAATGTTTAAATACCTCGTCTACGGGCTCATTATGAATGATATAATTTTATCTTAATGAGCCCTGACATGTTGAAATAATAATGTCTCTACATTAGTTTTATTTCAACGGTCCGTGCGGGCCTGGCCATAGAACGGTAACCCCTTCGGATCAAATCCGTATTTGATCTTAATTACCATTCTTCAATATAAACACAATAAATATCTAAATAAAACTCATTAGAATTATCTGGGATCGTTATTGGGCTAAAGGGTAGACCGATGGGACCCTCCTGGTCGCCGGCGGTTTCGAGTGTAATTGTGATTAACGCCGTATCTACATAGTAAGACTCTTCTTCGTAATAATACCAGTTCAAGACTATCTCACCTTGACCACCCTGAGGGTTCTGATTAGTATCAGATCTAGATTCCCCGTTAAGATCCACTTGGAGTGTGAATACATCAGGTTCATTATTTCTACGACCCTGGTCTGGTTCGTCCATCCAGATTAAAGTCACTTCTAACAAAACAATAACCGCGAGTATTGGAATATCAATATCTACAGACTCGCCTTCATTCAGTATCCCATCTTCACTTCTCTGATATTCACCCGGTTCAGAAGATACATCTTCACGAAACGATATTGAAGGTTCAGAGATCTGATCTTGAAGTGCCTGGGCCGATACACCTACCCCGGCACCTATTATTATAGCAACAACAACAACCGCTAATATAGATCTTTTAGGTTTTGTATAGAATTGATAGAGGTATTTAGAGATGGCTTTGGGTCGCGGTAGGAACTTAGCTGGCTTATCGGGGATCGTCCGCTCATTGATCTTTAACCTCTTGGAGATATTATAAAATGCAACCGCTGCAATTACCCAAATCACCAAATTACAGAATCCAAAAAAAATCAATCTGGGATAATAATATTCAGAAAAATAGGAAAAATTACTCGACCCTAATTGTATAAACTCGATCATTACAGTAATCGCCTGAATTAATGGTATTAACACCATCAATCCTGCAAAGATATACAATATATCTCTATCTCTGGGGCTAATAATTTCTTTAACCAAAAACAAAATTAGAAATCCTAATAAGAAACTTTGGAGTATAGTAATCACACTTGTGATCCCTGAATAATATGGTGATATTTGGTAAAATTGATCTGAAAGGATCATTGATGCTATCATAACCAACGCCAGGATGAATGTAAGAGCGAATAAAACAAAATAGCTAATTATGAATATTTTCGCCCATTTAATATTTTCATGGTGCTGCTGGTTAAACTCAAACTTTCCTCGGTGGAACACAAATACCGAGATCACCAATAGAATAATAAATGCCCAGAAAAGTAAGCCAGATATTGAAAAAAGAATTCCGGTGAATAATATACCAGTTAGATAATCACCTCCAGCATTAAAATATATTGACTGTATGATATCGGCAGTCAAATTTAAAAATTGTACAATTATCATTATGATTAAGCCATAAAACAAGATCTTAACTGCGGTTGGAGTTTCAAACCTTATATGCGGGTATGGATAAGGATAACCTCCATAATAAGGCGGATGCTTTTGCTCAGAATACCTCCCAGCCATGTTTGTAAAATAGACTTGGACGTATATAATAATTATGAAAATAGTATAGAACGCCACGTATATGACGAATTCTAATATATTTAGGGTTCCGTTGTCAACGGGATCAGAGATTGGAGCTGTTTGGGGAACAGGAAGATGGAGGTCAGAAGACAGAAATCAGAGCTTGATTTCCGACTTCAAACTTCTGACATCCGACTTCCTATTTAATAATCATACAAAATCTCCAATCCCATAAGGCAATAAAATATCAATAAGTTATCTTACCCAACTTACTTGATATCGATCTTTTTACCTCTTTTCTCTTGCGCTGTCTGGCGCTTGATCGCGATATCCAACACACCATTCTTGTAAGTCGCCGCAATGGTCTCGGGATCGATCCTCGATGGCAACTCGATGCGTTTATGATATTTTCGCTCGTCGCCATCGACATCGATGGTCAATGTCTCCTCGGTTGCGTCCAGGTTAATATCTTTTTTCTCTACACCCGGCATTTCAATTGTTATACTTATCTCATTTTCACATTCAATTACATCTGTGAGTGGTTCACGTTCGTTTATTGCCGCCAAACCCTCTTTCTTACCCAAAGCCTTTCTTATCGGGCGGGTGTTGCCAAATTCCTGTACATGCGGTATCCCATCAGGCCCCACACGCACCGAAAACCCATATACAAATGGTTTCTTGGTTAGATTTTCGTCCAAGAATGGCTCTTTCATTGCATGTTGGAATATTTTATCCATATGTTCACGCATACGCTCGAACTCTTCGTCGAAATCTCCAAAGAACTCACCGAAGAACTCGCGACGCCAATCTCGATTTCTGCGTCTTCTATCCATTTTTTGTCCCTCCTGGCATTTTTATTCTATATTGATCTTCTTACCCTTATTATTCTTACGTTCTTCTTGTCGCTCCAAAGCGATATCTAATATCCCATTTTTATATGTTGCGTGGATCTTGTCCGGATCGACCTTACAAGGTAATTCGAATTTCTTGTGATATTTCCGTTCCGGGGTATCGACCTCAACCGTCAAACTTTCCGGAGTGGCCCTGAGCTCAATGTCATTCTTGTCGATGCCCGGCAATTCGATAGTAACTGAGATCGTCTTACCACATTCGATCACATCCGTCAGCGGCTCGCGCTCTTGATAGTCCGAAGGGGTCTCTACAGGTTCACAAGTCGCGGGTTCTGACCGCGGCCTGCAAGCATTACATTCGCCTTCAGGCCCAATCTCAAATTTAGCTGGTATTCTTGCATCCCCGTGACCGCCATTCGGGTCGAAATTCCCGAACTCGCGCACCTCCGGCTTGCCGTCCGGGCCTGTCCGTACTGAATAACCGTAAATAAAAGGCCCGCCGTTATCGGATTTATCGATACCGCCCTCGAATGCCTGCCTGATAAGCTCGTCCATCTGCTGCTGCATAAGGTCGAACTCGCCAAACTCCGAAAATAAGCTTCGGAACGGGTCGAATACTTCAAGCCGCCGTCTCATACGGCGTCGGTCGTCATCATCCAACTCATCATGATCTTTATCATCATCTATTTTTTTACATGGGTCCCATTTCATTGTCATATTCTTTCCTCCTTAATTTTGATCACAGGCCCCACCCTGAAGCTAGGGGCATTTGTCAATATTTCTCCGGGGCTGATAATCATACACTCAAGCATATATTGGTTGTTTCTCGTTTGTTTTGAGCTTGTCCATATTTGCTGCAATTTCTTCGCGGCCCATTGATGTACCTGGTTCGGTGCCAGGCATGCCGTGCTCTTTGTCCGAATTTTTTACATCTTTTGGTGTGCGCGGCATAACTTTCTTGATCGCGAACTCAAAATGCTCCATTTTAACTTTGGCGCTTTTGATCTTGGTTTCATTATCGGTTCCACCGTTAGCTAAATACTCACGGATCGCCAGCATTACAGCCTCATTACAAATTGCAGCTATCTCCGAACCGTTTATGTTATCGGTTATCTCTGACAATAGCTCAATTTTAACGTCCTTTGCCAATGGCTTATCGCGTGTGTGGATCTTGAAGATCTTTTTGCGGGCCTCTACGTCAGGCATAGGAATATATACCAACCGATCAAACCTTCCCGGCCTTAATAATGCAGGGTCGATAATATCAGGCCGGTTAGTCGCACCGATGACCACCACACCATGAAGCGCTTCCAAGCCATCCAATTCGGTCAAGATCTGGCTTATTATCCTTTCTGTTACATGCGAATCGCCGGAATTGCCACCGCGTGTGGGTACAACGGCATCGATCTCATCGAAGAATACGATACAGGGTGCAGCTTGTTTTGCCTTTTTAAAGGTCTCACGGACCGCTTTCTCGCTCTCACCGACCCATTTGGATAAGAACTCCGGGCCTTTGACGCTGATAAAGTTCGCCTCGGTTTCGGTCGCAACCGCTTTAGCCATTAGGGTCTTACCTGTACCAGGGGGTCCATACAACAATATACCTGACGGCACCTCGAAATTCATATGCTCGAAAAGCTTGGGGTATTTCAACGGCCATTCAATAGCCTCGATCAGCTCCTGCTTGGCGCTCTCTAAACCCCCCACCTCTTTCCAGTGCACATTCGGGTTCTCGATTATGACCTCGCGCAATGCCGAAGGCTCTAACTCACGTAAGGCTGCAAAGAAATCATCTTTTGTTACGATCAACTCATTTAAAATCTCGACAGGTATCTCTTCGGCCTCCATATCCATCTTAGGTAATACCCGTCTTAATGAACGCATTGCAGCTTCTTTGGCTAATGCAGCGATATCTGCGCCTACATAACCATGGGTCAGGTCTGCTAGTTTCGTAAGTCTGACCTTTTTCTCCAATGGCATACCTCTGGTGTGGATCTTCAGGACCTCGAACCTAGCATCTCGGCTCGGTATCCCGATCTCGATCTCACGGTCAAACCTTCCGGGCCGTCGTAACGCAGGGTCCAACGCATTCGGACGATTGGTCGCACCGATCACCACGACTTTACCTCGCGAGTTCAGACCGTCCATTAATGCAAGAATTTGCGCAACAACCCGCCTTTCGACCTCACCCGAAACCTCATCACGCTTAGGCGCGATCGAATCGATCTCATCAATGAATATGATACTAGGTGCATTCTCTTCTGCATCTTTGAAGATCTCTCGGATGTTCTCTTCACTCTGACCGTAGAATTTGCTCATAACTTCCGGGCCACTGAGGCTTATGAAATTAGCTTCGGTCTCGCTCGCGACCGCGCGTGCCAGAAGGGTCTTGCCGGTACCGGGTGGACCATGGAGTAACACACCTTTGGGCGCTTCGACACCAAGCTTATCGAACAATTCAGGGTGTCTTAACGGAAGCTCGATCATCTCCCGAACCTTTTTTACTTCATCTTCAAGACCGCCAATGTCGTCATAACTTACTCTTGGCAAAGTCATTGATTCCTCTTTAACTGGTTTCTCACTGATCTTTATTGTTGTAGTCTTGGATAATAATGCAGCATCGGCTGTCGGCTTGAACGAGGTCACGATCAGGTCTATCTTTCTGCCCATAACATTAATGGTCATAGTGTCACCTCTTGAGAACACTCGACCTTCCAGCACCTGCTGAAGATATTCTTCGCCCCCCATGATCTTCAAAGGCTCTGTCGGGGCAAAAACAAGACTCTTGGAGGGTTTGGCAAGCACCTTTTTTATTGTTACATTTTCATCCATTCCCGAACCGGAATTACGCCTTAATATTCCATCCATTCTGATGGTACCTTTACCCTCATCTTCCGGTAGAGCAGGCCAGATCTTTGCTACTGTCGATTTTGTGCCGGTAATTTTAACTACATCACCTGGCGTTAATCCCAATTCTTTTATTATCTGAGGATCAATGCGCACGATACCTCTACCTATATCGTTTTGACGTGGCTCAGTGACCTTTAATTTAATTTCTTCTTTTTTCTTACCTATCATTATTCTT
>CBDVCJ010000269.1:0-5860 GCA_965372445.1 uncultured Thermoplasmata archaeon | reverse complement strand
GTGGCATGGTATTAATTAAAACCTCAATAAAAACATAACCTGTTTCTTCACCTTCATCAGTTATATTTGTCTTAAGGTAATTGAAACTTAAATTGTACGGCGCCCGAAAGTCCAGCTCGAAGCTATCCATTTCATTTTGCTCACCCATGAATCTCGTATGAATTTTATTATCTACCCATTTTAAGGTGAAATTAATTCGGGTGATGTTCCGGAGATCGATTGGCAATATCGTTGTATTGGTTTGGCCTTCATATGTAAAGCCCGTAATATTTTCCAAAACTAATTGGTGCTCGGTGAATCCTAGCAAGATCCGATCGTTACCGTCATTATCGTCAGTGGTCTCTATGCAACCTGTGAAGGATGCGATCAAGAATATTGATACGATTATCAGTATCCGATAATGTAAGCTCATTTTTTGGCTCACCTGTGGCAATTATATCAATCTTATTTAGGGGTCAGGAGTCAGGATAATTTCGTTAACTAAATAAGGATTAGAGATTCCTTTGGAAAGGCGAAAAACGAAAGGCGATATATGACAACTAAAATCGGGAGTAACGGGAGTAATGATAATATTTTAGGTATTCGGGAATAACGCAGGTAAAATAAACTTTACATTAAACAGGTCCTTTTTTTACCTTTAGTGTTAGCTCCTCTTCGAGCTGCTAACACCGGGAGTACCGATAATTCCTGGATAGGCACCCATTTTCGTTACTCTCGATACTCCCGGATTCCCGATACTCCCGACTATATGTAATTCAGTATTAATTTCGAATCTCAAATCTCGAATCTACTATGGTAACCATCGATCAATAATGCCTCAATTTGCCTCAACTCAAATCCCAAACGCCACGATCAACCCGATCGATACCATCATCCCAACTCTAACATAAGCGTGTAGTTTCTCATCAACAACAGCACCGATAAATAATGCCAGCACTAAGACCACAATACCAACCTTTTCGAAGATCTTACCGGTGGTTGTTAACCCGTCCCTTAGGTCATAATAGAAATCCATCGCGTCGTCGTAATCATCATCGTCATCATAATCATCCCGTTCCGGTGGGTTCATATAGCCCGTCGAGCTACTGATAATATAGCCTGCGACAATGAATAATATCCCAATCAGAAAAATTCTGAAATAGAAATTCTCTCGGGAATATTTGCGCATTGGGCCTAAGGGTTTTTTACGGCTGCGTGGTTGGCCGCTGGGACGGCTGGGTATCGGTGGAGATGTCTGAGGTTCGGGTTGGTCCTGGCCTGGTGCAGAATAATAATATGAACGATCTTGCCCCCTTGATGACATTTCCATCCAATCACCTCTAATATTCTATCGTTTACATTTATCTGAATTACCCCTTGATACTCTCGCGTTTTAGGACCTTTCTTACAACTCAAGCTAGGGTCAGAGGGTCAGGGAAGGTCAAGGCATCCAGTTCCCTAACTCCTCAACCCTGACTCCTGACTCCTGATTATGATAATTTATGTCTAATCAGTGCCCAGCTCCACCATATACACGCCATAGTACCCGCAAACCGCATATGCAGTTGCGGTCGGCTCGTGGATGAAGATGCTGTTGATATAGCCGCGCGTGGGATAGAACCCCAGTGCGGAAGGTTCAGTGATGTCACTGAAATCGAAGACCAACAGTCCATTCGACCAGCTGAATTCGAGTATTACATATCCGGCATTGACTTCTGCAATGTAGCTGTAATCACAGAGCTCTAATTCATAAAGTACTTTTGGTATGCGGGGTTTGGTCAGGTCGTACACTGTGAAAATATGTGTCTCTATATTTTCCTCGTAATAATACGCTGCATCCGACGCCTGCATTTTCTCGCCGGTCCCGACGGGCTCTTCGCCGGTGCTACCGCTGCCGCTGGTGCCGGTCCCAACATCATCCGGTCCCATGTATTCAGTGCGAGTTAAGGTGAAATATGCAATACCATCTTCAATGTAGACACTGCGGATCGTACCTTCCATCTGGATCGCGGATTGGAGTGTGGCGATATCATTGGATAGACTCAAGATATTGAAGGTCTGTACCTGCACGCTGTAATCGCCCTCGGATTCGAACCAGCTCGAGGTCGTATAGATCGTCAACCCGTCCTTGCTCGCATCCACGAAGGTACCAGGGATATTGACAAAGGCCAATAGTTCGGGGTTGCTTGGGTCGGTAAGATCGATCCTGCCAAGATAATATCGCGCGTTGGTCCAGCCATACCCGTATTCCTCATCCGTTACCGTCTCAATAACTGTGAAGTACAGCATCCTTTCACGCACTTTGAAGTCCAGTACCCTGTCGGCATTGAACTCATATTCGGACGCTACCTGCGGGTAGTCGGGGTCGGAAAGGTCGATGATATAGACCATTTCGTTATATTCGGGTGCTCCGCTTCCATCGCCGCCATCCATCTCCTCGTAATAATCATAGTAGTAATAGGATGTGCCCGGGTGATAGATGAAAATATCGCCGTCCATTTGCAAAAGCTCATTTGAGGAATAATACCAGCTGTAATATTCCATTGGCGCGAAGCCTGCATAAGGGCTGTGGGAATAATAACCTATATAGAATGGCAGATCCATTTCACCGCGGAGCTCCGGGTCGAGCGGCTCGCTAAAATCGTAGATCTTGACCGAAGAATCATAGCTGGTCCCGCCGCCGTAATAATCCCATTCATAATTGCTTTCGAAGATGTAGATCAATTCATCGTTTTTATACATGTAGCATTGGTCTGAATTGCCGACATTGATCTCGGCTACCGGCGGATATGAATCAGGCTCGTCAGCATCAACAACCCTGAACTTGTACCTGTTGTCTTCGTCCCACCAAGTATCTACGAACTGAACTGCATGGTCACCAAATACTGCAAGGTCTTTGATATCCGAACACAGCTCCAACTTGGCGGTAATAATGGGGTTGCTACTATCCCTCGCATCAATTACCTGCAGGAAATAGTTCGAAGTTGAAAGTATCCGGTCGGAATAAGCTCTGGTTCTTAAGACCTGGTCGGCCGCATTCTCTATCACGCCGCGGGCGGTAAGGTCATTATTATCCAAGTCGAACTCGACTATCTGCACACCGTTCATCGTTGAATCCTTGCCACTGAACTCGTCATATTCATAGGATGTGAACGGTACAAGTATCAGGTTCTGGTCGTCGATGACGGATAACGCTTTGGGGTCCCAGTTCGCACCTGACCAAGAATAGCCTTCGCCGATCGTCACTCTATCTTCCAAGACGGTGTTGTAGGGGTCGGTCACATCGAACAGCGACACCGCAACTTTACGCGGGCCCTCAGAATCGTCAACCCCAAGAGCTAATAGCTTGAACCCCCGCACCTCGATATGCTCCACCCACCCGGGCATCTCTAGCACATCGCAAAGTTCCGGGTTAGACGGATCGGAAAGGTCGATCGTATCCAGTGGGTCAATACTACGCGGTAAGTGTATTGTATAGGCACGCTCCTTTTCGAAACGGGTCGCCATCAAGTTACCGGCATCATCGACCAATAATTCGCCCATTTTATTAATATCGTCGGGATTTGACACATCATACACCCAGAGCTTCGATTCGCCGATACCCTGCCAGAAATGCGTTACCATCCTGAACGTATCATCATAATGGTCCATCTGGTAGCGGTCCTCTAACCGTCCCTCGGCACGGAAGGTATCGCACACCGAGATAATGCCGCGCGGGTCGGAAATATCGACATAGGTAACATCGGTATAGGGTTCCCAATTGGTCGACTCGTCGCCATAGCTGGGTTTGGCAACATACAGCGCGTTCTGGGTTACATGGATCTCGTTCGAAGTGCCCGGAAAACTGACTTTTTGTACTACCTTTATACTATCTGGGTCTGCAAAGTTCAACGATATTACAAAGGTGCTCGGCCCGGTATATTCCTCATCTTCGGTACCGCTTCCGGTATCACCTTCCAATGCTATATCGTCAACCAAATAGTACCAATAATCATCATACTCGGTCGACACAGCATATATAACATCACCCACACGCCTGGTATCGGTAACTTGGCCCTCCAGCTCGATCTTGTTGATGATATAAGGCGCGGTATTATCGGTGATGTCGACAATACAGATCTGGCTGCCTTCCCAGTTGTAGGGATTCCAGATGCTCGTACCGCCAACGCCCTCAAGGAACCTGAAGCCGTAATAATAAAAACTGCTGAGTATAACATAGGCTTTGGTATCCACGACATACATATCCACAGGCTGCCCGAACATCTGCTGGCGGCCGATGATCGTTGGGTGGTCCGGGTCGGTGATGTCGATTATGATCAAGCCTCTGTAGGTGTTCAATACATAGAATGTATTACCCACGATCTTGACGATATCAGCCTCTTCGATCTCGCGCTCGGCGGATTTGTCGCCGGCCCCGGCTTCTGCATCCTCGCTCGGTGCTGCGTAATTGAGCTCGCCGTCATCGTCACGATAGGCCTGGCTTGAATTGCCGTAATACCCGTAATAGGCGTTCATAAATTCGGTCTCGCCGTCCATCTCGCTCCACATCAACAGGTCGCCTTCGCTCTCCTTGACGAAATCGTCGGCCTCTTCGAAGATCGACATTGGTTGATATTCGGTCGGCTCTTGGTCGTTATCTTTATCGCGTGTCGTGCTCGGATCCGTGCTCAGTAAGAGCATAGATACCGACGCTAAAATTAGACATACTATCACCACAATTGTAAGGGCAATAGCTTTGGTACTTGTTTTTGCTCTATCATCTATCATTCTTTTTTCACCTCGAATTTTTTTGGATTTTTATACCCGCCATTAAAAGCAGGGTTTCAATATTCATTTTAAACATTTACCTCATTGTAACTATTTAACTAATTCTATCGAATTAACTTCATGTAAATCATTTAAATTATTTGCCTTTATCAAATTATTAGAAACTGTATAAAGCACCTCGTCAATATAAAATGTTCTTTTGATCGAGTTATCATAGTCCCGACCCCAATAATTATCTTGTTGAATGTCGATTTCAGAATGGCTGATCCTACCTTTTAAATCAAACCCGTGATTTAGAGAGGTCTCGAACACATATGCACCGTCCCATACAAACTCACCGCGTGTATTTGGCGGCGCACCGTGCGGATATTCCGCTTCATCTATTTCATAAAGTATTATGGGCAATACCAGCAAATTCTTAGCTCGGCTGAACATGAACGCATGGGGATCATTTAGTGCGGTTGAATAAGTTCCTCTATCTCCGATAATATACTTGGAGATCTCCTTGGGATTATTAACATCAGTAACTTCAAACAATGAAAGCTTTACCCCCTGATACCATGAAAAAGTCCCTTCTTCAGCTAAAACCGTGTCTTTGCCCAAACCGATCACATGGTTTTCATCGTAGGGATGGAGATAATCCGAGTAACCAGGAATTTTCAATTCACCCAATATTGTTGGTGCTGTTGGGTTGCTAACATCGATTACGAAAAAAGGATCCACCTTATCGAAGGTGACCAGATACGCTCTTTTTCCCATAAATCGTGCTGAATAGATACGCTCGCCAGGCGCTATATCCGTCACTTTACCTACGATATTCAATTCCAGATCAAGTACAAATAAATGATTTTTGGCAGTCCCTTCGTCATATCTCGAGACATGACCCGTAGTGGTTGCAATCCTGAAATATCCCTGGTATTCTCCCATTGAAAATCTATTCAATATATAGCCCGGTACACCACCACTTGCTTGATATTGGATTCTACCGGCTTTTATCGAGATTCTATGGATACTCGTACGTTCTGTTTCTATAGATCTAATATTTTCAAACTCTGAAGTTTTAACCTGCCATTCCTCATAGTAAGTTTCTTGCTCTTCTTCATTTAAATTCTCC
>CBDVCJ010000268.1:0-5892 GCA_965372445.1 uncultured Thermoplasmata archaeon | reverse complement strand
AGGGAGGAGAAGAATCTCCTCCCTAATAACCCATCACTCTTTTATTACCAATTTGTGGGACGCCTCGGGCGTCCCACCATCCGAGAATAAAAGAGGGGGTTTTTCGCAGGTAAAATCAAAAGATTTTACCTTGATGCTTCAGAACCCTACAGCTTCTGAACCAAAGGGGCATCTTCCCCCTAAATTTTTAATGCCAATATTCATTAAACAGTGTACCTACAGCTTATACCCGATTTTTCGCAGGAATTCCTTTCTTTCTTGAACATCCTCTTCAGTCTCAATACCCTTGGATTTGAACCCATCGATTACCCCGAGAATGCCATTGCCTTGTTCAGAAGTAGCGAGCACGACCTCGACCGGATTCGAAGTCGCACAATAGATCGAACATACTTCTGGCACCTGTTTTATATCGCGCAGCACGTTTATCGGAAACGAATCTTGGATGAAGATTATGAATGAATGCCCGGCAGATAGATTGAGCGCGTTTTGCTTCGCGAGCTCCACGAGCTCGTCGTCAGTACCGCTCGCACGTACCAGACACGGCCCCGAAGCCTCGCAAAACGCGAGCCCGAATTTTATGCCCGGCACGCTTGTGACTAACGTTTCATGTATATCTTCTACACTTTTTATGAAATGGGTTTGGCCCAATATCATATTCAGATCTTCAGGTTTATCGATCTTCACGGTTTTTAGTTCCATATTAGCCCCCCTATGAAATGATTGTGTGATTTTGCCATAATAATATATCTAATTAAAAATGTTTTGCTTGTGTAATGGAGGCTCGAAGTTCTATTATAATATTGTCAAAAAGGTTGCGGTATCGAGGCTCGTCTGGTTAGTAGGTATCGAACATCGAAACCGAAACCGAGCTTCATATTTCTATATAATATATTATGCCAATATTAAAATTAGCTAAAACCTTATAATATCCTACCCAATACAGTACCACCAAATATTGCCATAAGGAGCATCCCCATGAAGAAATGGACGCTATTCGCATTGATTTCGATTTTCATGCTCGCAGTAATATTGAGGCTATTTCAGTTGCTCAATTTCGCAGTCTGGGGCTCTGATTCGGGCGAATATTATTTGCTGGCCGAGCGCCTTGCTGATACCGGCCAAATTTCGTTCGATTATGATGGCTGGGGGTTCGGCTACCCGTATTTTCCGGTAATGTTCATTTTACTGAGCGGCTTCGCTAATATCTCGGGCTTAACTGTTTTCGAGGTGTTGTTATTCGTAATACCGATCATTTCCGGATTATCGGTGATCTTGATCTTTATGGTCACCAAACGCATCCTTAAGACTTTAGCAAGCGGCACCCCACCCCGCAACCAAATGAGTGCCACGACCACCGATTCGATCGCGTTGGTAGCTGCAGTGTTCCTTGCGGTGGCTTTACCTAATGTATTTACAACCTCCCATCCAATGCCAGGCGCGTTGGGCGAAATTATTATGCTATTTTGTATACTATTGCTATTAAAAACCTATGAAAACTTCAAATTCGTTTTGCCATTAGCTTTGTTTTCGCTAGTGCTGATCTTCACTCACCATTTATCAACATTTTTCCTGCTATACATTGTGATTTTTATAACCTTATTTCGCGTGTTTACACGTGTGCCTGATGATATTAACCGCACAAAGCTCGATTTTGGTTATATCACCTTTCTAATGACCGGGATGTTGATCTATTGGATCGTTATCGCCGTGCCATTTAAAGAAAGGGTTCTTGAAAACGCCATTGGTCTTCCTGCGGAGATCGTTGTGGGGCTGGCTTATTGCGCTTTGTTGGCGCTCCTATTCATTATTTGGGGTCGTAAATATATCAAATGGGAATATCAGATCAAACCACGCAAGTTGAAGGTGTTGTTGTTAAGATTTACATTATTTCTGGTTACTGCTTTGATTGTAATGACCACCGTTGGTCTTTATGGCGTTTTTGGGACGAACCTCGAGATCGAAGCGATGGCGCTTTTTGTTGTTGCACCTTTACTGCTTTTTTCGGCGTTCAGTACCATAGGTCACACGTTTATAAGGATCAATAAAGACGGTATGTTTGTCGCGGGGTGGGTCTTTGCAGGTGCATTATTGATCTGTTATGCCGTTATTGCCGAGAGCCAGGAGATACTGATATACCGGGTATTTCAATATATTTTCACACCGCTCGCAATTTTGGTGGGGACCGGCTTTGTGTTTTTCTTTAAATGTGTCGACCGCAACCAAGGTACGGACGTATTAGAACCCCAAGATCGGCGTGGCAAAGCTAGCCCTCGGAGCACGATAACCTCGACTAATGCAGCCGCGGTATTTATATTAATTATTTTTATTTTAACCGGCGCGATATTTTCGTATCCCCCCAAAGCGCTTCTGAGCGGTTTTCAAGAGGGCACGAACGAATATGAACTTGACAGCTGCTTTTGGGCTCGTGAATCGCTGGAAAACGATGCGGTAGTTGCAACGGACCATCGTTTGAGCTCAATGATGTTCGGGTTCGGGGGTGTCAATGCAACCTGGGAAAGGGCGCCTAAAACACTTCATAGTAAAAGTCTTGATGAAATATCAGACGAGCTCAACTCAACCAATACCCCATCGGGCAATAAGGCCATTAATTATGTGATGCTCTCTGAAGAATTAAAAGATGGCGTGACCTTAGCCCAATGGGAATCTGCAGAGCCGATGAGCAAAGAAGCATATGACAAATTTCAAACTTATCCGTTTTATAAGGTGTTTGATAATGGGGATGTGGAAATTTATTTGGTAGACTGGCGTTAATATGTTAAAATATTTTTTTTATGGTAGTTACTTTCTTTGTACATTAGTATATTGGATACCTTATTGACTAAAAATCTTAGAGATACCCTGCGATTGGATTGTGACTAGGATATCCAGTTAAATTGAAGTTATAAGGATACCCTGGCATCACATTGTGTTACGGATACCAGTTAAATACATTTCATAGGGATACCCTGGTATAATATTGGGAATGATGCCCATTTAAGTCATTACCATAAAGATACCCTGCTAACATATTATGATAAGGATCCCTGGCTAAATAAAGGCCATAAAGATGCCCTGGTATCCTTATGAAAAACTTCAGAATGGGTATCCTTATGACGTTGGGAATCATGGTATCTATATTCTAATAATATAGCTCGGTATCCAACATATGCCATTATTTATGCACTTGCCAACAAAAAAAATCAAACTGTCTTAAGTCCCTCAAATATTTGCTTCGCCATTTCAGGTGTGATACCATCGATCAAGATCAGGTCATCTACTTCTGCTTCTTTTAACTCGGCCATGGTTCCATAACCGGCCTCATATAATTTTGATGCTAGATCTTTGTCTATACCCGCTATCTTTTCAAAGCTCTCAAGTACGGCTTCCTCTGTGCCAGGCTCTGCAGCGGGTGCTTCACCTTCGGGTTTAGGCGCGTCTTCCGATTCGTCTGACGGTGCACCGGTTACCTCCACGGATTCCGATGGTTGCTCGTCAGGGGGTTTGGCGGCTTCACCCTCTTTTTTAACGGGTGGACTTTTCACTAAAAAACCTTTTATTTTTGAATAAGTGCCTTTAATTAAACCCATCGCTTTATCTGTTATACCGGGCCCCACGGGCTTTGGCGCTTCTTCTTCTTTTTTAACTAAATCCTTCCCCTCTTCGATTTTTTTGAGGCTCTCAACTATTTTAGTCGCCATTGAAGGCCCGAGACCCTGGATCTTGCCGAGCTCCTCGGCTGTAACGTCTTTGAGCTGAGCACGAGTAGTATAGCCGGCCTCATAGATCTTTTCGGCCATTACAAGCCCCACACCCGGTATCTTTTTCAAATGCGCGAGGATGGTCTCTTTGGTATCCTCTTCGGGCTTTGGCTCGTCCTTGGATTCGGTAGCTTCCTCAGGCGCTTTGGGCTCTGAGATCTTAGCGCCTTTCATTTCCGAAAGCTCAACTTTTACCTTATCAAGATCAGTCTGTAATGATGAGATTGTCTCACGCATCTCGGTAATTTTCTCCTCCGTTGCAGGTTCGGGTTTGTCAGCCATATTTTTACCCCCCAATTATCTTATCGGTTGAGAAGCTCGTTTAACGGTTTGGAGGCTCGTATAGTGAGGCGGTTTCGAGACTCGTAACGAAACCGAAAAACGCCTAACGATACTAGCTTCGATACCGAAACCGTGTACCGAACTTCTATGGTAAATGTAGGATTCCCTTCATATCTATTTTAGTTTATTAAAGTATCGGAAATTTTAATTTTTTAAGTCATTGAAAAATCTTTTCATTATTTTTATCGCTAGTTCCCTCTTCGCAGGATAAGCTCTGATCTTGGCCTTGACCACGATACAATCACCGTGCACTGTAAGCTCATATTGCTCTTGAAATGCTTTCTGTTTATCGAACCGGATGTGAAAAATGCAGTCATCATCAGTTCGCGCCGAGAGCTCTTGACCTAATTTTACCACTAGCTCGGGATTCTGCTGGTTCAAACGCGTCCAAAATTGTTTTATGTCTTTACTTTTAGTAAGTTTAATTTCGTAGGTAACAATCGGATTACCAAAGTGCCCTGATGTTTTAGAGGTGGTGAATTTATAGGTCTTTTTCTCGACGGGTTTATCTAAATCATTGATCCCACATAAAAACCCCAAAGCGTGTTTGACTTTTTCAGGGCTCTCTGTCGCATGACAGTAAGTTCTAAAATTAATGCTGCCGATCTCCATAATTTCACTTTTATTTTATTTTTTTATTTAATTGTCTCGGTTCTCTATTTTCCCATTTTTTCGAGTGATAAGCATAACCCGCAATTAAAGGAAACGCGATCGAAGCTTCTGAGAACACCATCTGTTCACGGACCGGATCGACTTTACCCCAAGAGCCCGCTTCTTTGAAAGTCGAACCCGAAAGTGCACCATCATATTCATTTGCAAGACTTACTTGGATGGCATATTTATGCATACGTGCATCTTCAAGTAACCGCCCTTTATCATCGGTTTCACCACCCAGCACTGCATCCTGCACAAAATTCTTGGGCACGCCACCACCAATAATAACAATACCTGTTTCTTGGGAGTTCAGCACGATCTCCACCAATTCCCTGAAATCCCGCACTGAATCTATTGTGACGTGTTCATCCGGATTGGTACGCTGGTGGTCTAGCAGCCCAAAGCCGGCACTGCAATCTGAGAATGCAGGTACGAAGATCGGTAGGTTCTGTTCATAAGCAGCATAGATAACAGAATCGTCTACTTTGCAACCATTATTATCCAGGTACTTACCCAATTCCCAAATGAATTCTCGCGAGGAATAAACATTTGGTTCGATCGAATCTGCAATTTGTTTGATGGTCCGATCACAAATTTGCATTTCGCCCTCATCAATAAAGGTGTCATAGATCCGGTCAATATTCAACTTCCGCAGTTCATTATCGTCAACCTTTGATGAACCCACATAATGTTTGAACCCTAGAGCTTCGAAGAAATCCATATCAACAATAATCGCACCTGTAGAAACAATGATATCAATCATATTTTGTTCGATCAGATCATGTACAATCTTTTTTAAGCCAGAACTGAATAATGACCCTGCGAGAGATAATATTATGGTACAATCATCATCTTCTAACATTTTATTATAGATCTTCGCAGCATTCGCAAGATTACGAGCTTGAAACGCCATTTTCGACATCGAATCGACCAGGGGTGTCACATCATAATTCTTTATGTCGATATGTTCGATAACATCTTTTAGATATTCATCTTTTTTTGGCATTTCTTCACCCCCTACCCATTTTTTTTGAAATTCAAAGTTTGATCGATAATTACAAATAGAAAATTAAGTATCAGTGGATTTTAAGAGCTTTTTTTTGATTTTATTACAATTTACCTATTGAACAAATAAATA
>CBDVCJ010000267.1:0-5956 GCA_965372445.1 uncultured Thermoplasmata archaeon | reverse complement strand
TGGAGGATGGAGGATGGAGGATGGAGGACGATATATAATAAAAGGGAACGAGATTCGAGATTCCTTATGGAAAGGCGAAGGGCGATAGGCGATTGCAAGAATCACCTTTCGCCTTTCCGTAGGCAACCCCAATCCTTAATCCTCAATCCTTAATCCTCAATCCTTTCGTTAACCCTCATCCTGCATCCTCCACCCTCCACCCTCACATAGAAAGTATTTTAATATTAAACCCCTATGACAACCAAACCCACATTTGAGAGATATTTGATGTCAATGGCCAATGCACTTTTGGATGCCCCCGGTAAAAGAGTTTTGCTCTCCACAAATGAAGCTATAGCGCGCGGTTTCATCGAAGCGGGCTTGCAGGTCGCGGCCTCGTACCCCGGTACGCCTTCGACCGAGATCATGGAGACACTTATTCGGGCGAGTAAAAAATTCAAACTATATACAGAGTGGTCCGTGAACGAAAAGGTAGCGGCCGAGGTGGCAATTGCAGGATCAATGGCAGGGCTACGCTCGATGGTATCCATGAAACATGTGGGCGTTAACGTCGCGGCCGAGCCGTTCATGGCGTTTACATTAATGGGCGCACACGGCGGGCTGGTACTGGTTAGCGCGGATGACGTCGGGAATTATACCACGCATTCCGAGCAGGATAACCGCCTTTTCGCACGCGCGGCTTATTTGCCGGTATTCGAGCCTTGTGACCCGAGCGAAGCCAAGGATATGGCTCAAGCCGCCCTCGAATTATCTGAAAAATGGCAGCAGCCGATAATGCTGAGAACTACCACACGCTTAGCCCAAACACTTCGAGATGTTGATTTAGGGAAAGTCCCGAAGCGTAAAAGGGTCGCGAAATTTTTGCGTGACCCAACACGATGGGTCGACCTCCCCCAAAATGCACGAAGAATGCGTACGCACCTCATTGCCCGACTCGAGATGATAAGTGTGGCTGTGAATGATTTGAAATTCAATCGGCTGGAAGGGCCGGTGGCAGATGCACAAAAGCCGACCGCAAAACGCAGCCCTCGAACGAATATATCTCAACGCCGAGAATATGGCATTATTACTTCTGGCATAACATATGGTTATGTAAAAGAAGCACTGGCATTCGCAAATTTAAATGATAAAATTAATATTTTAAAGATCGGTACTCCGTATCCGATACCAGATAAGTTGGTAAAACAGTTATTGCTGTATTCAAATCATATTCTGGTAATTGAGGAATTAGAGCCTTTTGTCGAATGGCAAATTCGTGCGCTTGCGAATAGGCTTCGAGCACCCAATATAATACACGGCAAGGATATCATACCGATCCAAGGTGAGCTATCAACGCTACTCGTATTAATGGCACTAACCAACTTCATGAAAATTCCGCTCAAATTCGATCTATCAAAGGTTGGCAACACCCAAACCCGGATCGATAAGATCATACCTAAAAGGCTGCCTGTGTTATGTGCGGGTTGTGGATATCGACCTGTGTTTTATGCTATAAATTTGATCGAGAAGCAATTGACTAAAAGCAGTAAGAAAATGAAAAAAGATAAGGATAATATCGGCATAATTAAACCTTCGGATATCGGCTGTACCACCTTGGGTTTTCAACCGCCTCTGGAAGCAGTAGATACGAATTTCTGTATGGGTGCGAGTATCGGTATCAGCAACGGGTTTGCCCAAACCCTTGACAACCCCGTGATCTGCACCATTGGTGACTCCACATTTTTCCATGCTGGCATCCCTCCACTATTGAATGCGGTTTTTAATAATGCGAATGTTACAGTTATTGTTATTGATAATATAACTACTGCAATGACCGGTTACCAACCGAATCCAGGTACTGGCTTCACGGCAACAGGCCAACCGACCAAGAGAATATTGATCGAGGACATAGCAAAGGCATGTGGGGTTGAATATGTCAAGGTTGTCGACCCGTATAAGCTATCGAAATTATCGAAGCTAATAAAAAAGGCAGTGGAATTCCAAGGCCCGGCAGTAGTTGTCGCACGTCGATCTTGTAGGTTGCTTGAATTGCGAGAGCTGCAAAAACAGGGCGAAAAAATTCGGATTGCAAGTATTGATATTGAAAAATGTACGCTTTGTAAAAAATGTATCAACGATTTTGGATGCCCCGCAATGTATCTAGATGACAACACAATAAAGATTGATGATACAAATTGTAATGGTTGTGGGGTTTGTGCTGAGCATGAAATATGTTCATCCGGAGCAATAAGGTTGGATTAAATAAATAAATGGAGAATATTTCAATATGACCAAACAATACAACTTGATCTTGGCGGGTGTAGGCGGCCAAGGTATAGTTTCGGCCGGTCAAATTTTAGCCGCGGCGGGCATGGCGAAAGGTTATGGCATATATGCATTGGAAGAGCACGGACTGGCACGAAGAGGTGGTAATGTCGATATGTTCATCAGGTTTGGCAATGAAATATTTACACCTCTTTTTCTTGAAGGGACTGGTGATATACTCATCGCTTTTGAACCTTATGAGGCATTAAGACACATGAAATACATGAATAAAAATGGCATTATTTTTCTTAACACCTTCGGGATCTTGCCACTCAGTGATTTAGATCCAAAGGGTAGTAAATTAAAATACCCGAGCATTGATGAAATTGTCGCGATATTACAACGGCAATTTAAACAGATATTCGCCTTTAATGCTACCTCGGAAGCGCAAAAATTGGGCTATCCAATTGTGATGGGAATGATTTTGTTAGGTATGGTCGCAGCCAGTAAAGTTATGCCGGTACCAAAAAAGACTTTCATATCCGAGTTAAAAGATCAACTTGACCCCAAAATATACAAAATAAATTTAAAGGCTTTCGAAGTGGGTTATAATAAATTCAATGAATTTAAATAAAATTAAGATTGTAGATTCTTCTCCGAATTTATGGAGAACCAATGTGAGTGGTAAGAATTAAAAATAATTAACTAAGGTGGATTGGAGTTTCAATGGTAAATGCGATATTTTTTTATCAAATACCGGGAGTCTGCGGCAACTTGCTACGCCAAGTTGCCTCGCTTTTAAAATCCCTGCGGGATTTTCAAAGAGCGGGAATCCGGGAGTTTGAGTAATAAATACCACCGTCGGGAGTATCGAATATTCTTGGGTAGGCACCCATTCTCGTTACTCCCGATACTTTGGAAAAGCCTGAAAGGGTTTTTCAAAGTAGAGGTAATGAACGAAGTTCATTACCGCAGTAATCGAGGTTTAATCATCTACTCCCGAATGTGACAAATATATATTCTACTCCCGTTACTCCCGATATCAGTTACCACACATCGCTTTTGTCTTTCCGTAGGTAATCTCTAATCTAAAATCTCTAATCTACTATGGTAAACATATAACAATCTTGCCACTTACCACTTTGATTGATTATATAAAATTTAAAAATAATCAATTCCCAAAAAAGGGACAAGTAGCAGATCTTATATGTATTAACTAATGTAAAAATTACTAAGACAATAGTCCGCGTTTTTTGAAGCGTCACTTATTTTTTAAATTTTTTGAAAAAGAATAACACCACAACAATAATAAGAATAATTGCTAGTATCCCAATTATACCAAAAGACGAATCGCTCGCGGCCTCGGTTACGGTTTCCTTTTCGGAGGGTTTCTGCCATTTGGCCGGATCATTGGGATAGGTGTCTTGTTCATCGGGCACGCCATCACCGTCTTGGTCGTCGCCTAGGGGCTTGGCGGTGATTATGTTCGAGGGATCGGACTCAGTATTGTTCTTGAGGGCGGTTACATAATAATACTTGACATCATTGGTAACATCGTCATCTGTATATGTAGTATCATTTACCGGCTCATCATTAACTTTTTTAAAGCCACCATCGGGCGATGTTGAACGATAGACATTGTAGCCATCTGAACCTTCCACTTTATTCCACTCAAGATCTACTTGGCCATTACCAGGTTGGCCCCATAATCCAAGTGGCGGTACTTTTTCGATAAGTACAGAATATTCCAATTTTATTGCAAAATCTTCTGATAAGCTCGCAAAATAAAAATTTTCCCAGATCAAAGTCCAGACACCAAACACAGGTACGATAAAAGTGCCTTTATCTTCTTTTGCATTGAAGATCTCATAATATACATTTCCATCCGAATCCTCAATTTTAAAATCAAGTCTATTTTGGTTCGCATGCCAATCCCATCGTATCTTTTCACCTTTATTCATATTTTCGAATTCCAATTCGAAACTGTCCTGTGGTGCGATGTACTCCTCGCCTTTATCGGCAACGGCAGTAAAACTCATTGTAATGATTGCGACACACAATCCCAATACAACAATAAAAGGTAATTTAGTTTTCATTAAAATCCCTATTTATATATAGAAATTTGTATATATATAGTTAACGCCATCCTTTATCGTCAAACCTCATTACAAATGTTTTGTAGCAATCATTTTCCAGGGCTTTGGGTGAATGTTGATGATAGTGATTTAAAAACAGTATTTAAATATCGCAAACTTATTACCAGGAATATTCCGGAGGTCCTAATTTTTGAAGTATAATGAAATATTAAAACCCGACGATCTATTAAGGGCTAGTAGCTTGATGTTTTTTGCGGCAATAATCGCAAGTGGCATTAATTTATTTTATCAGATATTTATGAGCAGAGTATTAGGTGTAGCAAATTATGGGGTCTTTGGGGCACTCTTCGCATTATCATTTTATATATCGTTCATTTTAGTACGGACGATAAGGGTGAGTAGCACAAGATTTATCTCGGAGTTCAAGAGTAAAAATAATTACAAGCTCATACCGATATTTCATTCGAAAATGGTTAAACGCATGATGGTCGCGGGGATCATTGGCGTTATCATTTTCTCGTTATTAAGTGGATTTATTGCTGAGTTCCTGCATTTGGAGTCTGTTTATTTGGTGCTCCCAATAGGGTTAATTTTTTTGTTCTCGTGGATCACCCCGATCAACCTCGGTATAATTCAGGGGTTGCAAAGATTCAAACATTTGGCAGGTGCAAATATAGTCCGCGCGTCAGCAAGATTCGCTATGAGCGGCGGGTTGGTGCTGGTCGGGTTCGGATTATATGGGGCGGTTGGCGGGCTTGTTCTTGGCGCTATGATCACTCTGACCGTCTCGTTCGTTTTACTATTTTACGCTCTAAAAACCTATGATTTGAAAATTGATATTTTCGAGCGACGACCTCAAACTAGAGATCAAGATCCGGAAGAGAATACGACAAATAATACAAAGCCAGAAAATGAAATTGTATTCAAGGACGTTTATAAAGTCTCGTTTTTTGTGATGTTAACCGTAGCGTGTCTAACGATCCCGACTAATATCGACGTTATTATAGTAAAACATTTTTTTACAGAGACCGCTACCGGACTTTACACCGCAGCATCCGTTTTTGGTAAAATTATATTTTTTCTGCCGATTGGTATTACAACAGTAATGTATCCAAAGGTGGTCGAAAGCCACATGGAGAAAAAAGATACTACCCACATTCTACAAAGAAGTCTACTTTATGCGGGACTACCCGGTGGATTATTGGTGATCTCATTCTTACTAATACCCAGGGTCTATATTGGAATTTTATTTGGTGATGAGTATCTTAACGCCGATTCGTATTTGATCCTATATGGACCGCTAATGTTCTTCTTTTCGTTAAATACGGTTATTGTTTATTATAACCTGGCCAAGAGCAGATATAATTTCATTTATTTATTTACTGCACTTTCGCTATTGGAAATTGGTGTATTATGGGCGTTCCATGACACATTATTAGATATGTTGAAAATGTTCCTGATAATGAATTTTGTGATCTTTTGCGTGGGGTGCGGCTTCACGTATTTTACTGAAAATAAGAAATGACTTTTTTACTAATTCATTGAGGTAAGTTGTAAGATATAGATTCAGGATTAAAGACGGAAGTTTTCAGTTTGTAGTTTTCGGTTTGTAGTTC
>CBDVCJ010000266.1:0-5976 GCA_965372445.1 uncultured Thermoplasmata archaeon | reverse complement strand
GGCAAATATTTTTTCATGGCGTGAAAATTTATCTAAATAACTATGAATTCTCAAACCACTTCCATTATTTGATGTTACAATATTATTTTTAATTTTGTAATTGATAGATGAATAAAGGTAGATGCCATCTTTTTTGTTTGAATTACAAATATTATTTTCAATAATGGTATAATCCGATTCCCCCAAGTACATACCGTATAAACCATTAAAACTAGATGTGCAATTCATTATCGGATTATTAATTCTATTCTCATAGCTCCATCCCCCATATTTTATGCCTGATTCCCCATTAAAATTACTTGTACAATCTGTGATTATATTATCACTTGACATTATAAGGCAAATACCATCTTTTTTATTTAAAACAACGGTATTTTTATCTAATTTATTATTATTAGATTCCCAAAGAAATATTCCATTGACATTGTTTTTGTTAGCAACATTATTCACAATCGTGTTATTGTTTGAAAAACCTAATAAAATACCAACAGATCCATCAGAAACATTTTGACCATCAACAAGAACTTCTGTACAATTAACTAGAATAACCTGTCCAACTCCAGAATATATGGTACTTCCAGCCCGATCTTTCAAATAATAGATCGGTTTTCCATTTATTATGTTTGTTTCATCGATATTATGCGTGTGCCAATGACTAAGGTCATAGCCTAATATACCGATTCCATTATTAATCATGATATTATTTGAAAAAGAATTATTATTCGAATACTCATTAAGAATGCCATATTCACCGTTTGATTTAATAGTATTATTTACTATTATATTGTATCGGGAATGATCTAAATAAATGCCATTTTTATTATTATTATTACAAATATTATTTATTATTGCATTATTATATGATCCACTATCTAAGCGTATGCCATCTTCGTCGTTAGATTCACATGTACAATTAATAATTGTGTTATTATTTGATTCTGAAAGTTCAATACCATTACCATACAAGGAGTTACACGCGATGATATTTGTAAGTTTGTTGTAATTAGACTTTGAAAGAGAGATCCCATGATGCTTGTTTGATTTATAAGTACAATTTGTTATGATATTATAATTTGAACGCAAAACTGTTGTGCCAAAAGCATTTGCATTGAAATTACAATCGAATATTGTGCTATTATTTGAAAAACGATGATTTATTCCATGCGAGTTTGAATTAAAAGTATTGCCTGACATTATAATTCTATTTGAATATTGGGTAGAAATTCCCCTTTGGTTTTCTAAGAAAATATTGTCTTCAATAATTCCGTTTGTTACATTATAAAGAATCAAACCGGAATCCCAAAAAACGATATCGTCAGATTTTCCACTTGCATCATGCAAAGAACAATTCTTCAAAATAAAAGATACTGTTGTATTTCTTATATATATACAATAACCATATCCACTCCCATTAATCTCCAAATTTTCAATAATGTAAGGACTTGCCAGGGTTCCATTCCCAGACCAACTTTCAGATATAGCTACGGTGGAAAAATGAGTGTCATTTTCTACTCGGATAGGATTATGAATGGATAGTGTATTCTTAATTTGATTCCCCTTTGCTTGACCAATCATTATATCATTGTTGATAATTGTGGGAATTAATATGAAGATATTTATTAGAAATAATCCCAACATGATATTAATCCAGGCTTTCCTCATCTATTCACCCAATGATTATTCTTAATTATTCTGTCATAGCTATTAAAATTTACTGTATTCCAAATTGTACCGCCCATTAAAAAATGGCAGGAAATCATGTGCAACAAAACAAGCATGATTAAAAATAATAAAAAAAGAGAGAATAAGTACCTGAATTCTCCAACTTTCGTATGAAAAAAGGAGGCTTATGGTGTCAAGATTCCGCCAGGAATCTTGAGACCGAGGCATTTAACGACTTGAGATAAAAAAAGATATAGTTAAATGCCGCAGGTGTTGAGATTCCGCAGGAATGCCAACACTAAAGGTATAAATCGGTATTGACAACCATTACCAAAGATTTATACCTGCGACCTTGACCTGACCACCCTGTGGTAATTTCAAAATCCCAAACCCAAATAGTAAACGTGCCGGCGACGGTTTTACTATGCCCTCTTGGTTGGCTTTGTCTTGGTATGGTTTGAGAACCAACCAAATCGCGCCGGTGTGACAAAAGTTGCCGAGTCTCGAAAAAAGATTGTTTAAAAAACCATACAGCCTTATGCGCCGTTAGCGGGTTTGGAAAATTGTGATTTCTGATTTAAGATTTGTTTAGAGTTTAGAAATTAGTGTTTCGGATTTTTAATAATTCCCATTAATTCAACTATCTTACAACTTATCACTTTAACAAATAGGGTAGCTACCACTATCATGTCTATCTTTCCCAAAATCGGGAGAAGAGATATTATTAGTTTGTCGTTTATAAATAAACTACAAACTACAGTTTGTCCCTTTAGGTATCTATAGCAAATAAAATACTATTTTTTACCTCCGCACAAATAATAATGTCATTGCGAACACCAATTTCAATCGAATTTATATCAGACTCATCCTCGGCTTGACCGCGGCTATTCTCGAGCTCCGTTCCGTTCTTGATCGCGGATATATTTACCTCTTCATAATAGGGCTTGCACAATAGGAATTTGACGGCGTTGTCATAATAGATCTTCTCCAGGATCGATGGGTCTAGATTCAACCCGTTATAATCACCGGGTGACATCCCATTATGGTCTCCCATTACATCTGGTGTGACTGTCACACTGTAATAATCCTTTTCGAGCATATCGATATATGCCTGGGTAAGGTTCGCCGCCCATTCCACAGTTTTGCGTTTATGTTCAGTATACACCATATCAGTTCCAAACATAATCCGATCCGGATATTTTTCGACAAAGGCTCTGATTGCATCTACAGTATCCGAAACTCTAACGAAGCCTTCCATCGCCCATGCTCCAAATGAAATATCGGTGTATAAATTCTGGTATCGCTCAAAGAAATCTATTAAGGTCGGTAGATCTGACGAGCGCAAACCCCAATGCGGGATATTGATGATGAGATCGGGAAAATCTTTTAACACTGCCTCGAACTCGGCCCGTATGTATTGATAGCCCAGGTGTACATGCCAAATAATCGGTATCTGCTCGTCTTGACAATATTGGTAGATCGGATACATAGAAGATATATTCAGGGGTCCCTGATAGCTATGAAATGATGCATAATGGCCAGTAAATAGTTTCAACCCCCACGCACCTCGGTCCATTAGATCTTGGAATTTTTCAAGATTGTCAGGGTCGGTAGCGTTTACTGTCGGAAATGCAAGGTATTTGGTTGGCCCTTCATAATTATCAGAAAAATAATATGAAAGTTTTACAACATCTTCATTACTCCTGTCATAATTATTAAAATGCCCCGTGGGTTTAAGAAAAAAAGTTGCATCTGGCGAGCCAAGCATCACAGTGCAAGAAACATTAACGCGCTCCATTGCATCTAGCCATCTTTGACCCAGATCTTCCCAGATCGTATCTCCACGGGAGTTATAAGTTTGGATGTGTTCGTGAGCATTAATTATACCTTCAGTTGGAAGCTTCGGCTGGTTTTCTGTTATCGGTGGTAACGGGGGATCCACAATTTCATCGGGAGGATTAAAAAACCTCCAACCAAAAAATATTATCGCAATTGCCAAAATTATTGCAATAATAACATTAATAATTTGGATCGGGGATGGTTTAGTAGATGGTGGCGTTGCATTCTTTCGGTATTTTTTTGATTTTGCTAAATCGTCATCTGCCATGCTTGGTCGTCCTAATAATTGATCTAATAGGTATGGAAACTAAAACTATAATAATTAATGTTTTGGTACGTATCTCGAATTGTGGTCAATAGGCATTGTAAATCCGGCGATCATTCTACTTGGGTTTCAGTTTTTGTCGTTTCGATACAAGTGCAACCAATAAAATACCTGTTATTAGAACAACTGCTTCGAACCCCGGCGTCTTTTTGTCATCCTCCTCTGCGATCTCGGGATTGAAGTTCACATACGCGGTGTAAACCGGGTCATGCTCGACCCTATAACCTTCAAATGATGGGAAACAGACCGCATACCACAGCACATGCATCATAAACCCTTCTTTGTTAAATGGATTCAAGCTCCGTTGCGCCAAGTTTCGTGGTGAGGTATATTTATCTTGCACATCTTCACTTAGTGCATATGCAAATATACTGAATAGCGCTGCAGAAAATCCCAGCTGCCACCTCACAAGATTCATATCTGCAGGTCGGGCTTGAAGCAGGAGGTTTATCGCATCCTCATCCTTACGAACTGTCTTATCCGTGGTCTCATCGATGAGGTCGAACGAACCTCTAAAACCGATCTTGAACGCGCGTAAATTATCCTTACCTATTCCAATCACGACATCTTCATCCGAAATTCCTGAACTGACCGCGTGACCTGAGGTATTTCCTGTAACCTCATATTTTGATGTGAACACCGTTACAAAATGTACTGCACTTAACCCCAAGTTCGATGAAATATTTGTGTGATCCTCCTTTTTCTTAAACGGCCCTAAAAAAGACCAAAGCTCAGTTACCTGTCCAATAGTATAAAATGTTTCAGCCGTCACTTCATTTGTATCTTCATTTATCTTTATATTATATGTGATCTTTAATTCAGTAAATTTTGCGATCAACCCCACCTTAAAAATCGCAGTTGCAAAAGGGTTGGGGGTAACTAGCGCATACATATTCTTGTAGTGCATTCCAAATTGCCAATGCCCTTCACCAATCTTTTTTATATTTATAGCTGAAACATCCGGCGGGTAAGTGCCGTTCAGGGTTTCACCGACCCCAAATGGAATTACAAAGGATTTGTTCTCATCGGTGTTTGGTATACCATCATTATTCAAATCGTCATAGACCATTAAAAAGGCGAGCAATGCGCCAATATAAACCTCCTGGTTATCTGCGGTATAATAATGTAACCCGAACATCTGATACGGCAGCACACCAGTTCCATTTGCATTTTCAACTTTGTTAAGCGCAACAAGAAATGCCTGGACGTTTTTGTAATTAAGATAGGAAACTGAATAGGTAACCTTATCACCCTGTTGATTTGTGGTTTTTACTGATGATGCGGTCCAAGATTCCTCGTCGAAGCCGTGACCCAAGATCTCTTTTTCTTGACCGTCTTCCCAATTGTCCAATAACTCCTCCAGATTTCCTGCGGAGGTCGTAGGAGAAATTAGACATAGTACCAATAAACTACTGAGTATAACTAATATCCATCTCTTCATGGTAACCCTCTCAATTATGGTAATTGAAGTACACGTTTATATAAATTATCAATAAACGGGATTCGGGATTCGGGACTGCAGCAACTTGCTACGCCAAGTTGCTTCGCATTGAAAAGCCCTTCGGCTTTTTCAAAGCTCGGGATTCGTTTAAAAAAAAATACCGCTAGGGATTTGAACCGGAGGGTTTAGAATTCTGATCAAGGACGATTATTAATTATAAGAATTCTAGGCCCTGGGCTAAAAAAGTTGTAATCAATAAAAAATCATTTTTAGCCCGTAGGTTCAAAACCAATGTAATGGCCCGGGCGGTGCCATCGACTGATAACTTTATAAAATCAGAGATGGGACCGCCCGGATTTGAACCGGAGTTTCCAGCTTTCCGTATCACAGTTGTGGATATCAGTTAACCCACTCTCAACAGAACCCCGAGCTGGAAGGATTGACCAAGCTACCCTACGGTCCCTATGTGGCAGGATAATAGCATAATAATTTTAAAAGCTTTGGATTGTGCGAGGGGTTCTAACCCCGAAGGTAAAAATTTTTGCCTTTACTAAATAAAACTCAAAAATTTTTTAGCTCAAGGCGGTTTACGCAGTAAACCGCCGAAGGGGTAATAATTCTTATTTAGGCATTAAAAAACCATAAGAATTATTAGCTCGAGGCAGCTAACGCAGTTTTAGATGCCCAGGCTTATTCAACTGCCGCGAGA
>CBDVCJ010000265.1:0-5979 GCA_965372445.1 uncultured Thermoplasmata archaeon | reverse complement strand
AAAATTACAAATGAATTTTGAATGTAGAGGTAATGAACGACGTTCATTACCGCAGTAGATGATGATTAATCTACTATTACCTTTATTCCCGTTACTCCCGAAGGTTGATAAATATTAAATAGCCAAACACAATCTGCCACATATGCCTTCTTCCCATGAGGTGCTCAACGAGCTCAAATGGCGCGAGGACCGAGATCTGGACCTTGCAGAGATCTGGTACGTACACCGTGGTGCACCGAACGATACAATGATCATTTCCGGTAGTGATATCCAAGAGCTCCAGCGCTCGTTCATGAAGCTTTCGGAGGCAATGATACCTTATCACCGGATTTTGAAAATTGTATATGAAGGCGAAGTTATTTGGCAGAAGAAGACCCGTTAATGCCTCATTATTACCATAATAAGGATGGAGGATGGAGGTTGAAGGATGAGAGTTAATGAAGTTGTGAGCAACTTAGGTTGTAGGTGTTAGGTTATAGGAATTAGGCACATTGTCCGAAGTCCTTGATTATAAATAGCCAATTAGTCCTAGGTCCGAAGTCCAATTGTTATTTGGGACTCCGGACATAAGACCCCGGACTCAGGACTCAGAGCATATGTCCCTATCACCTATCACCTAAAAATAGCACACACCCCACAACTTCCCCCCATTCTCAATCCTTAATCCTTAATCCTCAATCCTTAATCCTCAATCCTTAATCCTCAATCCTCCATCCTACATCCTACATCGCCATCGTTCGCTAACATTTAAATACGCCCACCCGTATCTAGGTTGATAATAACAGAATTTAAATACAAGTTCGATATTGAGGGATGACCTATGCCAGTAAAACCATTAGATACCGTATATCAAAACATTAGCAACCGTGTATTAGTCAAGCTAAAAGGTGGTCGAGAGTATCATGGAACCTTAGACGGTTTCGACCCCCATATGAACTTGGTACTGAAAAATGCAGAAGAGCTATTAGATGGTGTAGTTATAGAAAAATTCGAGTTGGCGATAATAAGGGGAGATAACGTTATATATATTTCACCATAGAACAAATAATTTTTTTGAGGAATGAGAATGAGTAAGGGTACTCCTTCGAGGGGTAAAAGACAGAAGAAGACGCATATTCAATGCCGTAGATGCGGCAAGCATGCATATCATATCCGCAAAAAGTGCTGTGCCAGCTGCGGCTTCGGCAAAAGTGCCAAGATCCGCACTTATACTTGGGCTAAAGCCCACTAGTTTTTTTTAAATAATCCAATAATCAAATACGTACAAATACTACCAAAACGACTTTATCGTTATATTGGAGATTGCAAATTTAAAATTTCCAATTTGAATTTTTGGTTTATTTAGGATTTTATTGGATTATATAAGTCCTCAAAATCAGGATTGTTTTTCACTAACTAAAATCGCTATTGGGCTAATAAGAACATAAATTATCACCATCCCCAGCCCAATGAACGAAACGAGCCTATAAACCATAAAGACATCATCCGACTCGATGTCCTGGAGTTTTGGTAGCGTTGTCGCCACTAAACCAAATATTATACCGATGGCAAGAGCATATGCGAGTTTGCCGCGGATTTTGGGATATCTCACATTGCTGATCATTAATATTGAACCTATAATAATGATTATCATACATATATAAGGGATATAGACCCAGCTATTTTCAGAGCGGTGCGGGTCGAGCACGTGGACGAGTATCAGCACCATGAAGGTCATCGCGGGGGTTGCAAGACCTGCAAAGGCTTTAAGCTTGTAACCTTTGATCGTAAAGTTATACAACCGCCACCACCCGCAGCCAGCGATCAGGATCGAGCCGGCGATCACCAATAGATTTCGTATACTCGCCAAACCCCCCAGCCCGTCCTCAAGGTCTGAAAAAATTACGAACGCCATCACCGCCGGTGCCAAACAAAATGTAATGCTGTCGGAATAAGAATCCAGGTACCGTCCATAATCGTGTTTGGTGCCGAACCTGCGCGCAGCCCAGCCGTCGGCGCCGTCGAATATCATGCCGAAAAGGATGAAACCCGAGCCAATGGTAACATCGGGGGCGTACATTATCATCGTGATGATCGCGAGTATACCACAGATGCCGTTACCTAACGTCAATACATCTGCTACAGAAACCAGCCTCAAGAATTTCAATGGGGATACCCTCGGGTTAGAATCGATTTATATTATTTAAGAATGTCTCCATGGGGATGTGGATATTGTGCAATTTTTATCATACGTCGGGAGTAGCGGGAGTAATGATTACTTTATCCCCATTCGGGAGTAACGGGAGTATCGATGGTCCAGAGTCCCAATCGGTTTCACTGCTCCCGGTGTTACCAACTCGAAAAGGAGCTAACACTAAAGGTAAAATAAGAACCTGTTTAATGTAAAATTTATTTTACCTGTGATACTCCCGGATTCCCGACACTCCCGAAAGTTGAAAGGTCTGTATAAAAAGTATTAAATGTAAGCAAAGTAATATATGTATTACATGGTCAACATCAGGTACAGCAAACACGCCCGCAAACGTATGATCGAACGCGGGATATCCGAAATGGAAGTTGCCGAAGCCATACAAAAAGGTACAAAAAGAGCTCAAGATAAAAAAATCGTTGCAGCTTATACATATTTTGAAGTTGTATTCAAAAAAATTGGTGATGATGTTTATGTTATTACCGTAATGCGTAGATGGTGATCGATATGAAAATGAAAAAATGTCCCGTGTGTGATAAAGGTAATTTGAGAGAAGGTAAGATCGAAGAAGTAATGTTCGGAGTGTCCTTAGGCAAGTTCAAAGCCGAGATCTGTGATAAATGTAATGAATCGTTCGTTACCGCAAAAACTATGAAAAAAATCGAGAACAAAGCCAAAGATTTAGGGATTTGGGGCCTCGCAGAAAAAATTAGAATTGTCAAATCCGGTAATTCGCTCGCTGTGCGGATCCCTGCAAAGATCGCGCATTTTCTGAAACTTAAGGAAGGGGAAGAGATCGTGCTGCATCCTGAGGGGGCAAAAAAAATGGTGCTTGAGTTGACATGAAAATTCTAAAGAAAGAATGATGTAAAAGCAGATAATTAGTTGTGATAATCAGATGAATAACGATATTCTTTTATATTAACATAACAATTAATAATCTTGAATTATGGGGAAAGTAAATGAAAATTAAGATCAAAAAGATAATTTTATATTTAATAATATTTCAGTTACTAATTATTTCTATACCTAGTGAATTTAATAATGATTATCAAAATAATAATGTTCTTGCTGAGATATTTAATTCTATATATAATACCTCACGTGATTCTCATAATTTTTTTTCTGGACCTGCTTGGACTTCGGTAGGAGATGACCAGGAAAATGCTTTATATGGTTATGCAATAGCTTGTGCAGGTGATGTAAATAACGATGGCTATAGCGATATAATCATCGGGGCCAGATATTATGATACACCAAATGAAAATGCTGGCAAAGCTTATTTATATTTGGGGAATAGTGAAGGATTGAATACCACCCCTGTTTGGACTTCTGAAGGTGATAATCAAACAGGAGCTGGATTTGGGTCATCAGTTGCAGGAGCCGGAGATGTAAACAATGATAGCTACGATGATGTAATTATTGGCTCTTACTGTTATAGCACTAGTAACTATAGAGCAGGTAAAGCTTACCTTTATCTTGGCTCACCTTCAGGATTACAAAATGCTCCTGTTTGGACATCTTCAGGTGATGACCAAAAAGAAGCATATTATGGTGAAAGTGTAGCAATGGCAGGTGATGTAAATAATGATGGTTATGATGATGTAATCGTTGGTGCTCCAGAATTTAACACCGATCAACCAAATGCAGGTAAAGCTTATTTATATCTTGGATCGATATTCGGTTTATCAACGTCACCTGCTTGGACTTCATCTGGTGATAATGCAGGAGGAGATTTTATTGGTTCTTATTATGGATACCCAGTTTCTAATGCCGGTGACGTAAATAAAGATGGATTTGATGATATAATTGTTGGTGCACCATTAATTAATAATTACTCGGGTAAAGTATATCTTTATCTCGGAAATGAAAATGGATTAACACAAGTGCCTGTTTGGATATCTGTGGGTGATAATCAGTCAAAAGCACAATTTGGAGCTACAGCCTTAAGTGCAGGAGATGTTAATAATGATGGCTATGGTGATGTAATTATTGGTGCAGCCCTTTATAATGCAGAAAATTTAGACACTGGTAAAGCTTATTTGTATTTAGGTTCACCTTATGGCTTAGAAACAAAGCCGATTTGGACATCTATTGGTGATGGAGTCACGGGAGATGCATATGGAACTTCAGCAGCGGGAGCGGGTGATATAAATAATGATGGATTCGATGATATAATAGTAGGTGCATCATCGTATTACCAACCACCTGGACCCGGTAAAGTTTATTTATATTTAGGTAGTAGCAATGGTGCGAGTCCAGAACCTATATGGACATCTATTGCAGACAATCAAATAAATGCCCAATATGGATATCCCGTTTCAAGTGCTGGTAATGTAAATAATGATAGCTATGCAGATTTTATTGTGGGTGCATATCTTTATGATACTCAGAATATTGATGCGGGTAAAGCATATTTATATCTTGGTGGTATACCTCCTGTTGTACCACCAGTATTAAAAAATGGTACAGTAATCCCAAATTCAAGTGACAATGAAGATTTATATGAATATAAAGTGACTTATATTGACCCAAATAATATTCCAGGCCCGCACAAAGTAAAAATTATAATTGATTTTGATGGTCCATCACCAATAGAAAAGGACATGTTTTTCGAATCAGGCCATAATACTTCTGGTGCAATTTATAAAATATCTGGTATTAAATTGTCAATTGGCCAACATAATTATAAAATCAATGCAACTAATGGTAAACATTATGCAGAGGAAATTTTTGGAACCGGTCCTGAAGTAGTAAAAGCTAACCAACCACCATATTGGGATGAATCTGCTGGAATTAGTGATAAGGTTGAAATTAATGAAGATTCAGGTGAATTTTATTTTGATTTAAATAAAGCATTTACAGACCCCGACGGCGACATTTTAAATTTTACAATTCACAATAGTTTTTATTCTTTGTGGAGAAAAAATACCGAAACCGATCTTTTAACTGCTAAAATTATCGATTCAAATAAATCTATTGAAATTTTACCAAAACTAAATATGTTCGGTTATCAAAATATTCATGTTAGAGCAACTGACCCAGAAGGATTATTATGTCAGCATACTATTAATATTACAATCTTATCTGTTAACGATCCACCTATAATAAATGATGTTTCTCATTGGCAAATAAACGATGAAACAATTGTTGATATTACTAGGATAAATATTATTTCGGGAGAACAAGATCATTGGATAAATCTAACAATTAATGTAACTGACATTGATAGTGAGAATTTTAAGTATGGAACCAGCATTATTAATACAGATAAACCACCACCTGATAACTTTGAAATTGATAGTCCAACTGGTGAAATCAGATTTTTACCTACAAACGATGATGTTGGAACAATCAAAATGAACATTACTGTCGAAGATGATGGTATTCCTAAAGGTGATGATTTTCTGGTTATGAGTTTTGAAATAGAAAATACAAATGACCCACCCAAGATAATATCAATTAACCAGATTCAATTGGGATTCGAATATAATGAAGGCGATGGTATAATTGATATTACAGACGAGGCAATTCCGATTCAAGATGAATGGTTCAATTTATCTGTGAATGTAGTTGATATTGATATGGATACACCTTTCGGGGAAGAATTTAGATTTTATACAAACATAACTGATGAGATCTCCGGACTAGTTGAATATTCAAATTTCAAATTCGATATAAAAACCGGAAATTTATCAATTCGGCCTGCTAATAATATGACAAACAGAGTATATTTTTTTAAATTAGTGGTAATGGATAATAATGGATATTTTGGCTATTTAAGTGACTCA
>CBDVCJ010000264.1:0-5980 GCA_965372445.1 uncultured Thermoplasmata archaeon | reverse complement strand
CATCAGGCACCCAGAGTACCACTGCGTATATCGGATGGAATCAAGAAATCAAGGACTATAAGGATGAAATTCAGATTGATGATGTTGTATTTGAAATGTCTTTCTCAGATGATCGCGGTTGGAGATATTTAAGAAAGAAATCCGGCCCCCCTACCGAATTAGCAATAATATATCTTACCGAGAAAAATGGTGTTCAAAAATTAAATAAAGAAAAAATTGCTTTGATTGAGGTAAAAAAATAATGTAGGTATCCTAAACAAAAATAATAACTTAAATAAAGCAGTACATCAACATAAAATATATACACTTATATTGAAGATATAAGTTAGAAAAGAGTTGCTGTCTTATAATTAAACTGTAAATAATTGCCTGGGGGGACGATACAACGCTCAATAATTAATGATAAAATTGCAATTCAATTTAATGTAATATCAAATGCATTAAAATTAATTAAAAAAGCAATAATAGGAGGCTATGAAAAAATGTCAGGTCACAACGAAGCTTGTGAGGATTCAAATATTTTATGCGATAAACTTTATGAGTGTTTATTAAAAAAAATCATAAATTTGAAACGAAAAGAGACAAAAGAACCATGTGGATTATATCAAGAAGGTAGAAAAAGATTTGCATATATTTATCATAGAAAATATATACGTCGGATTGAAGTATGGTGTTTAGGTGATCCTGAAGAGCTCCAAAGAAAAACAACCTTAAAAATAAAAATTAGGCGAATACCTACAACGGGTGGATTTGGAAAATTTCAAGCTAGCTTTTTCGTGAATCATCAATCAGAAATTAAGTCAGCGTGTGAACTCTTATATCAGGAATCATATAGATTATCCTGAAGAAAAAATTATTTAATCATATAAACATAAATAATTTTAAAAGTAATTTATATTTTTATTGTTCTTCTCCCAATTTAGGAAATAGAGATGGAAAATCGATAATCAATAAAATTAAGGATAGTAAGCCCAAATTAAACCGCTGAGTACGCTGAAGATATATTAATTCAGTCAGCGCCTTCAGCGGTTAAAAAATATTGATCTTCTAAGTTTGGGTGATGAAATTATGATTCTACCTAAATTTGAAGAAGAATGAAAAATATTAACTAAGATGTCTAAAATACTTAACATCGGATGTAAACTAATGGCAACATTTAAATAGAAGGAAATACTACTATAATATATGAACTTGAAAAATTCCCCTTTATGTATATCATTAGGCGAAACACCTACATTGCAGGTACTATCATTTCTCTTAGCACATCGAGACTTTGACTATTCAAAAACAGAGCTAGCTAAAAATTTGGAAGTATCACGTCAGACAATTTATAAAGCTCTAGAACCATTATTAAAATTTGAGATGGTAGTTAATTCGCGTAAGATTGGGAATACCACTCTGTATAAATTAAATCAAGACTCTGATACCGTCAATGCAATTCAAAGATATAATGAAAGTATTGTAAATATCATTGTAAATCTTGAAATGGATATTAAGATTGAAAAATATAAAAATATTGATGATGATATTAAACAATTTAAAAAAGAGCACATAAGTGATGGAAATGAGTAAAGAAGATGATAAAAAAACAATATTTAATAGGCGAAAAAATTATAGAATTCGTTCAGATGATTTGCATTTTGAAGAATCTATCTCATTTCATGATGAAAAGGAATCCTTTTTCAATTTTGATTTAGATAAAAATGACATTTTCAAACCTAAAGAAACTGAATGTAGCGTAGTCCTATTTGGAGATGAATATTCAAGCATCTATATTGTTGCAACAGAAGAGAAATTCATTGATGACGAATACCTTGAATCTACCTGGGATAAAGAAATAATCACCGATAGACTAACATCATTTTATGAACCTGTTGATCCCCCATTAAGAGTTTCGGCATCATCAAATTTTTTCGAAGAGGCCGATATTTTTGAATTCTTTACTAATTTAGAAGCTCATTGCAAAAAAGATACATCTTCAATAGATTATAATTTCATTACTTGTTATAGATTATTTAGAAATCCAAAATATACTTATTTTAATTACGATAACTTTGATCATAACAAGTATGAAAAATCAATATTTTTAATTAACATTAAGCGTGTTTTTCCGCCGAAAGGACCTCCTATGTTTTAGTTCGAGTTTAATTAAAATTTCGAGCAAAATTTGTGAACAATATTAAAAAATATACATAGGAGAGGTTAACATGATCAGACCTATTATAATACGAAAGTTGTCCTTATTGGGATATTATGGATCCCGTTCATCATCCATTCACGACCTTAAAACGGGCCTTAAAAATTATATTGAAAAAGAGTTTGAGGATTGTCTTATAGACCTTTTGAAGAGACGTATAATAATCATTTCAAACTCATCTGGACAGCCACGTGTATCCTTGAATCCTAAAATGAGAGACGAGATTAACCAGATATTAAGATGAAAAAAAGTTACATTAGATTATCCGCAAAATTGTTTTGACGAAATAGATTAAAAATTAAGCATAGTCAAAACCAATCGAGAGAAAAAGAAGTGGGTCTGGGAGGATTCTTCCTCCCAGTATTAGCTATCTTTTTTCAAATATCATTATTAGCTTTAGCTATACCTCTATTAAAACTTCAAGAACCACAAAAGGGACAAAATATTGTTGGGATTTTGTCATTGGGATTTATTTTGGATTTAGGGTTTTGGATTTGGGATTTATCACACTGTAGGTCTCGGCAACAGTCCCGCACCTTCCACGATCTCCGGCACCTTCTGCTCCCACATTATCGCCATCACATGCACGCCTGCTACACCTTCGATCTCACGCACGCCTTTGATCAGCTCCTGAGCGAGTTTGATGCCCTCCTGCGCAGGGTCTTCCGCACTTTTGAGACGCTGCACGATCTCTTCCGGTACATCCACACCCGATACATTCTTCTGCATATACCGTGCCGCGCCGACCGATTTAACAGGTATTACTCCGGCGAGGAGCTTGGTCTTTTCATGTAGGCCTGTTTTACGCACTTCCTTCATCGTATCTGCAAAACGCTCAAGATTGAAAACGCCTTGGGTCTGGATGAAATCCGCACCCGCCGCGACCTTTTTCGCGAGCCTCGGTATCCGCACATCCAGGGGTTCACTGAACGGGCTCCAGACCGCCCCGATGAACACTTTGGGTGGTACTTTTATCTCGTCGCCGTTCAAGAACTTAGCGTCGTCGCGCATGGTCTTCACCATCTGGATGAGCTGCATCGAATCCAGGTCCCATACACCTTTGGATCCCGGGTGGCTGCCTAGGGTTTGGTGATCGCCTGAAAGACATAAAATATTGGACACACCCAGTGCCGCTGCACCCAGTACATCGCTTTGCATCGCGATGCGGTTGCGGTCCCGAACAGTCATTTGCATTACCGGCTCTAAGCCCTCCTGCAGCAAGATCGCGCTGCCGGCGAGCGATGCGATCCGGACTATTGCGGTTTGGTTATCGGTGATATTAGCGGCATCAACCGCATTTTTAAGAAATCCTGCATTTTTACGTATTACCTCTGCATCGGTATGTTTCGGCGGGCCAAGCTCACCGGTCACTGCAAATTCACCTTTAGCTAATATCTTCTCCAGTCGCCCTTCAGATCTTAACTCGGTCATTTCGCATCACCTTCCTTTTTGGGTTTTGGGGCGCCACCATTTTTTTCAGCTTCGGGCACCGGCTCTTCTATAACCATATGCTCCATTGTAAGGTCCTCACGCACGATCTTGCGCGGGCCGCCATGACCGCCAGGGCGCCAATCCTTGATCGGGCGCACTGCATCCATCTCGTCAAGCCTCCCGGATTCTTTCAAACGGTTGAAGATCAATAGCCACGCACATTCAATGTCGGGATTGACCTCGCATTTACCGTCCGCGGTCGTGCCGCCACAGGGGCCATTCAAAATGTTCTTGGAGCATCGCGTCATTGGACAGATCCCGGCAGTCAAATGAAGTATACAATCCCCACAAGCTTTGCAATTCTCAACCCACACACCCGGCTCTTCGGGCCATCCCATAAAGGTTGTGTTCAGTGCCGGCAAAATGATCGCATCTGGAAAGACCTTAGCCATGGTCTGGACTCCCACACCACAGGCCAGGGAAAGCACCGCGTCGGCTTCGTTTAACTTTTCGGCTATTGCCTCCGCCATTTCGGTCTCGCACTGGCGCTCGATCGTGAACTCGACTGTTTCAAAGTCTTTGCCCTCCTTTTTGGCTGCCATTCTTAGCTCGGCAGCCAGTATTCCCGTTTCTTTTTCACCACCCGTGAAACATACAGTAACACAAGTGCTGCAGCCAAGTACCAATATTTTCTTGTGAGGGCCGATCATTTCAATAATTTCTTCGAAAGGCTTACGTTCGCCTACTATCATTATTATCACCTTATTGTATATTGAATTGTAATCACGTAGTATTGAATTGTGAGCTCATGGGGCGAAGAGCGTACGGCGGAAGTGATATCTTGGTCATTTACGGCATCTTGCTGCGCCAAGTGCTATTGGACAATAAAACGGCAAAACGGTCGCCGTTCGCTTTGGAAATTCCGTAGGAATTTTCAATGCGAGGCAACTTGACGAAGTAAGTTGCCGCCAATAGCAATAATTCATCTTCCGCCCTTCGAGTCACTCACAACTCATTTCTACTTTTTCTTCAAAGGATTCGGGCCCAGCTTGCGCGCTCGGTCGGTCATCTCGTTCGCAGCCTCGGCAAAGGCTTGTGCCATTGCCGCTGACATATTGAACATTTCCAAACGCTCGCTTCCAAGTCCAAGTTCGTCCAATAATTCCTTCGCATAATATACGCGTTTTTTAGCTCGATAATTACCCTCGAGGAAATGGCAGTTACCTTCCAAACACCCTGCCACATAAACTGCATCGGCTCCATCTTCAAATGCCCTGAGTATATGAATGACATCGATTTTGCCGGTGCAGGGAAGTTTAATTACTCTAACATTTGGTGAATATTGTAACCGCATAGTACCCGCTAGATCTCCAGCGGCATAGGAACAATAATGGCAACAAAAGGCCACGACTGTTGGTTCGTAATCTTCCATTTTCATTTCACCATTGATAATTTTTAAGTTTTAACTTTCTTTAATAATAGACTATCACATTTAGCAAATATTTGGTCATCAGAAAAATGTTTGAGTGTAATGGCCTTAGCAGGGCATTCACCCACGCATGTACCGCAACCTTGACAACTTGCTGGGTCGATCTCGGCTACGTTTTCTTCATTAAGAATAGGTACATTGTACGGACAGACCCGAACACAGGTCAGACATGCCACACATTTTTCAGCGTCGACGACTGCGATTATACCACTGATCGCTAGCTGCTCTTTAGATAGTATTGTTACTGCACGTGCAGCTGCACCGGCGGCTTGGGAGATGGTCTCGTCGACCGGTTTGGGAGAGTGCGCCAGCCCGCATAAGAATATACCTTCGGTCGAGAAATCTACGGGCCGAAGTTTCATATGCGCCTCTAAGAAGAATCCATCTTTGTTCAATGGAATTTTGAGTATTTGCGAGATCTTTCCATTATCAACATTAGGAATTATCCCGGAACTTAAAACGACAAGATCGGGTTCAACCTTCAATGTGTCTTGTATCACAGGGTCTGTTATCACCAATTCTAAATTACCGTCGCTATTTTTTTGAATTTCTGGTTTGTTACCATCGTCGTATCTTATGAACTTCACACCTTTGCTGCTGGCTTCTTCATAATAATCTTCCCTGAAACCGTAGGTCCGGATGTCTTTGTAAAGAACATAGAGGTTAACAGTCGGGTTGAGCTCCCTGAGCTTCAAAGCGTTCTTGACTGCTGTGGAACAACATACTTTGGAACACCATGGATTGTCCTCAGTCCTGCTTCCCACGCATTGAATCATTACGACACTGTTGATAGACGATAGCCGAGAGTCGAGAGACGAGAGCTTGTCGCCTTTCGTCTTTCGCCCTTCGCCTTTCCCGAGTAA
>CBDVCJ010000263.1:0-5985 GCA_965372445.1 uncultured Thermoplasmata archaeon | reverse complement strand
CTCTCTGAAAATCATTATGTTTTCGAGGTGCGAGGGAGAAACTTATTTTTGTATCAGACTTTCCCCCTTGGTACAAACTCAAAGTCTTGTTTTTAATCCCTCTTTGCCTCTAAAAATAAATAAGTTAAAAATATTGTTCAGAGGTTATATAATGAAATTAAATGAGGAATATTTCAATGAAATAAAAGATAAGAATATAAAAAGCCAAACGTATAACTTTTTAACGAAAAATAAACCAATTGCATATTCTATCACTGAGATTATGAAAGAGTTGCACTTACTCAATGAAAATGACAATTTTAAGATAAAGTGGGCTTTAAAACAGCTAGAGAAAGAGGAGAAAATTGAATCTATTGAAGCTAAACCTACAACGATGGTAGATTTTTTCTATAGAATAAAAAAATAATATTAAAATAGCTGGAAATCAATTAGTAAAATATAGCTATAGTAAATTTAACATTTAAGGTTCGAAAAATATATTTTTCTAATTAGTTTTTAACTCGTTATTCAAATCCAACCCCTAAGATTTTAAATCGTAATGTTTATATATTTGACTAATTAGCTTTTGACTCATTAGTCAGATCCGAGGTTTCTAATCTGAAAGTTCAAAGGGTTTATATACTACATGAGCAAATTAGATTTCCACACATATATTTATGAATATATTGGTCGATATAGTTTAAAGGATGTAAAAATAGATTTTGATTTTGAAGTTAAAAACTTTGTAGTCTGTATAAATTGCGCAAGAAAAAAGGGATTAATAAATTAATATTATGTAATTGTGATTTCTTATGAACGAAATAAAAGTTGAAAATATTGTTGCTACAGCATCCATCGGTAACAAAATGGATTTGGAAGTCATAAGTGCGCAGTTAGAGGGTTCCGAATATAATAAAAATAGATTTCCAGGGTTAATTTTTCGTTTGAAGAAACCAAAATCCGCGTTATTGTTATTTTCAACCGGAAAAGTTGTATGTACAGGCACCAAAAGTCTAGAGGAAGCTGATACCGCAATTAATACTCTTATTAAGACTCTTGAAAAAACCGGTTTGTCAGTAAACAGATGCCCAGAAATAATAATTCAAAATATTGTGGCAACGACTGATTTAAATGCTAAATTAAAGTTAAATGTTATCGCTATAACTTTAGGATTAGAAAATATAGAATATGAACCTGAACAATTTCCGGGACTAGTTTATAGAATAGAGGATTTACACATAGTTGCATTATTATTTGGTTCGGGTAAAGTTGTTTTAACTGGCGCAAAAGATTTGAAAAATATTGAGAAAGCTAGAGCTAGAATTTTAAGAGATTTAAATAAGGCAGGGTTGATAGAATAGTCTTAAAATAAGTAGGAGTGTGATAACATATGCCAATCGTGAAATGTCCAAACTGTAATCATAAGATGCACTTAACCAAAAGAAAAGGCTATTTATCGAAGATTGGGTTGGCTCTCATAGGGCGTACACCTTAACGAACCAGCAGCCTTATTCCTCTTTTCAATATTGGCTATCGAACCCCTTGTAACATGCATCGAGGAGGATACACCTGGCGAGTCTCATCTTGTCGTGTTGAGGGCTGAACGTCTTACACAAACAGAGAGACTTGCAAGGCGTGAAAAGTGTATTGGTGATACTATTTCAGAATGGGTTAAAAGTAACCCAACGAAGGCGATAACTAAGGCTTACTTTGACTGTGTTGTAGGGATAAAACAGCGATTGAAGACCCACTTAGAGCACATCTTCAAATCCGATGCTAAACCGATTGCTCTCTTTTTTAAGCACAAGGTCGAAGGAAAATCATTGTATGATCTCCGCCATGTTATTGCTCACGGTACCGTTGATGCTCTATGCGAGGTGTAGAAGGATCACATTCGTCAGCGGGCTTGGAATGCAGTGCAAATTGCATGTCGGTATGTTTTAACCGTACTTAATACAGCCTTAGATGTCGAGCCCTTTAAAAAAGGGAGGCCTGCGGCTTTATCACTCAATCTTCTAAATGCTATTGCATCGAGCGAAGACATGTTCACAGGCTTGACACATATGGCGGTTATATATTCTCAATGAAATATGTGGTGCTACGCCTAACACGGTGTATGCAAAGTATGAGGCGAATCCAAACATTTGGGGAGCGAAGTGAACTGCATAAACCGAAACCGTTATCGATCATCTCACCAAACAAAGTAAAAAAAATTATTGATACTTATTAGCAATAGGAAATGTCGTTATTCAATATGAAGTACGACAATTTTAGGATTTAAATATTATAAAATATAAGCCTCCTTTTTTCATGCAAAGATTGGAAAATTTATGTACTTTTTCCTTTTTTTATGGTATATAAAGTATAAAATCCTTCTTATTTTTAAAATACGGTGTGAACCCTAATAGGTGAACCCTGTATGCATGTTGAACTGACATGCAAGTTATAGTAAGTATTTCGGGTATTAAAAATCATCGAAATAATAGAATTGGTATGAAGGATATATTTGAAGATAATTATAATTGGGATTGTTATCATTATTTTAATCGTGGTAAAATCTGTAAACAATCGAAAGTATTTTAAGGTTTCAAATTCAATATATAAAGACATTCAGGAGTAGCAAGGGGGGTAAGGAAGATGAAAAAAGCTTGGAGATTTTCACCAATTGAATCAATATCGTTGCTGGCAATAATTGTAATTTTATTATCTTCAATGCAATTAAGCGAATTAATAAATCCAACCTCTTCTGTGACTGCATTGGAGCAGGCCGATACATCGGAACAAAATACTGAATTTTCAGAATATTTTAAGTTCGATGCCAATTTTTCCAAAACGTTTAAAATAAAAATAATAGACAATTTTGAGGATTTCGATCCCGATAATAATTCCTTGCCGCATGACTGCTGGACTGGTGACGAGAACACTCTGGAAGAGAACTTGGATATATTTATTTATGGTAGACAATGCCATAAAGCCAAATGGAACACGTCGGGTTTTTGGGCGAGCCGCTTAAATAACGATACCAATGTAACAGGTTTCGATGCCAGCGATTATAATTACTTATCATTTGATATAAAAGGCGAGGTGGGAAACGAAAGCTTCCATATAATCATGGAGGATGAGCCGGATAATGAATCGACAATAGCAGATATCAGGGATTATACAAATATTACCACAAGCTGGCAAGTTGTAAACATACCGCTTCTGGATCTGATATATCAATCAGAACAGGGAAAACAATGGTATTGCTTAGAACAATCGAGGCTTAAGGCAATAAAATTCGAGTTCGATATAGAAGCTAACGGGACGATTTACTTCGATGACCTCAGACTAAATGGCACAGAGGTATTGATAGATGACTTTGAGGACGGGAATGCTACAAACAATTCAATGGAGCTGCCAACACATTCAAACAATTGCAGTGAAAGTAAAGATGTTTTAGGGTATCATATTATCTCTTGGAATAATACTGATGCGACCTGGAACACCAGCTTATGGGATAATGTTACTTCATTGAATCTCTCCGTGCGTTTACTAACCCATTTATCATTCAAAATACGAGGCGGAGAAGGCAGAGAGAACTTTCGAATCAGTTTGATGGATACCGACATAGTCTCTAGAGAAATTTTGTTTGATCAATATTATACAATTAATCAGCACTGGCAGAGGTTCTGTTTCCCTTTGACATTATTTCAGGAGCAGGGGCTTGAAATCAATAATCTTACTCAATTATCATTAATATTCAACGAAACAACAAGCGGCACCATACAAATCGACGACCTGCGCTTTATATTCAGTAGAAGTGAATACATATCAAATAAGATCAGCACCGGGAATACCTCATTTGTTGGCGACAAGCTTTATGTAAATAATTCAGAATATAAAATCAGGGGGGTGGCATATCAACCGACACCCGTGGGCTATGACACCTATTCTTGGAAACCGTCATATACTGAATTGGAAAGTGTGTTTGAGCGTGATTTTCAACTGCTTTCAAAGATGCACTGCAACACCATCCGAACATGGGCGCGTGTAGATACATGGATCCCAACAGGAAAGAATAAATATTTACTGCTGGATAAAGCGGAAAAGTATGGCATCAAAGTAGTCTGTGGATTCTTTGTGAAGTATGACGAAGATATTTTTAATCAAACCAACGTGACAAATTTAAAAAATGATTTTAAAAACTATGTTTCGACCTTTAAAAACCATTCAGCGGTATTAATGTGGATAATCGGTAATGAACAAAATCTTAGAAACGGGAATAATTTAGAGTGGTATACCATGACAAACGAAATGGCCTATGACGCATACCAAATTGAAGGTACTGATTATCACCCGGTAGGGACCGTTAATTATAATGTGCATAACATAGGAACTCTACCAAAGCGAGCTGACGATACTAATATGAACTGGACAGATTTCTGGGCGATGAATGCTTATGATTTTGATTTCACGAACTTTTTTGATATATATCGTATGTTAAGCACCAAACCCTTTTTTCTTTCTGAATACGGCGCTGATGCCTATGATCTGAATACAGCTTCAGAGAATCAATCGGCTCAAGCAAAATGGAACATGAAAAATTGGGACCAGATAACAAATGCAAGCGGTTGCGCCGGTGGCACTTCTATGGAGTATTCTGACGAGTGGTGGAAATATAACCATAACAAAGGGTTTACAAATATACAGGAGACAAATTTTGATTATCCAACACCTTTTCAACCCGACGGCTATACTCAAGAGGAATGGTTTGGAATTGTCAGCATAAAAGATAATGGGAGCGGAATTGATATAGTAACACCTCGCTTGGTATATTATGCTTATCAGAAAAAGTGGAACTATCCGCCTTATGTTAATAATCTTACAATTGACCCACAATATCCTAAATCAAATGATAATCTAACAGCACAGTATGAATGGAATGATAATAATAGCGCTGATGTTGAAAATGGCACAGAAATTTGTTGGTATAAAAATGATGAACTTCAACAAATTTTCAATGGAACTATAAAAATACCCAGGAGTGCTACAACAGTCGGAGATATTTGGTATTTTATACTTAGGCCCAAAGATGGTATTGAGTTCGGCTCTTTAAAAAAGTCAACTAATGTGACTATTTCGAATACACAACCCAATTTAACAACTGAAGACAACATAACTGCATATGAAGATGCTTATTATGAAGAAGATTATGAATATGATGATATTGATGAAGTTTATGGCAATCAAACATTCGTTTGGGAATTTAAGACAAATGCAAGTTGGCTTAATTTTAATCTCACTACTGGAATTCTTAATGGCACACCAAAATTTGAGGATGTGGGCCAATATTGGGTTAATATAACAATAAATGATACAATAAATATTGATTTTACTAATTTCACATTAACAGTTGTGAATGTAAATGACCCACCAAAAATTATTAATGATACATTACCAAATGCAACAGAGAATGAATTCTATAATGTGACCTTAGAAGCCGAAGATGAGGATAGCCCTCAATTGTACTGGAATATTACATCGAATGCAAGTTGGCTAATATTAAACAATACACTCGGTAAAATCAATGGCACTCCTACAAATAGTGATGTAGGAGCATATTGGGTGAATGCAACGGTTGATGATGGAATAAATAAAGATTGTAAAAATTTTACACTTATCGTAAATCCGGTCAACAATCCACCAAAAATTCTTACTACCAATTTAACTAATGCAACTGAAGATATATTTTATAATGTGACTTTTAAGGCTGAAGATATTGATAGCCCTCAATTGTACTGGACGATTATAACAAATGCAAGCTGGTTAATAGTCAACAACACACTTGGAATAATTAATGGTACACCAACAAATGATGATGTGGGTATTTACTGGGTGAATGTAACTGTTAGTGATGGCCAACTTTTTGATAATGATAACTTTTCATTGATTGTGAACAATACAAATGACCCACCTGAACTTCATACTGTTAAATTATCAAATGCTATAGAAGATATATTTTAT
>CBDVCJ010000262.1:0-6005 GCA_965372445.1 uncultured Thermoplasmata archaeon | reverse complement strand
TTTGGTTGTGACTGGATTTCAGAGTTGTTCTCTTACTATATCTTATAATAACTAACAAATATTTATTATCATTAAACTCTATTGTAATAGGGGGTAATGCATTGAGAATAAAACTCAAATCATTCATTGTAATAATCATTTTATTTTTAAGTACATTAATTGGAATTGGGAATTCTGATTTAAGAGCTAAGAGCCCCGAAAATAAAAATATAACTTCAAGATTAGAAAATCGCTTCGATAATTATAATTTTGATTGGAGTGTCATAAATGTAGTTTCTGAACCTATTCCGGGGGCGAATTTCAATACGGGTGATTCCTCAAACCCTTCAATTGCAGTTGAAGACGACAAAATTTATGTGGTCTGGCAGGATGAAAATGATATTAGTGGTGCAGGTGTCGATAGGGACATATTTTATAGATATTTTGATAGCAATTCATGGTCAGCAATTCAAGTTATTTCCGAACCTATAATTGGTCAAAATTTTAATACTGAAGAGTCTGGAGGTCCGGACATTGCAGTTGTCGGTGGAAAAATTTTTGTAGTTTGGCATGATTATAATAATACAAATAGTTCAGGTACAGATCTGGATATTTTTTATAGAAGTAATCTCACCGGGTCTAAATGGGAGGATATACAGGTAATCTCAGAACCTATAATGGGTATTAATAATAATGTCGGCTCTTCTGGTGCCCCAAAAATTGCAATTGAGAATGATAAAATCTATGTAGTATGGCATGACTATACCAACATAAATAATTGTGGTGGATTAAATCCCGATATATTTTATAGATCTAATCTTACTGGGTCCAGCTGGGAAGATATACTGGTAATCTCAGAACCTATATTTGGTCAGAATTACTACATTGGAAGTGGGATTGGTCCCGATATTGCAGTTGAAAATGGTAAAATTTATGTGGTTTGGGGAGGTGAAAATGACACAAATAATGCAGGCGCTGATAGTGAAATCTTTTTTAGATGTAATATAACGGGTTCTTCATGGGAAAATATACAAGTAATCTCAGAACCGAGGGAAGGTCTTAATATCAATACTGGTGGGTCTCACAGTCCTGCAATAGCAGTTGAAAATGATAAAATTTACGTGATATGGTATGATAATAACAATACGAACGGTGCTGGAACAGATACAGATATATTATATAGATCTAATCTTATTGGCTCAAGATGGGAAGATATACAGGTAATTTCAGAACCTATTCAAGGTCAGGATTTTAATATTGAGGGCTCTTTGTATCCAGAAATAATCGTAGAGTACAGTAAAATCTACATAGTCTGGTATGACTTTAATAATACGAACAGTGCTAGCGGAGATTTTGATATATTTTATAGATGTAATCTTACCGGTTCAAATTGGGAAGATATCCAAGTAATTTCAGAACCCGTAGTAGGTAGTAATTTCAATACTCTCGAGTCAAAATGGCCAGATATTGCAGTAGACGCTGGTAAGAGTCATATAGTTTGGCAAGATAAAAATAATACAAATGCAGCGGGCACGGATTATGATATATTTTATAGATACGTATCTTTACCACTTATTTTAAGTCATCCAAGTCTTACACCAATCTCAGGTAATACTAGTACTTATTTCAATTTTGCAGTAAAATATACTCATTTAACTAATACGACACCAACAAAAATAACCGCTACTATTAGTGGAACAGAATATTCAATGTTAGAAGTTGACTCTACAGATACAAATTATATAGATGGAAAAGACTATTTCTTCAATATCAAAAACTTAGATATCGGAGTTCATTCATATCAGTTCCATGCTTCTGATGGTAAATTTACTTGGTTTACAACACTTGTGAATAAACCAACGGTATACAATACACCTCCCAATATTACAAGTGATAATATCCTTACTGCTATTGAAGATACGGATTATATGGTAAAATATGAATATAACGATATAGATGTTGAAAATGTTAATCAAGTAATTACTTGGAAGTTTTTATCAAATGCAGATTGGTTAAAATTTGATCCCACTATGGCTATACTTAACGGCACACCTACAAATGATGACGTCGGAGAATATTGGATCAATATTTCTATTAATGACATGATCGATTCTGATTTTACAAATTTCACTTTAACTGTCATCAATATTAACGATGCTCCTGCTATCATTACAAATGACATTGAAATGATTAATGAAGATGAGTATTATGAAATTAGTTATGAAGCAACAGATGTTGACATACCAGAAGATGATTTAATCTGGACCATGAATACTAATGCTACTTGGTTAGATTTCGAACCAACAACTGCTTTACTTTTTGGTACCCCTACAAATGATGATGTGGGTCAATATTGGGTTAATATATCGGTGAACGATAATGTATATATTGATTATTCGAATTTTACGCTAAAGGTTGTGAATGTCAACGACCCACCAAAAATCATTACAAATGATGTTAATACTGCAACCGAAGAAGTGTACTATGAAGTGGATTATGAAGCCGAAGATGTAGATCATGCCTCCATTGAATTAACCTGGACTATTGCCACTAATGCAAAATGGTTAGCATTTGATACTACAAATGCGATTATAAATGGTACACCCTCAAACGATGACGTAGGTGAATACTGGGTATATATCTCTGTAAGTGACTATGAATACAATGATACTAGGAATTTTACATTAACCGTTGTAAATGTCAATGACCCACCGGAAATAATTACCGAGGATAAAATACGTACGATGGTGGGTGAATTATATTCTGTTAATTATGAGGCAGAGGATATAGATCCACCACCTGTAACCTTAACTTGGACCATAAACAGTAATGCCTCAAATTGGTTAACGATAGATGCAAGTACAGGATGGTTAAATGGTCTGCCTTTAACTAATGATGTTGGATCTTATTGGATAAATGTTTCTGTAAATGATGGTGAAAATGGTTGGGATTTTCATAATTTTACATTGCACATAACCCAAGAGCCCGAATATGGAGATGAGGATTTTAGATTATCAAATCCAAAGATGGTGCCAAAAGAAGGTAATACTGAAACTGAATTTACATTTTCAATCTTTTATTATAATTCGGAAAATAAGGGTCCGATATCAATTCAATTAAGCATGGATGGTAATATTTATGATATGGAATTAAAATCTGGTGAAAATGCGTCTAATGGTATCTATGAACATATGATAAAATTAACTGAAGGAATACATACTTATTATTTTTTAGCTTCTAACGGATCAGGAACAATAAAAACCGATAATTTTGCAACGCCATATATAAATAAAGTAGATAAATCATCTAGCGAAGAATCTACTTGGTACTGGTTAATTTGGATTATTATTATCGTGATAAGTATTTTATCTCTAATCGTTTTATATATCTATAAAAAGCGAAAAGCTGCCAGGATACCAACCGTAAGAGCTGAGTTATTATACGCACCACCAGAACATTTAACTTTACCTAGTGCAACTCCTAGTGTGGAAGGAACAAGACAGCTATCACAACATACTGTAGTATCTGAACAACTACCTACACCGAAAGTACCCTTACCATCGTTGGCACCACCATCTATGAAACCAGTGCCTCAATTACCTCAAGCAACACTTTCAAAGGCTCAAAAATTGGGACTTTTGGAAGAGCGATTTCTACGAGGCGAAGTTGATATTGAAACGTATAAAGAATTAAAGACAAAGATCGAAAGTAGTACCGGAGGTGAGATCCCAGAAGGAGAGATAGAAGAGCTGCCACCAATAGAGGAGCAGCCACCAACTACTCCAGAAGTCCCTCCTGAACAAGTCTCAACTCCAGGAATCCCACCCCCGGAAGTTACATCTCAAGTCCAACAACCGCAAGTCGAGCCCGCACCCCAACCCGCACCGAAGCCACAGGTGGAAGAACAACCAACACCTCAGGTTGAACAACCGCAAGTTGGAGTGCAAGAACCCGCTGTAGAGCAACCTGCAGAGTCACCGCAACCGCAGGTACCAAAGATCAAAACAGAGTCGAAAATTGAAGAAAACGATGCTTAGGTCACGGATTCACCTCGTGGAACCCGTAATTGAATTTTTTAGTTTATTTAGTCGTTGCAGTTAAATCCCCTCTTTTTTTTGAATTGTACAGCCTATCAAAAATGGTAGGAAATCATTTACAATATTGAATTAAATAATTAATGTCACACTTCTCATTTAAGTTTGACAATTTTAAAAAATTGATATAAAAGAATCCTCATTTTCCCTACAAAGTTTGGAGATTTCGGGTATTTTTTCTCTCTTTTTTCTATTTATTTAATAATTTTCTTAGTAAATTTTAATATTCAACAATTCCTAAAAGGGATTATCAGTGGATTATTTACAGGGGCAAATGATTTGAAGATAAAACTCAAACCGATTATTATTGTTATTATGATAATTTTGGATTATTCTTTTATTTATTGAAATTTTATTTTGACGGCAAAAAGCCTTGATAATTAGAGAAACATTACTAGATGGTTAAAACTTTTTTTGGAAATTGTATTGTAAATTTTTTTAAAATTGGTGATAAGATTAAAGCAAATCACAAATTGAGCAATAAATATTGAGATTTTTTATCACCATAATATCAAAACATTATACGCTCATGAAATATTTAAAAAATAGAAAAATAGGGTGTATTTAATCAGTAAAACACCCTTAAATATCTCCTCTAATTGCGATTATGGTGCGGTAGTTGTGTATGTCCAAGTGGCAGGAGACGTAGCTTGGTCTAAATCAAGATAATAATAATAGGTTGTAGTAGTAATAAAATTATAATACTGGATTACCAATTTATTAGCTTTCATATACATTCTTAATCTGTCTTCTAATGTAGGACTAGTCGGATTCGAAGTTTCTTCATTCAAAGTTACTACACCATCAACTTCGAGTACAGTATCTGGTGCTGACGTTCCGATTCCGACTCCATCCGCACTTCCATCGACAAATAATAGACTCCCATCAGTATCACCCATAACAACAAAATCCCAGCTTTGTTGGCCAGTATTGAAATATGAATGCCCACCTACAACTTGCAGTTTACAACTGGGGCTACTTATTCCAATTCCAACTCTACCATCTCCTTTTACAACAAAAGAATCTTCGGCATCATCACCCTCTGTATAAATCCAATAAGAATTCGTGTCCATAGTGTCAGTATTTTTTAAATGTATGAATTTATCATTGTTAGTATCTTCTGTTTGTTCAATTTTTAAAAATGTTTGGTGATTCGCCGATCCACTTTCGAGGTTTAATAATGCATCAGGAGTTGAAGTTCCGATACCAACCTTATCCTCAGATGCATCTACAAATAATGTATAGCTAGCGCCTTGGCTAGATACACGAAAATCGTTGTTAAGACCAATTGTGTTGAAAAAAGCAGAGCCGGCAACATCCAATGATGCATCAGGAGTTCCGGTCCCAATTCCAACCCATCCATCTTGGGCTATGACAAAGTCACTATCAGTTGTTAATGCTGTGCTTGAATGGATTTTAAATTTACTATCAGTAGCATCCACTCCCATTACAAATTCCGGAGTATCAGAATCATCTGAAAAAGCAATAGCATTGTCTCCGGTATCCTCTCGTAAGTGAACTTTGGCATCGGGAACAGCCGTCCCGATACCGACATTACCAGCACTATTTATTCTCACAGCCTCACTAACGGTTCCACCTAGGACAGTATGAAAAGCCATATATCCGTCTTGGGTACCTGCAGCAGATCCCCAATCAGTTTCTGTCCCGACTGTAATCCTTCCCGCATCTGCTTCAATCTCATCACCCATACCAGTCCAATAATATTGATTGAAACGAATGCTTGTTTCTGTTCCATCCATGTCTTGGGCATTAATTCTGTTAGTGATGTGGAAAATATCGAGATTAGATTTTGCAGTCCCAGCTTCTTCAATATCTAAGAGATTGTCTGGAGTCGCGGTTCCGATACCAACTCTACCACCACTAGGAGCTATTAAAAAATACCCGGAAATGGTTGTTTCTAAATCAGTAACC
>CBDVCJ010000261.1:0-6019 GCA_965372445.1 uncultured Thermoplasmata archaeon | reverse complement strand
GATTGCTAAGACTAATTTAAATTAAGTTGATATTTAATATTATTAATTGAGAAATAACTAATCATTGGTTTCTACAAAGATTATTTTTTAAATCATCAATATGTGATTTCTTATTACCCTTATTAATCAATAAAGAAAATTTTTAATAAAATGCCATCTAATTATCAAATCCTATTATCTAAAAAATTATATATTTTCACAAGAAAAAGAAATGATAATATATAATATTGATTTTAAGATATAATGGGCCTGAAGCAAGCTATACATGGTTAATTTTCCGTTTTAACTTTCCTATATATCAATTTTATAGATTGAATCAAATTAAGCTTGTGGTGTATCATAAAATGGTATATAATATGTTCCACTTGGTATAGGATTTGTAGCTTGTTCATCTTCAATATGTACTTTTATCCAACCTTTTATTGATCCGGGTGTAGTACGATCAGCTGCATCGACCAATGTCTGTGAAGCGTCAGTAGTCGATTCGCCAATAAATTTAATCATATTTTCTGAAACATCAGTCTGATCTAGTATCAAAACTGGAATTTGACCAGTATCATCGTTCTGACATACATGTAATGTTCCTGATGGATTTGATTCGCCAATACCCACTCTAGCACCACTTGGATTTATTAAAAAATAGCCATTATATATTGTTTGTAAATCTGTATAAAATGAGTACGTACTGTCATATGTTAATCTAAGTTGTGCATTAGGGTCTTCAATTTCTAGTTTTCTATTTGGGTCAGTTTGTCCTATCCCAACATATAACGAATCTTTAATGATGAATGCATCACCATCAGCGCTCGCCGGTGCGGATGAAACTGCAAAAAGATCCAAATATTCCCCCTCAACTCCTCTATCAATTTCAAATGTGAAAGATGGGCTATCATCGTTGATACCAACTGAACCACCATTTCCAACAAATAATACTTCTTTACCATATGCATTTCTAACTGCTAAAGGATTTATTGCTGTTGTAGTAATTCTCCAATAATCATCTTGAGTATGCCCTGTTGTAGAACTAAATTTTATACGTACACCGCAACTCAATGATTGAATGTTACCAGTGATATCTACTCCGAATTCCTCCCAGGTTACTCCATCATCATGTGACCATTTAAACTTATCTGGAGTTCCAGTAGTTTCAATTTGGATCCTGTAATTTCGGGTCCAGGAGCCTCTATATGTTCCCGATGAGATCAGATCATTTAAACCTGTTCCATAAAAAGTAGGATCTCCAACAGTTGAATCGGCTTGAACATCTAATGTATAGCCTGGGCTCGATGTTCCAATCCCGACCTTACCGTTAGTGTATATATTATCATCGATATCATCCGGAATATCGGTTCCCCACTCTTCATACCAGTCATGATCTATAAGATCTCCAATAGTTTTTCCTGAATCATGTAAGACACCAGTTGAATCGGCTGTAACAATCGTATCTGTAGGGTCATAACCATTAAGATTCCTAACTCGTGCTTTACCATTTACATCCAATTTTTCTGTCGGACTTATTGTTGATATACCAACTCTTTCATTTGTTTCCACACACAGGATCGGACGTGTATATTTAAAACTCGTAGGACTTGTTATGTCTTTTTGAACTTCTTCCCTGGTTGGTTTATCCCAGATGGTAAACGGTCTGTCTACCTCAAGACTAATATCGCTGGTAATTGTAACTACTCTTCTTATATTTTTCTGTTGATCATAAGGTTGTGGACCATGGCTTATCTCAATCCAGATCTCATCTCCTACCTTCAACTCTGTTAAAAATGAAGTATCCAAACCCGTTACGGTTGTGTCTGATGAAGTAATTTCACCTGTGCCTGAAGTTGGTTCAGTATTTACCCACAATCTTCCAAGAGGGCTTTGAGCACCTATACCGGTCTTGCCGTCCTCTCTGATCCAAAATCGTTCATTGGTGGCATATGCTGGAGTGTTTTTCTCGGAGGGTTCATGAACTCCCACAGCAAAATAATAATCAGCTGCTTCATCATTGTCGTCGAAAATTATCCGAGAATACTTGGTTGACGTTACTTTAAAATGTTCACCCATTGCTTTAAGAGAGTTATTACCAAATTTGACGATTGAACTATTGAACCAGACATCTCCTCGGACTTCTAATACATACTCTGAGTCAGTAGGAGTCATATTGATGCCGAAGCTGCCATCATTATTTACAGAGAATACCTGGTCTCCTGCTGCATTCTGAACAGAGAAGGGATTTGTCACATATGTTTCAAATGTCCATTTATCTCCTAGGGTATGACCAGTTGTTGCGGTAAAAGTTACAGTAACTCCATAGTTTAATGATTGAGCGGAGCCTGTAATTTCAACACCCGTTGCATCCCAAGTAGATCCACCATCGTCTGACCATTTAAATGTATCTGGGGTTCCAGTACCGTCAATTTCAACTACGTAAGTTAAGTCCTCATATCCAAGATAAGTACCTCCAGTGGTCATATCATCTTGAATTTCCCCTTCAAATTCTAATGGTCCCACAACTGACCAAGCTTTTACATCTAATTTATAACTCGGACTTGTGGTCCCAATACCAACACTTCCAGTAAAATCTGCATCGCCAGAAACTGTTAACTTATTTGATGGATTTGTAGTACCAATACCGATATCCCCACTGCTATCGATTATGAACACATTTCCGTCGTTGCCTGCCGATGAAGAAACTCCGAAATAACCATTACCTGAAGTGCCAGCTACTTCTAATCGAAAGTCTGGAGTCGAATCTGCAATGCCGATTCTCTGATTAGTGTCTATTCTCATCGCTTCAGTATTACCTGTGATAAAATACACGTCATAATTGTCTGTCGATCCCATTGCCGTGGCTGACCCTATATTATTCCCACCCTGGGACCAAGGGCTTGCAGTTACTGATGCAGTCAGCATTGTTGCCATAAGTATTCCTACTAACATCATTATGCAAATTTTCCCTAATCTTTTCATATTTTTCTACCTCCTAATTTTTGAAATTGATTTCAGTTTTTAACATAATTTTGAATTAAAAAAGATTATAAAGAGAACGCCCCAACATTTTCAATTTTTTCCTTACTTTTCGTTCTTGTTTGCATTAGAGCTTAATACCAATTTTGAATTTTTTAAATATTTATTAACACCCCCTATTACCCTCACGCATTAGAGGACAATTAATAAGTGGGAAGAATCTCTTTTCTAAATGATTTCATTCAAAGAGTTTTAAATCTCTTCCCCTTTTTATAATAACCCCTAATAAGCTAAGTTTCAAATTATGAAGTTGTTAATTGAAAGGTATAACGATATGAGAATATTTAAAACTACTTTGGTAATTACTACGGAAGATTTATATATTAAAACCGAAAAAAATGAAAAATCTATTAGAGAACTAAGAAATATCGAGGAATTCTTATAAAGATTTTTATATAATTATGTATTATCCTAAGATACCAACCAAACATTTTTCAAATATAGAAATTACAATTGAAAGGAGGGAATATATTTGCCAATGGTAATAGTGAGAGAAGTGGAAGCCGGAGACACCGAAACTGAAATTATTGAACCGCATGAAACGCCAAGTAACAAAAATAGATACTTTGGAGTTTCAAATGGAGATAATGAAATTAGAGCTACAGCATGGGGTTCAACTGACGGTGATACCTGGGTGGAGAAAGATTCTAAAGTTATCGCAGCAAATGAAGCCGATACGCTGGTAGTTGGCCCTACTGTTGATTGGGTGAAACTTACCGGAAAAACCACAACACCCGACACAAGTATAGTTCAGGCATGTCTATATTCTTAAAGAAGATCATGATTTCAGTACTTTTTCTCTTATTCGTCGAGATTTGTCATCATACTTTTTTGCATTACCAAGGTCACCTTTTTTCTTGTATAATAAACTAATATCTGATAAAGTATCACTCACTAATAAACGTAAATCTAATTTCTCTACAATTAATAAACTTTTATTAAAACAATCAATAGCTTTTTCCCAATTCTGAGAATATTGATTAATAAAGGCCTCAGTTCTTAAAATCTGAAATAATATATTTTCATTATTGGTTTTTTCATATACTTTTCTTGCTTGTGTATTCATTTCTTCAGCTTTGGCAATTTGATTCAACTTAGCATAACAGTATCCTAAATTACTAAATCCATAACCCAAACGTTTTATATCTCCGATTTTTTCAGCAATGCTCAGTTGTTTTTTAAGGTAATTGACAGCTTCCTCTAATTTATTAATATGGGTATATATCGATCCCAGGCTGTTATAGGCTCTCGCAATTTCCAATTTACCATTATTTTTTTCAAGATAATACAATGCTTTTTCAAGATGTTTAATTGCTTGGATATTATTGTCTTTTAAAAAATAAATGTTTCCTAGATCAATATAAAGTGCTCCAATAAAATTAAATTCATTTGTATTTTTTAAAATTCTCAGACTATCTTTGTATTGTTTTTCCGCATTTTCATATTCAGATTTCCGCCAGTATACCCGGCCAATACCTCGTTTTGCTTCGGCTAATAATTTATTATCACCGAGTTTTTCTGAAATTTTTAAACCTTTCTGAAAACTTTCAAGAGCCCCATCGAATATATTCTGCTCCTCATAGATATGACCAATTTTATAATATGCTTCAACTTTAATATCTTCTCTACCTATTTCAGCACTAACTTCAACCACTCGATAATAATATTGTATTGATTTATCCCAGTCACCATTAATAAAGCATAATCGAGCTTTCAACATCAGGATCTCAGACAATTCGGGTAATAGAATTTCTTCTTCAGGTAGTTCGTCTAAAAAAGTGAGAAATCTTTCTGATAAGCCCACATCTATTATCATTTCTGCCTTTTCGAGTGCAAGGTTTATTGCCTTTTTATAATTTTTAGATTTAATATGATGATAAATAGCGTTTAAATAATCCTTTGGTTTTTTCTGATTCATAAACCATTCTCCAAATAATTCATGATATTGAATTTTTTTCTGAGGAGGTAAACGTTTATAGAAAAATTCTTTAATAAATTCATGGGTATTAAAATGACCAATAGAAATTTCTTTGATATATAACTTTTGAATTAAGTTATCAATTGTATCTGGTAATATTTTGTTATTAATGAAGAATGCATCATAAGGAATTGACTGATTAATTATGGAAAGTAATTCTATAACTTTGTGTTCCTCTTTAGTAAGTTGAGAAAATATCTCCTCATAAATATATCTGTTGTTTTCTTTGAAATTATCAATAATCTCCAAGAATAAAGGATTACCGGAAGTTTTTATAAATATTTTCTTATGTTTTATTTCAGGGACTTTTTTTCTTCGAAGTATTTCAACACTACTTTCGAAATCCAGACCTTCAAGTTCAAGTTCGGCAATTGATTTTTTTACCAAAACTTTTTGACGATCAAATAAGGGATAAATATATCTTGACGTAATTAAAACTATTACATCATTCATTTTTTCTATCGTTTTTATAAATAATTCGAAAAATAATTTTAAATCTTTATTTGTTTTATGTAAATCGTCGAATATAAACAATGTATCAATTTTCTTTATACTTTGTTTTAATAATTCTAGCGCTTTGTTCTGATCCAAGGGTTTGTGATTAATAAAGTAGAATTTTAAATCATCATTCCCAATCTCAGATACAAATTCCGCGAGATGTGCTAGCACACTACGGGTAGTATCCCATTTATCAAGATTATGGTAAAATATATGCCTGTTACCTTTATAATTCTCAATTAATTTCGATAAAAGTGCAGTTTTACCAATTCCGGCTATTCCATGAATAAAAATTACATTATTCAATTTTTTATCGGCAATCCATGTCTTTAATTGTTTCAATTCATTCATTCTTCCAAAAAAGAATTCCGGTGCAGATACATCTTCTGTAAACGCGACAAAGTTATTTCTATTTTTTAGTAATTGAGAAGTTTCAAAAATCCCTTTATTGTCAATAAGTTGCGGGGATTCTGAGACGTTTAAATATTCCTGGATATCACGCTGATATCTGAACGGGGGGTC
>CBDVCJ010000260.1:0-6040 GCA_965372445.1 uncultured Thermoplasmata archaeon | reverse complement strand
CCCGTTAAAATCTTTTCTAAAGGTTCTCTTGACAGTTCATGTACATGTTGCATAATCCCCACCAGAATGTAAATAGATTTACTAATATAAAAATCTTTTTAATAATTTTTACACAATTATTGAATAATTATTTTAATATTGTTGTCAATATAAACTAAATCTTAAAAAATAAATCTTTTTTTAGTAACTTGCAGCTCGCACAATAGATTTCTTTGGTCTGTGCTTTTTACGCCTGCGCTCGAGCTCATTATAGCTCTCAAGTCGTGCCATTTCGGCCTCGCGATATTTAGAATCCAAAGTCAATGCCCGGTCAAAACAATCGATCGCGTCCCTGAATTTGCCCTTATCATGAAGTAAGGCACCTTTATTATACCAAATATCTGCATTATTTGGGTTGAGCTCTAATGCTCTATTATAACAAAACAGGGCTTTACGTACCTGGCCCTCTGCATCGTAAGCATTACCCTTATTAAACCAGGCTTTATCATTAGCCGGATTAAATCTCAGTACTTGATTATAACACGCGATCGCCTCTTGAAGACGCCCTAAATATCTTAAGGCTACACCCTTGTTGAACCATGCTTCGGGTTTAGATGGGTCAATACTTAATGATGCATCATAACACTGGATGGATTCGTTGATCTTACGCATATCTAGTAATGCATTACCTTTATTATACCAATACTCAGCTTTATCTGGGCGCAGGCGAATTGCCATTTCATAGGATTTAATGGCATGTTCATTTCGACGTAGGGCACTTAACGCGTTTGCCATACAAAACCATGCATTCGGATTTTTTGGATTTTGTTCGATGGCTTTATTATAACAATACAAAGCACGTTCAATATCACCATCGGTGTGTAGTCTACTACCACGATCTAACCAAGCAACATCATCCACAACACGCCCATCTTCTGCAAAATCGCCCATTTGAAAGACTTCGACATCATATCTTTTGGGGATTCCACTCTGATCTTCACTCTCGGCGGCTAGGGTTGCCGATGATTTATCAAAAAGCTCTTGCGCCTCCTGGAGTTTGCCTTGCGCCTCTAAAGCAACTGCTTTATCGTAGATCGCTTCGGTATCATCAGGATTATGTTTCAACACCATATCATAACACTTAATTGCGTCTTCATATTTGCCATATTTTGCTAATAAGCTTCCCTTATTATACCAAGCTTCAGTATCTTCAGGGTTCAAATCAGTAACTTTATCAAAACATTTCATAGCTTCTTTTGGTTTATCTATTTCTATAAATATCAGACCTTTATTGTTCCAAGCTGATTTATTTTTGGGATTTATTTTCAAAGCTACATCATAACTTTTTATTGCACCCTCAAAATCATTAAGATTAAATAAAGTCAAGCCTTTATTATACCAGGCCTTATCGTATTTTGGCTCGATATTGATCGATTTCTCAAAATGTTCTAAAGCTTTTTTATAATTACGCTTTTTAAAGGCCGATTCGCCCAATCTTGTGTGTCGAATGCATTCTTTTGAAACCATTTTGAAGCACCTTTATTATTCCGAACATTACAATCTCGATCTTTCACCATATTTTAATTTATATTTAAGATTTTTTAATTCCGGAGTTTTACTATAATGTATTTTTTATATTTTAAATTTTTTAAGGTTTTTGACTTTTCTTTATATATTCAATTAACTTATCCAATGCTATACTGCGATGAGAATATAAATTTTTTGTGGCGGTTTGCATTTCTGCAAACGTTTGGTCTGAACCTTTTGGTATGAAAATAGGGTCAAATCCAAACCCTTGCATACCTCGCAGTTCAGTTGCGAGCGTGCCCTCGCATTTACCTTTAAAAACCAATAATTGGTCTGTTTCATTAGCCTTTTGCGGGTCAAAATAACCGATACAGGCTTCAAAGTGGGCAACTCTGGCTTCAAGTTCGGTATTATTTAACATAAGTTCGATTATTCCTTGAGGTCCGATAGTTTTGAATATATATTTTGAATATACTCCCGGAAAACCATTTAATGCATGTACAAATAACCCAGAGTCTTCGATAAAAAACGGTTTATCGATATCAGATCGGTGAGTGTCAATAATCCACTTGACTCCAAATTTCATGATCTCTTCATTTGTATCTGCCTGAAGCTCGTGGTAATCTAGTTCCAAATGTTCAATTATTATATTTGCGGTCGAAAATTTGGCATGGGCCTCCGCTAGTTTATGTTTGTTACTGGTAATAAAATAAATATTCATGTATATCGTCCTCTATCGATGATCGCCTGGATCTTGGCCTCTACTTCAGGTGCACCCTCGAATGACAAGCGATAACCCTCCATAATGTATTCAAAATCGTCTAAAATGCCGGGATGGGTACTTTCATAGGCCTCCATTAATACATGAAGGTCTACGCCCTTAGATTCGATCTCTTCGCTGATCTCGCCTAAACTGAAATCGATAAAATAGATCCTTTCATCCTGATATAACATATTGGAGGTTGTTAGATCGCCATGTATAATATTATTATCATGAAGTTTACCTATGGCACTACCAATTTCAAAACATATCTTCTGGCGCTGGCTTGCTGGCATCTGGTTCAACACATCCTTAACTCGTTGACCGTCAATGAACTCCATGATTATCTCTGAATTTACAGTATCGATATCGTAAATTAAAGGTGTCGAAATCCCAATTGCACGCGCTTCAGCCATTAATTTAGCTTCCATTTTCGTACGGCGTGTACGTAGTACCTTATCAACCACCTCTAAACGATAGGTTTTGGGTACACGCCGCTTGGCGATGATTTTCTTATCTAACCAAGTTGCCAAATGTATTTCTGCCTCTGCACCCTTTCTAATTATCATAAATCGAAATCTAATTAATAATCATGGGATAAGATAGGTTCATTGGGCAGTATTGCCCGTGTTAGCATTAGTAATATTATTAGGTAATTAGGCAATCCTATTTTCTACCTTTTTTAGATTTGCCTTTTCCTTTCCCTTTATCTTTCTTTTTACCTTTGCCTTTACTCTTACCTTTGCCACCTTTATCGGTCTTTCTAAATCCAAAAGTCCCAAAAGTGCGTTTGCGGTAGACCAGTATTGCCACAACAATGATTATAACAACTATTACAACAAGATAACATAACGGGTCGATATCGCCAGGTACGACTTTGATCCTATGCTCGCGTTCGTTATCGATCCAAAACTCTTCTGCAGCATAATCATCTAAGGTCACATTAACTTTGAATGTATGGCTTTTATCTTCTCCTTTGGCTCTCCAGGTGAAATTTACAAATGCAAAACCATTCTCTTCAATAAGATCGACAACTTTGCTGCCCTTTTGGGAACCATCAACATAGAAGGTGACCCTTACGTTTTCTGCATCCACTCCACTATTGGTAACTTTCACTTCGATCTTTACTTTTTTATCGGTCTCCACCTTGTCTGCGGGGGTGATCTTAAAATCTCCCTCTTGGATCTTTAGGTCCACACCTTTAACTGTGAAATATCCAGATGTATTTCTAAAGTTGCCGGCGCGGTCGGTCACATTAACCAGAACTGTAATTGGATCATGATAGAGTTTAGTTGTATAATTAACCACAGGATCATGTTTCTCTTCATCGTAGTCATTATCTTTAATGCCATCGCCGTCTGCATCTGTGGTTGCATCGAAATCCCAATTGAAAGTTAGATTATCCAGATCATCAAAATTATCGGTCGTACCTTCCGCACTTATCGTAAAGTTCTTGCCAACTTCGATCTGACCGCTGTTCGGGGTCATATCCGGGGTTGGACGGCTTATATCTATTATCTCCAATTCTACGATTATGGTCTTAGAATTGCCGGCTGCGTCCGTAACTTCGAGCGATACATTATACGACCCGGGTGTGCGATATGTATGTACGGCTACCATTTCATTGCTCTGGCCGCTCTCGGTGTCATTAAAATCCCAGAGATATTTAAGAATCTCACCCTCAATAGCTCCATCAATTGTATCTGTGGATTTCGAAGCATTGAAGTAAATTTGCTCATCTTCTTCAGTATCCGTGATCTTGGCACCGGTCTCATTTTCAACCTCGATCCTCGGTTTGGGGGCGGTATCATCTACGGTGATGAGCTTATAGGTCATATCCTCAAGCTCAGAACTATCGAGAACTGTTAATGTAACATTCTTGATTCCTGAAGTTGTCCAATTATGTTCTACTTCTACGTCATATGCAAGATCCCCGTCGTCAAAATCCCAGGTATAATTAACAATTTCACCTGTGAAATCTTGGGAATTACTCGCATCGAAGCTGACGTTCTCTAAAGTCGTCACATAGTCATCCGGTTCATAGTCTATTTCTGCGATCGGTCCCTTGATCCGTTCTAAATTTATATCTAAGGTTTCATCGGTATAATTGATCTCGACTTGGTGATAATTCGTTTTGATCAATATATCTTCATCGTAATTGCCAGTGACTTCAAAATCGTTTGGGAAGGTAATTGTTAGCTTTTCATTTGGCCGGAATTCACCTACTTTAACTTTATAGGCTTCACCTTCAAGACCATCCGGATGGGTATAGCTCATTTCGGTTACGATCTTCATATTGCCGGTATTATCGATAACCGCACCGCCGAAACCGCTCGGGGTGGATTTGAAAGTGCCTAAGTTTGGATTATAATAGGTGTCATTGACCTCCAAGAACTTTTCGGTGTCTAATCTATAAGGTCCACGCGATTTCAGCCATTTATTAAATTCAACTAATTCAGAAGGATCGACATTAAGATCACCATTACCGAATTGTTTGTCGATCTGGAATCTCGGGTCTCCGACCCCGGCCCATTCCAGTCCATAGAGTTCACTGTCTGAGTTCAAGGTCCAGGTCGTTTGGACTTTAGTTTTATTCCAATCATTATTATTAAACGAGATCTTGGTATTGATAACCTCGTCCGAGTTCTCATCTAAGGTAATATCATCTACTTTATAGCCTGAATTGACGATATCGATTTCCTCATTATGAATATATGGCTTATATCCTTCTGCATCTACGATTAGTAAATATGTTCCTTTATAGACCTTTATATTGAATAGATTAGTTGTTTCTTGATAAATAAAGTCATCATTATTTACATCGAACAGATAAATATCCAAGTTTTTACTACTTCCTAGTACCAACCCAGAAATGAAATATTCACCACCTGAAAGTGTAATGTTTTTTGACCTGTGGGTTTGGTTTAATACAATATTTGTAACATAATAATTATACCCATCAGCAGTAGCCCAAAGTTCATAGCTGCTGTTAAAAGATGTAAGGTTATAATGGCCGGTCCATTGACCGGTCCAATTGGTAACCGTTGACACTTCCAGACCTGGAAATTCCGTACATTTAAGGGTCACGGTTGCATCTCCAAGTAAGTCAGGGATATTATTTTTTACAAACCCTTCAACGTAATTTGTTTCCTTAAGCTGTGGAGGTACCTTTTTTAGAGTCAAAAGGCTGTCTTCGCCGTTAATTGGAAAGTATGGGCCATTAGGTTCTCCTCGTTCTGCTAAAAATATGTCGGTTCTGCTTTTATTGGTCTTTAAGTACGCTTCTTTAACAGGTGATTCAACTGTACTAGGTTCGACTTCCAAATAAAAGTAACCATAATATCCCTCGAATTTGAACGATCCACCCTCAACAGCTTTCGAAACTTTTTCACCGGTATGTACATTATAAAGGTAAACAGTAGCCTTAGAGACAGGTCCGGTTGTTGTATCTTCAACAACATATCCATATATCGATGTTTCATTATTTCCATTATCCCCACTTATTCCAAGCGGGAGTAGCGCTCCAATTACAGATAATACGAGTAGTATTACTGCGAATAGGCTTAGTGTTCTCTTCGATCTCAATGTTTTTTCCATTTACATTTCCTCCAAATTAAAGCTCTTTTTTGTGGCTAATGTAACCTCTATATACCTTTTTTAGTGCTTACCTCTAAATGATTTTCTTCACTAATGTGGTAATAGTATAAATATATTTCTTATGGTCTATAAATACACAAAATAAATGTAAAAAATGGGGATATTCTCCATCAATAA
>CBDVCJ010000259.1:0-6113 GCA_965372445.1 uncultured Thermoplasmata archaeon | reverse complement strand
TCATCCCCACACTAGAAGTCAGAGCTTAATTTCCGACTTCCAGCTTCTAACTTCAGACTTCACCTTCCTCAAATAGCCATCTGGAATCTCGAATCCTTACTTCATACTCAATCCAAATAAATTTATGGTTATAAATTATCATTAAGTTAGCGAATTTTTTATTATATCTTCAACATCGCTCGTTGAAATAATCCCTTTCTCACATATTATATTTGTGATATATTTCGCGGGTGTAACATCAAAAACCGGATTGAAGATCGTCACGCCCGCCAATTCAGCAGTGTTCGCGATCTCTTCCGGGCTCCGCTCTTCAATAACGGTCTTTTTACCGGATAGTGACGGCAGCGAGAACTTGTAGGTCTCTGCACATACATAAAACGGGATATTAGATTCATGTGCGATCACAGCAAGGCCAGATGTCCCAATTTTATTCACCACATTGCCCACCGCTTCTATAGTATCGGCACCCACCATAACCATATCAACTTCGTTGATCACAGAACTAGCTGCCGAATCTATGATCATGGTGACGGGTATTCCGGCTTGGGACAGTTCAGCGGCTGTGAGCCTTCCTTGGTATACCGGCCGGGTCTCTCTTGCAAAAATCTTGAGCTTTTTACCTTTGTTATGTGCATGAATAAGGGCACTAACAACAACAGAACTGTTACAATGAGTGAGCACTGCCGCCTTTTGCGGGACAATTTCATAAGCGATCTCACTGATCTTGGCTACTGCCGCGTTTGAAGCTTCAATAAATTTCTCGGCTGATTCAATAACATTATTCCTCAAAGCCTCGATATCTTCGAAATCTTGAATTCGTTTGAGTGTGAATGTGATCGCATTGGATAATGAAACTGCTGTCGGGCGCGTATTGGTCAGCTTTGACGCAGCACCTTCGAGTTGAATTTTCAATGTATTGGCATCGTTACCCTGGTATTGCATCGCAAAATCCTTAAGGGCTGACGCAGCCGCACGTGCGATCCTACCCGCACCGCGGATCTCCATCGTTTGGATCTTCTTTGCTGTCTCTTCGATTTCCATTACCGCACCGAATGGCGATATGTAGTGTAGTTTTTTAATCTTTTGCATATTGACTATATACAATAATAAATCCCAATATTACCAATATTACAAATACTACCAATAAAATCCCAATTTTGGAAATCCCAACGGGATTTTCAAAACGATAATAACTTGGTGAAGCAAGTTACCGTTATTGTACCAAAACAATCTCCGAGATCAATTTCTAATTTTTTTGGTCTTTGCATTTTGTATTATAAATGATGGTGCTCAAAATATTTATCAATTCTTGTACCTCTTGAATGTCATTTTTTAGCTCTTCTTTTTTTATATATTTTCCAGATATCAATTTTAACCAGAATTTTGTTTCTTTTGCCTCTTTACGAGCAATATTTAATTTGTTAATGAAATCACGTTTTGTTAGAGTACCATCTGCCTCTTCAACATTTGCTCCGATCGAAGTTCCGGATTTCAATAATTGGGTTCGAAGTGATTCTATAATTTTAATCTTTGGGACCATATCTACGATATCTAATATTCTTTTTCCAAATTCAAAAGTTCGCTCCCCTATGTCATATGTTTTACCATCATTGGGATTTTGGTTTTGGGATTTTATTGGTTTTTGGTAGTATTTGTTTATTGGATTATTCTTTTTTTCGACTTCAATATTGTTCATTGTCAAACATAACTACAAAATATTATATAAATAAGATTTGGGGGGTTCAGTGAAAATAAAAAAAAAAAAAAAAGAAAAAAAGAGGGTTGCGCGATTATTCGTAATCGCCCATACCGCCCATGCCGCCCATACCGCCACCACCTGGTGGCATACCTGGTGGCATACCGCCGCCGCCAGCACCGCCTTTCGAAGCTATGACATCGTCGATCCGTAATATCATGATCGCGGTATCAGTTGCGCCTTGAATTGCCTGGGTGCTTACACGGAGTGGCTCGATCACGTTAGCTTCCTTCATATCTACGACCTTACCCGTCCAGACATTTATGCCGGCTGTCTTCTGACCCTTTTTATGGGCTTTGCGTAGATCTATTAAGACATTGATCGGGTCCAACCCGGCATTTTCAGCGAGTGTTCTGGGGATGGTCTCGATCGCAGTGGCAAAAGCCTCGATAGCTAACTGTTCACGCCCACCAACTGTGGTTGCATATTCCTTTAGGTCCTTTGAGATCTCGATATGGGTTGCACCGCCGCCGATGAGGATTTTACCGTCTTCGATCGCGACCGCCACAACACCAAGCGCATCGTTCAAACTGCGGTCGATCTCGTCAACCACATGCTCGGTTCCGCCACGAATGAGTATGGAAATCGATTTCGCGTCTTTGCAGCCAGTGACATAAGTCATTTCATCGTCAGCGATCTTCTTCTCTTCGACGATATCGGCTTGACCCAAGTCGCTATCGGATAGGTCGTCGATGTTCGTGACGATTCTACCATTTGTTGCGCGTGCTAGTTTCTCCATATCGGATTTCTTGGCTCTGCGTACTGCATAAATTCCGGCTTTGGCTAAGTAATGCTGTGGTAGATCATCTATGCCCTTTTGACAGATAACGACATTCGCACCAGAATTTTTGATCTTCTCAACTATATCTTTCAGCATTCTCTCTTCTTCTGCCAAGAAACTTTGGAGCTGGTCGGGGCTGGTTATCTGGATCTTTGCATCAACTTCGGTCTTCTTGATCTCTAACGCAGAATTCAACAATGCAATTTTTGCGTTTTTTACGGTCCTGGGCATATTGGTGTGTACGCGTTCCTTATCCAGGATAATACCTTCGATGAGTTCGGTATCGCGGATCGTGCCGCCCTGCTTTTTCTCGACCTTGATATTGTCCAGATCAACGACATACTTTCCATCTTGCTTTTCCATGACCGCTTTCACTGCTCTTACAGCAATGTCAGCTAATTGATCTTTGAATGCTTCCGCACCTTTGCCTGTCATTGCCGTAGCTGCGATATTGTTCAAAACCTTGTCATCGTCAGGGCTTACGTTTTCCGCGCTTTCTTCCAAAAATTTCACAGCGCGTTCTGACGCCATCCTGAATCCGCCTGCGATTATCGTGGGGTGGACATTCTGGTCGATCAGATCTTCCGAGCGTTTAAGAAACTCGCCGGCCAATACGACCGCAGTTGTAGTTCCGTCACGACATTCTTCGTCCTGGGTTTTCGCGATCTCGATTATCATTTTCGCTGCGGGATGCTCAACTTCGATCTCTTTCAATATAGTTACACCGTCGTTGGTAATGACCACATCCCCCATCGAATCCACCAGCATTTTATCCATGCCGCGCGGACCGAGCGTTGACCGTACCGCGTCTGCGATTGCCTTTGCAGCATTGATATTGTTCTTTTTCGCGTCTCGACCTCGTTCGCGGGTTGTGCCTTCTTTTAGTACCAATATAGGTACTTGACCTTGGCCTCCTAACATTTGTTTTTCACCTCCTTTATGTTGATTTATATAAAAACTCAAATATATTTGTACTTCCTGTTGCCAATGGTATTTACGACATTTTCGCCATTGGTCGAAGTAGAGTACCTGGTATGTTTGTTCTTCTATAAAAAGGTTGCGGTGTGCCGGTACTGTCAAGTTAAGGAGGATAAGGAGTTTGTTGTGTTTTACGGGCCTTCTTAACAAATTTTATATTACATAACGATATTATCTCCTCTGTATTTGGGGAGATATTATGGTAAAGAAAGTTGAACAAATGGCAATGGATATAGTTATGAAATATGAAAAAAACAATGGTCGGAAACCAAAAGATGTCAGTAAAACAAAATGTGGATATGATCTAAAGTCCAATGAAAGATGTATTGAGGTAAAAGGTCAATCTACTAAAAAAGCAGATTGGATTTTGGTAAGTAATACAATTGTAAGAAACCTAGGCAAAAACCTAGCTAATTATTATATATATATTGTATACAACATACAAGATGAACCGAAATTAAAGATTCTAGATCCAGATTCGGTTTTTAAAAATCTTAAGATCGAAAATCAATTCAAACTTGAAAGATCGGCAATAACTAAATATGGCACAGATGTTAACATTTAGATAAATCGAATTGCGTCAAAAAAAGTATAACGGCGTATAGAATATTTAAAAATAACTATGAATTACCATTATTTTTCGTGTTGTACGCAGTTGCCCAATAAATCATATCGCCCCAGCCATCTTCAAACGGCAGATCAATTTTAGCTTTCTGTGCCGGAGTTTTGCCTTTAAGTGAACCGTGCTCTCTCATAAAGTTATAATGCACACAGAACCCATCGGCAAGAGTTTTGGTAGTTTTGAGGTATTCTAACCCTCGCATTACACGGGTACGATCCTTTAATGTCCCGTGAAACCTCTCGATTCTATTGTTATTCTTACGGGCAGTTAATCCTTCATAAGTTAAATGTCTGCAATCCTGTTTATTGGTGTAAAATACTCTATTAAATGAACTGTGGTAAGAGTTCATACTATCGGTTACAACTAACCACGGGTTCTTTTTAGCTACATTCTTACAGTTCTGAAAGAACTTGGTTGTATCCTTTAGACCACGAAGATATGATAAATGGTTGTTGATCAAGAATCTAGTATCCTTATCTATAGCGTCATAGAACCAATGATTAACCCCTTTGCATTTGAGGACTGTCTCATCGCAATTCCAGACCGCATTATCATTGAAAGTTGGTCTGAGGTTATCCGCAAATTTCTTAACAAGTTTGGAATATTTTTGCACCCAATTATTGATAGTTTGGAAACTAACCTCGACTCCAAAGATTTTCCTAATATGCTTTTTGACCTTTCGTACACTTAATCCATCAAAAAATAAATCTATTGCGGTTGCAATGATCCTGCCGTTATTCCGCATTCTCGGGAATGTATCATTAAAAATAAATTGTGAGTTGCAATCCTTGCATTTAAAGGACTGCTGGTTTCTCTTTCGACCATTTTTAACAATATGATCTCCACCGCAGAACTTACATTTTTTACTTTCAACGACGTCTGTCGCAAAACCTTTTATATCCTTCAAACCTATATCTTTAATCGGGTTCGATAGCATCAATATCGGACTCCCGAGATTGGGGCGCTCCAACGCCCCAGTCTCAATATTACGTATGTCTTTTGGGCATATATAGTCCGATAAGGGGGGTATGTGAAAAGTGGATTTGGTAAGCTCTCTGGGGGGTATTAGAGCCGAAATAACGGGATTCTGTAGGCTTTCAGTTCTGTAGTCTTTACACGCTCTAAAAAGGGTCTTTTTAGACTTGATTATATGGCTTATTACGCCATAATCTGATAGATTTGTTTGGTGAAAAGTCGGTAAGAAATACTTTTTTATATGATTATTCTCATATCCTCATAATAATACCCCAAAAAATGAAAAGTGCCCTCGGCAGGATTTGAACCTGCGTTCACGGGTTAGGAATCCCGTAGTCTCTCCAGGTTAGCATACGAGGGCATCATAGGTGGGGGGAACGATGCCGGACCTTGCTTTACTCCACAAGCGCCCCCCACCTCTTCATCTTAATTATCACTTTTTTATTTTTTCTTGCAACACTGTTAATGTGATGATTAAATCTTCGTACTCTTCTTTCTGATATTTCTTAAGAAGTCTGATTGTTTCTATAATCGTTGTTATTGCAGTTCCCATAACCTTGATTCTAAATTCTTCATTTAAACGTGACCTTGCAATCTCTTCTTTTGAATATTTTTCTGTGACTAGTTCGAACAAAAAGGAATTTGTTCGTTTTACTAAGTCAAAAGTTTTTTTTCGAATCTCTCTTCTATTACCTTCTTCCTTTGCCCGTTCCACAAATTCAGTCATTGCTTGAAGCTTTGGACCTTTCAACTCCGTCTTTAGGGTTTCGACATCTATTTTTTCAACCATTGAATAAATATTTTCCAGAATATTTTGATGGTCGGGAACAAAACCTTTTTCAAAATAATGGCTTATACTATCTCGATACTGATATTTTCCACGCTGGACCCTTTCAATAAGCCCCTGGTCCATCAAATACATTATGAGGCTGGCGGTTGAGTCATAAGGGTGGTCAATTTCCTTAGCAATTCCATCGATTGTGAATGTTATTGTTGGGTGT
>CBDVCJ010000258.1:0-6124 GCA_965372445.1 uncultured Thermoplasmata archaeon | reverse complement strand
AACTTTTACACCAATTATAGCAGTTGAAACTTCTAATGATGAGATCGCACGGGGCTCTCAACCCCGCGCTTCAGAGCCGGAATGGCCGATGTTCGGCAAGGACGAGCAGCACACGGGTCTGGGCAACCCCGTGACCAAAGGCATATACAAGGGTGCCGAGAAATGGGATAATTGGCCTGATATATACGGGAATGGTATAGATTCCTGGGGCGTAACGATCGGCGACTTTGCCAAGAATATCGCTGGTACTTATACACTCAACGTCAAACATGTGGTTTATGCGGATCATGGGATTGTGTATATAATAGACGGCGAGGATGGCACCCATATGTGGGAATTGGACGCCGATGCGATCGACGGTAACGCGAACGGTAATGTGGTCTATACCACACCAACTATTGGATATCTGAACAACAACGAGTTACTGGATATTGTGTTTGGGACTGATGACGGTATGATCTACATATACGAGCCCAAGATCACATATGATGCCCAAACAGGCTATAGTTGGAACGCCAATAATATCAACACCGAGATCTGGTGGAGCTATACTACGAACGGTACGTTCAACCACACTTCGCCGGTCCTCACCGACCTGAACAGTGACACCAACCAGGATGTGGTATTTTGCAGCGAGAGCAATATTATAGCGCTCGATGTGTATAATAAAAAATTACTTTGGACCCAGACAATAAATTCAGATCTGATCTCGCCGCCCGCAGTTTATGAAGATGTGGGAGAAAATAGAATTGTGGTCACTGGCTTTAGAAATAGCGATTTCAATTTCTCGATCTATATGTACAGCTCGAGTGGTGTCACACTTAATGTTATCCCTATTGAGCTGGGAATATTACTGTATCTTCCAGAGATACTGCCTGCACCGGTAGTTGGCGAGTTGGACGGCAATACAAATAACGGTGTCGAACTCGTTATATTAACGCCGTTTGAAGAAAATGTCAATGGCAAGGTACATTTGATCGATGTTGATGGAACTGAACTATGGGTGACACCTTCGGGCGCGATCTCAGGGCAATTTGACGCGTCGCCCGCAATTGCAGATCTTGATGGCGACAGCAACCTCGAGATCATCGTCAGCTCCTGGGAAATGATCGGCATCCCACCGACAAACTACATACAATCACATGTATATGCGATCTCAGGTAAGAACGGCACGATACTCTGGCACCGAGCAAAGGATACGATCACCTCGATCTCGTTCGATATATTTGACGAGCGCCAGATCGCGTCGCCGGTGATCGGTGATGTGAATACCGATGAGGATGGGATATTGGATGTGATCGTGGCCACCACCCCAACCATTTTTGCGTTGGATGGTAAGAACGGTACTGAGCTCTGGGAATACGTTCTTGAAGAGGATAACAGGATACTATGGTCCTCGCCCGCGATCGGTGATATTGACAACGATGGGTTCCTGGATATTGTTATTGAGGGTTTGGCACTCTCCCACGAAATCATTGACCTTACTTTATCGCCATCGGATATATCATTCACTTTGGATCCGATCACCGAAAACGAGCCGGTTTCAATAGAGGCGATCGTACATAATATCGGCGATGCGGCTGCTAGTAATGTATTAGTGAGCTTTTTCGATGACAATGTGCTGATCGATAATCTCACCAAGCCCGAGATACCAGGGCGTGACAGTCGCCAAGCCCGGTTGGACTGGACACCGACCGAGCCCGGCCAACACATCATCAAAGTCGTTTTGGACCCACTGGGCGAGATCGAAGAGATCGAAGAAAATAACAACCATGCTGAAAAAATTGTCAGTGTCTTAGATGCATTCCCTGATTTTGTGGTGGATGAGCTCAGATTTTATCGCGCGGACGGGTTGGAAGTTGATAATGTTGATAAACATTTGATCGAAGGCGAAGAATCGACCATTACCGCTATTGGAAGGAATATTGGCAGTGACGACGCCGAGAATGTGAAGGTTGCGTTTTATGACGGCGCCACACAAATAGGTACAAAACAGACAATTGATTATATTGATCTTGATGGTACAATAAATGTCTCGATCAAATGGGTGGGCACCATAAATCCCGCCGACCATACGCTCAAAGTTAAGGTCGACCCGGATAAAAACTTCCAGGAAGAGAATGAGAGTAATAACGAGCGTTCAAAATTGATGACGATAAAATCCAAAACTGTGCCACCAGCCACATCGTTCATTGTAGAGGGTAATGTATACCAACCCGATGCAGTGACGCTTGCGATCAGCGCACAGGTCAACATCACCAATCTCCGAACTAATGAAGATCTGTTCACTACCACCGATTCAACCGGCTATTTCAGCCATGACCTAAAACGGTTACAAAGCGGCTATTACGAAGGTGAAAAGATCCAGGTTTTCGTTATCGACGCTGATGACCTTAACGAAACCACTGTGGATTTCATTGCATATTCTGAAGATGAACGCTGGAAAGAGGATATTATACTGGAAAAGCTCCCGAAATATGCATTTACGATCACTATCGAGGATGACGCGCATAGCGTAAATCCGGGCGATTCGACCGAATATACCGTTACCGTAACCAACCGCGGCAACACCGACAACAGCATTAACTTATCGCTCAGTAAAGTTATAGATATTTCAACGGGTCTCGAAGCCAAAGGCTGGTCGGCACAGCTGAACGATTACTATGTCGAGGACCTACCGCCGGGCGGTTCTAACTCCGGGATAATACTTACGGTCAAGCCCCCAAGCAACCTTAGCGATGTGAGCGCGAACCAGCAGGTGCGAGTGATTGTTACGGGTATTTCCGTTTACGACCCCGCCATGCAAGATTCGGCGACGACGACCACGACCTTGAGCGAATACCATGAACTTATAATGACCACTGCAAATAATTATCGGCAATTGAACCCCGCGATCTCGGTCGCAGCAAATTTCACCCTCGAATTATCTAATCAAGGTAATGTTGACGATACTGTGGCGATTGACGTTCAGGGTTTACCGGTCGGTTGGAGTGCAAATTATCCGTCTGAGGTTGCGGTGGCTATAGGTAAAACAGTCGATTTCGGTGTCGATATCACTGTTGATCAATTTTCGGCTGCTAAAATGTATACAGTTAATGTTAACGCAACTTCAAAAGATGGAATAACTTCGAGAACACAAAATTTGAGGATCGAAATCGTACGACCTGATATTCTTATCTCCAGCATCGAGATCAACCCAAGCGTCCCGAGGATCGGCGAAAATATCGTGATAACCGCGATCATCCAGAATAACGGGACAGTTTCGGCATCAAATATTTCAGTGGCATTCCGTGAGATAAACACTGGCAGTATATTAAAAGGCGACACTATTTCGGATCTGACGCCTCAGGATTTGATTTATGTCACGTCGGATATCACGCCTGATTCTGAAGGTGAATATAATATCGAGGTCAGGGTGGATGTGAATAATGACATAATAGAAGCTAATGAGGCGAATAATATTGCATATAAAACGTTTAAGCTCTTTCCGGATCTGGTCATCAAAGAGGATGGCATTAGTTTTTCAAACGATTTTCCGCCGGAGCGCACTAAGCTCACTATTTATGTTACCATTGAAAATATCGGCTCCGTTGACGTAGACTCTAATTTTTATATCGAGCTCTACAACGGCAAACCGAACTTCATCGAGGAGGGCGGTACCGGCGTGGCCGTCGCGTCACTTGAGGTCACTAAATCCATCGAGCTTGGCCGTGAGTTTACATTTGAATTGACATGGAAAGTTATTAAACCTCAGGGATCCGATAGTGGCACTGAAAGTGTTGTCTCGGTCTATGTGGTTTTGGATGCCGGTGACGATATCACTGAACTCGACGAAGATAATAATTTTGACACTAAAGAACTCAGCATAAAAAATAAGCTCGATATCGCAGAAGAAGACGGTGATTTGGCGGTGATCGTTGGTATCGGGGTTGTGATCTTTATTATTATTATGGTCTATTTATTTGTTATACCAACCCCTGCCAAGAAAAAAGGGTTGTTGAATAAAGTTTTGCCACCAAGATCAGATAAGAAACCGTCCAAACCCAAAAAGGGGGCGAAAAAGCAAGCTGAAGAATCAAAAGAGAAGAAGGTCAAGCCAATTTCAAAAGATAGATTAGAGCCCTCATCGAAATTGCGTGTGGTAGAGATCGAGGGCGATTCCGATGAGAAGGTGGCGTTAAAGCCTAAAAGTGTGGAGGTTTCCGAGATCGTGGAAGTGGAGGAGGAAGAAGAAGTAGAGGTGGAGGAGATAATCGAGGTCGAACCTATGGGGGATGAAGAAGAATATGATGATGAGCTCAAACCAAAACGGGCTAAAGGTGAAGTGGATTATAGTTCGTTGGGGCTGATCGGACTGAGATGATCTTTAAGTTGGATTGGCTGCTATTAGTTTTGTGTGTGGCGACTATTTGTAATAATACTACCAATATTACAAATACTACCAATACTACCAATGAAATCCCAACGGCTAATTCCCAACTTTATTGGTTACGTCCTTCGGTTATGGTTAGGGTGCCCGTATGTTCGAAGACCGAAGGTCGAGAGCATGAGGGTACGAATGTACCCGTATCGAAGTTCGGTATTCGGTTACGGCACTGCCACGGAGTTCATAACCGTTTGACGGGCCGCACTTCGTTACCGCTTAACCAAACGGGCTCTTTGAAGTTTCAATAAGATATTCCAGAGCCCTCATGGTTTCGTCCTATCGGACTTCGGCCAAACGGGCTTCGTAACCTTAACCGTTTTACGCAAACTATTTTGGAAATTGGGATTTGGGATTTTATTGGATTATTTGAATATTGGTAGTATTGGATTATTTTAATATATCAACGCATATACCCCTGATCAATGCCACAAAATAGTCGACCTTCGATAGTATAACATTTTCAATGGCAACATAATTATATCTGAGTTTTTATTCCTATATAATATTGTAATAGCCTGGGGATTAAAATGGCGGTTATCAAACTCACGATCGATGGCAAAGAGGTCGAGGTCGAAGAAGGCGCAACGATCCTAGAGGCTGCGCGCGAACTTGAGATTTATATACCGTCACTTTGTTATGATCCGGACCTTTCACCTTATAACGGCTGCAGGTTATGTGTCGTTGAGCTTGAGGGCAGTGACTACGAGACCGAAGACCTGCCCACTTCATGTACAACGCCCGCAACAGCCGGCATGGTCGTACGCACGAACACCCAGCGCGTTCTCGATGCCCGCAAACGCATTTTGGAGATCATCAAAATGGACCATGCAAATGATTGTAAGTTATGTCCAAAAAATGAGCATTGTGAATTACAGGAGATCTCGGACTATATCGGCGTCGAGACCTATCAATCCACCAAAACAGCATATCCCTCAACACCTGACCGTAGTGCCGTGTTCTTCAACCTGGACCGTTCGCGATGTATATTGTGTACGCGCTGTGTACGCACCTGTCAAGATCTACAGGGGCTCGGTGCGCTCGAGCTTGTGGGTCAAGGCTTTAATTCCAAGATTGCTGGAAGGGGCGGGTTGCCGATCGGTGAATCTATCTGCGAGTCCTGTGGGCAATGTATCGAGCACTGCCCTACAGCCGCGTTATTGCCAAAGGTTTATCAGGTTCCTACCAAGGAGATCGAGACAATTTGTACTTATTGCGGTGTGGGGTGCTCGATGTTTGTCGGAATATATTACGATCGGATCGTTAATGTTCGCGGCAACCGCGCCAGCCCGGTAAATCGCGGTGCGTTGTGTGTAAAGGGACGTTTCGGGATCGTTGAGTTTGTCAATTCGTTAGATAGACTGGATGCGCCGATGCTCAAGAAAAATGGTGAGCTGAACCGCGCGTCGTGGGATGAGGCGTTCGAATTAATTGCCGCAAAACTGAGCCAATACAAAGGCACTAACGAATTTGCATTTATTGCCTCGGCAAAATGTACCAACGAAGAAAATTACCTATCGCAGAAATTCACGCGGGCGGTTATGGGTACGAACAATATCGACCATTGTGCTCGGTTATGCCATGCACCGACCGTTACGGGTCTTAAGGAATGTTTTGGCTCCGGCGCGATGACGAATTCTATTTCGGATCTCGATAGTTCTAAATGTGTGTTCGTAATTGGCAGTAATACCACAGAATCAC
>CBDVCJ010000257.1:0-6132 GCA_965372445.1 uncultured Thermoplasmata archaeon | reverse complement strand
AATAATTCAGGTCTTCTAATATCTCCTGAATTTGTATAAATATAAGAATGATTGGCAATTCTAACAACCGTTCTCCATTTTAAATCATTTGGGCCCCATGGATCTAAAAATCCAACGGTATGGTAATAACTAGGCACATTAGATAATAATTGTTCAATTTCATCATTTGAATTTCCTCTTAAAATTGTCACTTGAGGAAAATCATCTTCTGACATTAGATTTTTTAAATTTTCTACATTCTTTTCATCCATCTCCATAAAAATACATGGAAATTTCTTTTCATTTTTTGCTGCAAGGAAAGCTGAGCCATCTTCTACCGTGCCATCTTCAAATTCGGCTAAACCATCTCCCGCATGCGTTTCAAAATATGTAAATTTCTCTGGATCCGATTTTATTGTACTACACATAAATAAATATTGTCTGATTAATCTTAATTTGATTTTTGAATGATATTTTTCGTTCATAACTCACCACGAGCAATTGCATTTAATTTTTTGAAAACTCATTTTTAATTTCTTCCACATCCCCATTGTTTCTTTACAAAGAGCTACTTGTTTATATCCATGAGCCTCATTCAAGTAATCTATTATGGTTCTATACATTTCAAATCGTTGTATAAAAGGGATCTTTCGCCCCCAATTTGAATATTCCCCTAGATAGTTAACCCAAGTTTTATCTTTTGAATTGTTAATTGTACTTTGCAGCCCTCTTAATGAGCCAATCGTAATTCGCTCAGGTTTAAATTCATTAAAAATATTATCAATTAAGCGAATATATTGTTCTTTCCAGTTACCATATGGGACCATTGGATCTATTCTTATTCTAGTTTCGAAACCAACCTCATAAACTTTCGCTGCGGCATTAATTCTTGCCTGGATTCCCGGTGCTTTTTCCCACCTATCAGCTACATTTTTTGCATTCATACTAAAACTCACTATTGACTGTCCATTTTCCTCTACTTTAACTAAATTTTTTACGCATTTCGATTTGCTTAAAAATAATATTTTATGTCTCTTCTGTTTCTCAAAATATTCTAATATGAAATCGGTAAATGGATCCTTAGATTGTTCAGTCATAAATGAATCGGATAATTCTCCTGAATTCAGCATTTCCGAAGGCCCCTTTTTGTAATCTAGAAAAGTTTCAACATGTTTCCCAATTTTTTTACGATCTTTTAATCTGGGTGATTTACCGGTAGGCAAGAATCTATATGTTCCTTGTAAATAACACCACGCACAACTGAAAGGGCAACCATTCGCCCATTTTAATTCTAAAAAATGAGGGCATACGACATCAGACGGGGTTTCTGGATATTCGGTTTTATCAAATCTAGTTATTATTGACCCATCGCTAACTCTCTCAACCAGTTTCTTTCTACTTCCATCAATCATTCTATAGGTTTTAGTAAAAACGGTTAATACTCCCTCTTTACCCAACAGTTCACCAGGGCTTATATTCCCTTCCTCATTTATAATCATTTGCCTTATCATAATTCCTATAAAGACATTAATTGTTCTTTATATAATCCTATATTCAAGAGGTAAGTGGATGTATTAAAAAATTTATGTTATAAAGTGCTTTGATTTTTATAATGGTCACATAATTTTAAATATACCATTATATATTAGCTACGTATTCTCACTCTGGGGGAGTAGCTTATATCATTAATACCAAACAAACTTAAGAAAATAATAAATTCCAATAAAGGCCCATCAATAAGGCTCGGTAAAGGTTTGATTAACGGTAACGGGCTTACGAACGGCAACATCTTCCAACGAGAAACCCCGCACTTTAGTGCGGGGTGCAGTCAAATTCACAATCGTGGGACTCCGTCCTTCAGGATGGAGGGCTTGACCGACGGTAACGGGCTTACGAACGGCACAGGCACCACTTCGGGTGCCCTGACCCTTCGCAACCCCTCTGAGGGTCTCACAAATGGTAACGGGCTTACGAACGGTAATGGTAATACGAACGGCAATGGACTTACGAATGGTAACGGCTTTACTAATGGTGACGGATTTTCTCGAAAAGAACGTAATAGAGAATTAATTAGATTAAAAACACGTAAAAAAAGAATTGTCAATTTTTTAATTATCCTAATACTAATAGTCGCACCACTTGGATTGTATATGATCGAATTCCATAGCACAAATAACGGGATCCAAATTGATGGCGAATTTAGTGATTGGGAGAACGCAATTGAATTTCAGGATAAAGATCAAGATCAGCTCGAGCATCCGGATATAAATATTGTTAGATCCAAGGTAGTGAAAACTGATAATGAAGTATCGTTCTATGTGGAGGTCAAGGGCGATATTTTAGAAGGTTCGCAAGCAGAAAATGGTATGACCAATGAGGATACCGTTAGGATTTTTATGGATACGGACATGAATTCAGATACCGGGTATTCGATCAATAGTATAGGCGCAGATTATATGACCGAGATCCATGGAAAGAATGGGCGCCCGAGCGAATCTTCCTTATATCTGTTCGACCCGGAATATAGGACCTCGACAACTCGGTCACAAAACGATTGGAATGCTTGGAACAAGATCCAAAGGGCGCAGGTAGCAACAAGTTCTAGCAGACTAGAAACTCAAGTACCAATAATTAACAGTCACAATAAGATTGTAAATGGTCATCGTGAAGATCAGATTTTAGCTTGTGTTCAAATAGCCGATGGTGCTGGAAATGAAGATTTTTCGGATGAGGTTATAAGCAACAAACCAGAGCTATTATTAGTAAACCAGAAGAATATAAGTCCAGAAATTATAACTGATGATATTTCAGAGATATTAGAATTGGAATTTACTGCCAAAGGTGCGGATGTTGAGGTAAATTCGCTAACATTTTCACAAAAAGGCAGCGGTAAACTTATATTATTACCTACACCAATAATGATAGAGAAGGGAACCACAAAGAAATATATTTTAAAAATTGATACTATTAATGCCAAAGATTCTGAGTTTGTTAGTGTGAAACTCAAATCTGCCGATGCGATCTCTGTTTCAAATAATGTTCCGGTTATTCTGTATGGAAAGGGTGCTTCAGCTTATGTAAGAACTCCACCACCAAGTATTTTAATTGATGGCGCTTTTGGCGATTGGGCTGCAGTAGATAAGCATCAAGATTTGTTAAGCGAAAACGCCACCAATGGCAATCCAAATATCGATTTAAGAGAATATGGCGCTATTGATGATAATGATCAATTATCATTTTACTTAAAAGTCGACGGTACGATGATGGCGGGCGTTAATATACCAGTAACTCGAAACATACATTCCCATAAACCCCAACACCAACCCCAGAAAATATCTATAGGCACAAACAAAGACAATCCACTGCCACCGTTACCCACAAATACCGGAGAGGATAAAGTCTTCATATTTTTAGACACGGACTTTGATAACGCTACCGGCTACAGCCCTGGTTGGTTTCCAATTGGTGCGGACTATATGATAGAGATACACGGTCAAAATGGAAAGGTATCGTCAGGCAGCTACTATTCTTTTAATGGCGAAGATCGTCGATCCTCATGGGAATGGGGGCCCAGCTTGGGTGATGTAGATGTTGCCATGGACGGGTGCCGGCTCGAATCTCAAATTCAACTTGAACATTTAGGTATTAGTACAAGTCCTAGTATCTACTTCCACATCGTGGACTGGGCGCATGGGAACGATTACTCAGATGTCGCTATTTTCGCGGGTGGACAGCTCGAGAAAGAACAGGTTCCAAGCTCACACGATAAAAGAGGTGTCACGACCTATCTCGTATTAAATGAGATCTTTCTCGGAAATCCCTCCAATGCTAATGAATGGATAGAGATCGCAAATCCAACTGGTAGTGCTCTGGGATATAGTGCTGGCGCGGATATTTATGATATCTACAATGTAAATAAAGCATTTGAGATCTATACATTTACGGCGGATATTGCTGCGGGAGGATTCTTAAGTACAGGTGATATTGATTCCGCTACTGAGGATGGTATCGCCATAGGTGATGTTATCCGACTCAGAAATGGCACCAATGTTGTGATAGATCAGGTTACCATCGGGTCGATCGCTAATGCAAATTCGTATGCCAGATATAGACATGTAGATGATAATCCTTATGATACCGATTCTGCATCAGATTGGTACGAAGAAACATCTACAACTGAAGGTTCGATCAACAACCAGGAGATCCCGGAATTACCAACACTCATCTTACCAATACTAATGATCCTTTTATTCATCGCGGTCTTCAGGCGCAAGAGAAGATCTAACTCGGAGGTGAGCACGTGAAAATGGTCGATTCGCCGAAAGTTAGCAACAACACCCGACTTGAAATGAAGGCACGAGCGAGGGTGGTGAATAAACGGTCATTATTGATGGTGCTTTATGCAGTATACATCGCGTTTATTCTTATTTCAATCGTACCTTATATAGCAGAACAGCATACGCGCCATGAAATGGAAGGTGAGAACTTTTTATACCATATCGTCTTCGAACAGGATGGGGATGATGTAGCACATTATTTTGAAGTGAAACTTGCAGATAACTCGACTCCCGGCATACTGGACTTGAAATATTATCCCACATCCCATGCGTTAGATGTTGACGCCATTAATATTCAAGAATTGAAGATCGATAGTGAATCACTATATAGGGATGAAGCTGAGGTAATAGTAGGTAAAAACTATATTAGTGACACAGATTATTATAAACAATGGTTCATTGATAAAGAGATCTTTACTGTGAATGTCAATACCGATACTAAAATGACCAGAATGGAATTTAGTAATGTGCCACTACCAGTTAAGGTTCTTGTTGATGGTGTAGAATGGTGGAAGACCAACACCAATTATTTTGCGTTTGAGGACGATGTTGTTATTACCGAGGTCCCGGTGGGGGCCACAAAGGTTATGATTTATTTTACAGAAGAGGAGGGTCAAAACCCAACAGCGATGTTCACAGCGAGTAAATATATTACCGTCCCGAATGAAATAATTACCTTTGATGCTTCGGGCTCTTTTGATCTGGATGGAACTATAGACCATTACATTTGGGAGTTTGGCGATGGCAGCCAGGGTTCCGGCAAAATATTTGAGCATTCATTTTCAGGGATAGGAAATTTCACCGTTGAATTAACGGTAAGGGATAATGACTTTTTAGAAGATACTTTTTCAAGAGCCATTAATATAATCCGTGCAGATATTGATACGGATGGGGATGGGGTGGTTGATATCCTCGATCCCAACCCGTTTGAGATGTTGGATACGGATGGTGACGGATTATCGGATGATTTCGAAGATGTTGTAAGTAAGACCGATAAAACGATCAAGGACACGGATGGGGATGGTTGGGATGATAATATTGAATGGGAAAGTGATACAGATCCAAACGACTCAATAAGCCATCCAATAAGATCTGAAAAGGAGGATGAAGAGGGAATATTCGGAATGGGAATTATGGGTGACATCGCAAGTATAATGATAATTATTGTCATAATTTTAATTATTGTTATCTTTTTCATAATGAAAAAACTTAAAACCGCCAATGGCCTTCTGACCGAATCGGTTAAGTTTACCACTCAAAAGGCTAAGAAACCTGTCCAACCTAGTCTTGATACTTTTGATAAGGCCGAAGAAGATGAGCTTAATGAATTGGAAAAGGAATTGGGTACAAAAACTAAATTCGGTGGATTCCACCCCCGTGAAGAAAGCGAATATGAATGCCCAACTTGTGGCGCGGGTGTAAATGAAGAAGATACGGTTTGTCCAAAATGTGGTGAAGAGTTCATTTAATCGATATGATTGCCATAGTGGATTGGAGATTCTAGATTTGAGACTGCGGTAATGTACTTCGTTCATTACCTCGGGCTAAAAATTCCTAACAGAATTTTTACCCCTGCGGTAATTTTCTGCGAAAATTACCTCGCATTGAAAATTCCGTTGGAATTTTCAAAGTTCCAGTTTGCTACTATTTTCCATATAAGTTTGGAGTTTTCAGTTTAGAGTTTGTAGTCCCCCCCACCCCCCTATTTCAACCGCTGAAGACGCTTAATTTTATTATCATATATGGATTCGAGATTCCAGTTTCGAGATAGCCAAAGGAAAATTCAGCGTATTCAGCGTTCTCAGCGGTTTTAAAG
>CBDVCJ010000256.1:0-6161 GCA_965372445.1 uncultured Thermoplasmata archaeon | reverse complement strand
CAAATCCAACCTAATTCTGCGTTTCTGCGTTTCTGCGGTTTGAAATAGGGGGCGGGGTTCCGAATCCCGGCTCCCGCGCTCCCGATATTAGTCACCATGGGTCGCCTATCGCCTTTGCCATTGAAACTCCAATCTCAAATCCTATTTTCTCAATAAAAAAAAATTAGCCAATAAAAATAATATCATCATCTTTTTTCAGCACAATACCATCAAGCTCTCTCGGCCCGATATTCCTACCTTTCCTTACAATACCGATCGCAATGAACCCCTTAAGTGCCTTTGGGGATTTACCTATTTCGGTACCGGTAACTTTGCGCTGGGTTACATTTACGCCATGACTGGTCGAAAGCAGATCGCCGATGAGTTCGACGCTATTACTGTTTGAGACCGCCATTGCCATAAGATTACCGCTCGTTAGTGACGGTGAGATGATCACATCTACACCTGCGCGCCTTAACTGTTTAATATTCTCTTCCTCGCGCACTCTGGAGATCACTTTGATCTTGGGGTTGAGATCTTTGGCGGTAAGTGAGACCAATACATTTGTTGCGTCTTTTGGGGTGGCTATTATCAGGATATTTGCACCTTTTATTCCTGCTTGATGGAGGGTTTCCTCGCTGGCGCCGTCCCCAAGAATCCCCGTAGCACCTGATTCTGCCGCGTTTTTCAAACTCTCACCTTTTTTATCGATGACCACCAATTTGTTGTCACCATAGCCATAAAGTTTGAGCTCTTTGATGGCGGCAGCACCCGTAGTTCCATACCCAATCAGGATCACATGGCCTTTCATTTTTTTCAAGGCGCGGTTCATCTTGTATTGCTCCCATTGATTTTGTATTACCAACTGGTATGCAGTACCGATAAGCATTATCCATACGATTATTCTTACGGGGGTGATAAGAAATGCATCAAACATTCGTGCACTTTCAGTTATCGGTACGATATCGCCATACCCCACCGTTGTTACGGTTACAATTGTGAAATAAAGTGAATCGATATAAGAGAACTCTCCACCGGCCTCATCATTTATATTTTCCTGCTCAAAGGCCCAAAATATCGCGGCGACTGTTAAAAGAAGTACCAGCACAAAAGTAAGCCTGAACCCAAGCACCTTCATTGGCGTTGGCTCTTTACTATAAAATCTCTTGGGACCGCTGCCGAACCATCCAATATCCATAATCAAAGCCCCCTGAACAATATTGGTTTAAGGTTGGGTAATAATCATGCCACAGCTATATATGCTTTTTGGGATTTGGTAATTCGTATTGTCAAATAATCGCCCAAAACATTCATCAACGCCGCGTTTTTATAAAACCGAAATATACAACTGCCAGAATTAATACAAGTGGCACCATAGTCACAGTGAACCATAACATCGCCGTCAGGCCCTCACCACCCTGTAAATAGAATATTACAAAATTTCCTAAGGCATCCGCCAGCCCAAAACAAGCAAAAATAATCACCAGGGTATTGATCCGATTGCCGCTCTCCGCAGAGATCTTACGCTGTTTTTCCTCTAAAAACGTCTTTAAAACGTCAACCGCATTCCGAAGTGTACGCTGCGTATATTCCAGCTCGGTTTTGAGATTCTCCAACGCGAAACCTATTGTTTCGTAATAGCCCCTGAAATCGTCTATTAATGATGGTATAGCCTCAACTCGGTCGGGAATGGTAAGTGAACGATTTTCAGCTAAACCAAGTGAAGAACTTGCGCTCTCCATTTCGCGCTGGTACTCTTGTTTGGAATGCATCGCCTCGACGAGCACATAATCTATACCCGTTAATTTTGAGAAATAGAGCGATGCTTTTTGCAAAAGCGCCTCCTCGATATGTATCATTTTATCGCTATCAGCGGTTTGTTTAGCGTTCGCCACGCTATTTTTTCCAGCCCGGAACCGAATACCGACCGGTCTGTTGACATTCTCCTTGGTCTTTAATAGATTGTTTATTTGACGCTGTAAATGAAGTGCGTTATTACGGATTTTATTGGATCTCAAATTGATCTTACTGTAAGTATTATGATATAAATCAGATAATTTAGAATAAGTGATCAAAAAATCTCTAAATCTCGAAATTATTATTTCCTGCGTTTTAAGATACTTTTTTGCAGGGCCTTCTGATTCCAATGTATATTTTTCCTCAACCTGATCTAAAATTATATCGATCAAAAAAAAGTTCGAATTTGTGCTACCATTGTTATTCGTGCCACCGTTGGAAAGCCAATATATCCTCGAGGCTAATTTAGTTGTACTTAATAAATTACCTTTGACCAGGTTATTAACCCCAAACATATTTCGATTGAAACTATCTAAACGTGTTTGGGTTATTATATCGTCAACTTGAGGGTTGGTCGGCGTATCATCGATCTTAAATTTACTGATATCTACTTTCGATTGCAGCCAGTAACCCGGTTTGGAGGCTGAGATCAAAATATTATAGGTGCCAACATGTCGAAGCTCTTCAAATGAAGACGATATTTTTAGGATCTGTTTCGTCAATAGCCGGTCGGTCGATTTTATAATCTTTTTTACTTCTTTGATCTTGATATCGGCCCAACCGTTTCCGTTATCTTGAGGGTTGTTACAATTCGGACACATATCAATACGATTCTCTAGTATGACACACCCATTCTCGGTTATTACTGAAAAATTGTGATTGGCTTTGATCGAGGATATTGCATTCTTCAAGCTAGAAAGGCGTGGTCTCGACTCATTATTTGCACTATTCAAACCTTTTTTCCCGCCTTTTACACCTTTTTTTATAAAGATAAAATACTGTACTAAGGCAGGCTTGTATATTTTAAACGACTCAAATATACTATCCTCTCCTCTCCTTGCGTGCTCACCAATTAACGACTGATTATGTGTATGTAGATAATTAGTATATCTATTTTTCTTGTAATTTTACATACTATTAAAAATATTCATAATCAGCATAATAATAGCAATTTCAGTGTAAAAATACTCGCGATCATTCACGCCAGTCCTTTTTAGGTTGCTTAATTTTTATCTTGAGTTGTTGTACAGGAATTCGTCCCTTTATTTTAGGTACCGGTGGTTGTTGGGCTTCCTCAGAAGGCATCTGAGCAGGCGCTGACTGCTTGAGTTTGGGTATTGGTGGTTGTGATTTTGTAGTCGGCTGTTGGTCCATGGCGGGGCTCTTGAGTTTTGGCACTGGAGGCTCTTGACCCTTAACCGATGGCAATCGTGGTACTATTCTTGGGGTGGTTTGAAGCTGAACCTCAGGCGGTAAAGACAGCCTTTCTGTAATATCTTTGGATGGCCCCTGTGGGGGCGCTTCATGCATCACCTTTTCCGGTTCGGGCCGGAGGGTTGATTCTGGACGCTCGGGCTGTGGAATTTCAAGTCCACCCTCCAAGCTCGGCTTTATCATGGGCGGCTGCTCCGGCAGCTCATCTTCACCATCAGGTTCAGACACCTTCGTCGGTTTCTTTTTGAAAATGAACAAATAGAACAGTATAAAAATTACTATAATAATGATTACAATTACACTAATACTTGCCAATAATATTGAATTATCTTCTTCACCATCATATTTCACGGCATCTTCTTTAGGTTTTACATTGACAATTATATTAATTTCATTAGACACCATTTCGCTGTTAAGTAATAATTTTAGATAATATTGACCGGGCTCCATATCCTCCGGCACGATTATTGTGATAATAATTTGCTCGCTATCACCCTCTTCCAATGAAATTGAGCTTTCAGATATTTTGACATTTATTGCATCAGAATCATCAGATATTAAACTAATAGTATAATCATCAACAATGTTGCCTTCGTTAGTTATTGTTATGGTAATGTTCTCAGATTCGCCTTGTGTTATATCAATCGATTCCTGCGAAAGTATGGTGCCAACGTTATAATCAGGCACAAAATCTTTGCTAATAATCCTAACATTAATCGTAATTTCTTCCTTTACATTTTCAGCGATTAATGAAGTTGCAGTTACCGTTATCGAATATTTACCGATATCAAAATCCTCTGGAATAGTAATGCTTAGTGTTATTATTGAACTAATACCAGGTCCTAACTGGAGTTTGGGTTTATCAATATCTATCTGGGATTGTAAATCAGCAGAAGTGAATTCCATTTCTACGCTGTCAATCGTATTGCCCTCATTCTTCACTGTTATATCTAAATCAGCAGATTCACCTTGTTTTATCACGATATTATCCTTTTCGGAAGTAAGATTCAATTTATAGAAAGGTTCGAAACTTAAATCGATAGTGAAACTGAACGGCTCTGACAGGTATACCCCATCTTTTGGCAATACTTTCCAGTAGTAGGTTTTACCATCCTCTAAATCATTTTTCAAAGTGTATGAGGTTGAGATGATTTCGGTCACTATTTTGGTGGTCGGATCGGGATTCTCATCTAGAAGGACTGAATAGGAAATAATATCGGTGCCGTTATAATCCAGTTCCCATTTTAGCGTGGGTGTTAATGTATTTACAATACTCGTATCAACCGGTAAGAGTAAAGTTACTTTTGGGGTAAGCTCAGTTATTAGACTATCAACATGGATCGTAATATCTGTTTTGGTTACAGTGCCGCCATCTTTGTCTGTTAATGTCAATTCAACATCCACATCTCCAGCTACATTTTCCAAAGGTACTATCTTTAAAGTGTCATTGATTGTATCTATTATCGAGATCGATTCTAGATAATCAATATATTGAGATAGATCCACACTCCAAATTAGATCTTCATCACTATCTTCTACATCGCCTTCATATGGAGATAAATCAAAAAGCAGGGGCTCAAGCCCAACATTGATATCATCCAGTGTGTTAGATATTACAGGTGGATTATTAAGAACCTCTAAAGAGTTATTCTGATATATCCAACCGCTTGATGCACTTTCATTGTCCACGAATTTAAACCTAAAATCGTAAATGCCCAGTACGGATCCGGGGTAGGTAATTAAAACGCCTTCCCAAGAGTTATTCGAATATTTCGTAGCTAAATCAATCCATTCATTTTCATTAGTATGTTTAGATTGCGCCGAGAAAGTCAACATCCCTTCAGGGGTCTCATAATCCCAACCCTCAATATATAAAAATGCCGGTCCGGTTCGATACACTTCACTTCCGGACAATTCGATATCAATAACTTTTGGAGCGGTGTTGTAAACTAATAATGAGTCATTTAGATATTTCCAACCACTACAATCGCCATCGCTATCATTACATCTCGTTCTAAAATCATAATAACCAAAAAGTGCATTGATAGTGATATTAAATCCAAACACCCATTTTTCATTTAGATATTCAGGCTCATTTAAGTCCAATGTATCCCATGAGATTTCATTGGGGTCACGATACTCCAATTCAATTGATAGATTTTCTTCTGAATCTTCAATATCAGTACCATTTAGCCAAATAAAAATCGAGTCACCCAATAACGCTGAATCATTTGATATAAATATATTTTCAAATTCCGGAATATTATTCAATACTGATAAAGAATCATTTATGCATAACCAAACACTTAAAGCAGGGATGGTATCATTAAACCTGACCCTGAAATCGTAGAGACCCAGAACGGCTGTTTTTGACGGTGTGAACGTAACCTCCCAGCGTGAGTTCTGATACTGTGGTGACGATAAATAGGTGTTATTCCAACCTTGTTCGTTCGGGTCGCGATATTCAAAATTGGGTGTTAGATTTTTTTCGATATCTTCAATATCGGTCCCATTTGAATATACATAAACCGAGTTCGTTCTTAATACGGTAGATTTTGAGATCTTTAGATCGATAGCGGAAGGATACGAATTAAAGTCTAACGTAAAATATTCTGTTTTGGTTTGGGTCATATTCACATCACGATTATCAAACGCCTCGTTTTTCGAAACTGTAATGGTATGGTCGTTCATTGAATAGTCAATAAATAATGAATTTTGTTTATACTCGGTGCATCTGATCCAACCAGTGAATCCTGAGGCATTAGTAGTTCTATTTGCGATCGTTTTATTCTTTGCATTGGTTACGATAACATTAGCGGCATTTGTCGGATTACCCCCGGTATCATTAACGCTTACATGGAGATACCATTTCACTATCAATCTCGAGAATTCATCCTGAAAGTAAGCACCACTTTTATTTAATGTTGTATTAACTAATGTGAGGTCGGAAA
>CBDVCJ010000255.1:0-6247 GCA_965372445.1 uncultured Thermoplasmata archaeon | reverse complement strand
CACCCCCTTTTTTTCAAACGCTGAATGCGCTGAACTCGCTGAAGAACCAATTGTGAGGGTGTAGCGGGTCGGGTGTAGGGTGTATTGAAACGTCCCGACACCCAACACGCACTTTGTAAAAGCCGAAGGGTTTTACAAAGCGAGGCAACTTGGCGCAGCAAGTTGCCGCAGATACCCAACACCCTCTCAATTAATTAATAATTCAGCGTTTTCAGCGTCCTCAGCGGTTGAATAAGTTTAAACTAATTAGTTTCGCGTCCTTCGTGTTAAATTATTGGGGGGTGGGGGGAACCGATTCCCCATTCCCCATACCCGATTCCTGATGGGACCTTTGACAAAAAATAAAGTTGATTATTGACATTTTTTACAATATCTATTATCATCCCGGACTGTATTACATACCTCACAAACAGGCTCATTGCATTTTGTGCAATGGAAAATGTGGTCGCCTTTGTCGGGTGATAGATCTTTGCCGCAGCTCGCGCAAAAGACCGTTTTGGGGAGTTGAATATCGTCTCGCGTGCTTTTCACACCGACTACCATTTGAGTGCCGCAGAAATTGCAATGGGCTCTTTCGGTATCTTGTGGGACTTCGAGCTGCGAACCGCATTTGGAACACACTAATTTAAGAGTCTTTGACATGAAATATCGAATAGAATTAATAGGTTTATTACATATAAAATTAAGTATAAATCGCAACAAAATTTTGAAAAAGATATTTATAACACAAAAACTCTATCATACATAGGTGACCGTGTTTGAAACCGAAGATCAGTTGGCAGTTACGTAAAAAACGTTTATCGCGCACGCTCATATATCTCAGACCTGTAATATTAGTATTACTCATCGCGTCTTTACTGGTATTCGTCGCCAAGCTTCCCGAACTACCGGAGATCATCGATCTGACCGAAGATTATCGTACCGAACTTAAGGAACAGGCCGAAGAGGCCAAGAAAAACGATTCTGCCAAAATTAATGTCGATAATATCCCGGTGCCGGGTTCTCCCTCCACAGACGAATTCCCGTTATTCTTTTCACGCGAGGATGTCGATAAGGTCATAAGCCCGGCCGAGGAGCCGGTTAAGCCCAAACCGGGTGAGAACGCGACCGCGAACGTCACCGTCGAGCCCGAACAAGAGCCGTCGCTATTAGCAACCGTTGTCGCGGGATTATTAAATGTGCTGCCTTTGATAATTATCGCGTTGGTCGCTGGGTTCGGGATCTATTGGTTGTTCAAGCGCAAGAAACATATTACGCTCAGGTTGCTGTTCGGCAGCGCACTTTCAATTGTTTGTGTATGTACATTATTCTTTTTTGGTATTATGACTATATTGTTGGCACTCTATACAACGGGGATGGGGTTATCTGATACAATAATCGGGCTTATAGTTGCACCATTTGCAGTTCCTGTCGGTATCGCACTTGGATATTTCATAGTCTCCAAAAAGGTAACGCTCGACCGCAAGAATGTCTCTTTGCTTTTTGCCGGCGCGCTCATGGGGGCATTCATGGCGACCCTTATCCCGATCTGGATCGTGCTGCCGCTTATGGTGGGAATATCATTATTTGACATATATTCCGTCAAAAGGGGCCCGATCAAAAAGATCATAGATCTAGACAATCATCCGCGCCCACCGCCCCAAGAGCCCGTTAAGGAACCGTCAGAAACGCCTCCGGAACCCGCCGCTAATCCCCCAACCGCACCAACCACGACTGTCCAACCTGAACCAGACGCGCCGTCCACCCAGCAAGTGGAGGCACCATCACCGTCACCAGCTTCGGCGGCTCGTGAATCTGAAGATGACGAAGAGACCGATCTGATCATGTTATATGAAACCCCGCAATGGAGTCTTGGATTGGGCGACCTGGTGATCTTCTCGATGTTCTCAGCAGTTGGATTGACCTATACTCTTACCTATCTACCATATTATGGCTTTTATAATTTGACACTGGGCTTCATTATACCCTGGCTCGTGTTCTGTATAATTACGATCGCAATTCTGGCGGGGTTCTCGGTCACAATAAAATTATTGCGCAAACGTGATATCATGCCGGGCTTGCCTGTATCTGTTGCAATGGGGTTGATCGCGTTCCTGTTATGTGTGGGATTCCTGCAATTAGTGAATTTTTTGATCTTTAATACTTTTGCTAGATTATATTAAAAAATACAATTCTTCACCAATAAACAATATCTAACTTCGGTATATTTTTAAAATGCTTGTCTCTGGTTATTAAAGAGCAACCATTAATCCTTATAATTCCTGCAACCATAGCATCTCGCATTGGTATCTCCTGCCCTTTTTTTCTTAACTCGGCATAGATCTTTCCGGCTTCTTCAGCTGAAAAACTATTTAATTCAAAAATTTGGAATCTGGAAATCAATAGTTTAGCAATTTGCAAATAATTTTTACCTTTTTGATAGGCCCCTGCAAATAATTCAAATTGGTTAATTACGGTAGTAAAATACTCTTTATTAAGGTCCAGGTCTTTGGATAATGAATCAATTTTTGGATCATCATTTAAGATCGCAATTAAAAAATCGGTATCCACGCATCTCATTTATTTCCCAGCCTTCTCTTGAGTTCCTGATCACTCAGCGCCCACGATTTTCCGATCTTGTCGAAAATTTTGATATCATCTTTACTAAATTTCCAAAGCCCACGACATTCCTGCAAAGTACCACGATTACTTGTTAACCTAAGTGCCAATTTGGAGAAGCTTTCATCTTTACGTTTTTCTCGTGCTAGGGCATCATAAGCGAATTTTGTTATTGTAATGGTTTTAGTTGTCATTTCATCACTGTTTAAACATATGTTTATGTTTATATTTAAGTTTTTGCTTAATTCTCAGGTTGGTTATCATATAACTTTGAATATATATCAAAATATATTCAACCATAGACTAGCACTGCTAACCTAAACTAAATATATCCACTAACCCATTACCACCGCTATGTCCACTTGGGACGTCTGCATACTAACGGGGTCCTATTCCAACGAGAATAAATCGATAGTGATCGAGCTTTATGGCAAGACCCGCGATAATGAAACTATTACAGTTCGAGTTCATGGTTTTAAACCTTATTTTTATCTGGTCGAACCGCCTTCATCGGTGCTTGAGGAGCTAAAAACCGATCCCGAAGTACTGGAATTGGAAGAGGTGGAGTTAAGTGTAAATAATGAACCCAAAACCTGTACCAAAGTCACAATAATCTATCCGTACAAGGTACCAAATTATCGGCAAAAATATAGTGACATATGCAGGATACTGGCGGCGGACATCCCATTCATTCACAGGTTCTATTATGACAAGGACCTAACGTCGTGTATAAGAGTTCAGGGCAAGGAATTGGTGAACACCCGCACCGGCCAGATCTCCGAGCCAGCGTATTCAAATAAGTATACTACCGAACTGGTCGTAGATTCAGAAAGCTACGAACCATGTGAACCGTTCAAGCCTCAGCTCAAGATCTTTAGTTTTGATATTGAGAACTCGATAAAAAATAAGAATTTATTGTCGATATGTTGTGCTGTTCGTGATAACGGTAAGCTTGAGTACAAGCAATTTGCAGATGAAGAAAGTAAAATGATCAAGGATTTTCTCGATTATATCCGTACTTCAGATCCAGACGTGATCACGGGTTACAATATTGACGGTTATGACATTCCCGTTGTCATGGAACGTGCGGAGGTACACAGACTTGGCGATCTCAGAATAGGTCGTGATTTTGCACCGCCGCAGCGTATTATGGGTCGGTTCTGGCGGCTGCACGGTAGAATTATTGCCGATGCATGGTGGCATGCCAAAAAGGAGCTGCACCCCAAGAAGGAGACTTTGAACCATATCTCAAAACTGGTGCTGAACGAGCAGAAATACGATGTGGACCCGAGCAAGATCGATGAGGAGTGGGCAGCTGATAGTGCAAAAGTAATTAAGTACTGCACAAAAGATGCCGAGCTTGCGCTGCGGATATTAGAAAAGATCGGGGTTCTTGAAAAGGCGATGGACCTGGCAGCGGTCTCAAAGTTACCGATTTCAGATGTGATGAGCAGCGGTGCCTCCACACTTATTGATTCGATATTGATACGCGAGGCAGACCGTAACAAAATTGGTGTGCCATTGACCCACCATATTTCCAAGAGTCGCAAGATCGAAGGTGGTTATGTTCATAATGTAAAATCCGGGCTGTACAAATGGTTATGCGTGCTAGATTTTCGCGCAATGTATCCGAGTATCATAATAGCCAATAATATCTGCTTTACTACCTTGGACCCCAAAGGCGAGATGAAGAGCCCGATCGAGGGTGTGGCCTACCACTCCAGAACCATAAAAAACGGGCTATTACCAAAAATTCTTGAGAAACTCATGACAGACCGAGATGAGGCTAAGCATAAGATGGCAAGCGCGAATAGCCCAGCCGAGATAAAATATTATAATGGTCTCCAAGATGCGATAAAGATTTTAATGAATTCGGTTTATGGCGTGTTTGCCTCGGCGTTCTACAGGTTCACGGACCCAAAGATCGGTGCGAGCATAACTGCATTCGGTCGAAAGAACATCAAGGATATCATCAATAAACTTGAGGACGAAAATATTTCAGTCATTTATTCCGATACGGACAGCATCTTTATCCAATCCCCTTATCATGAACTCGAGCCGACAGTTGAATTCGGAAATAATATTGCCGAGCGGTTCTCGGTTGGCGGCAGAATTTTAGAATTTGAGAAGGTACTAGAATCATTTTTCACGCATGGCAAAAAGAAACGTTATGTCGGCAATGTAATATATCCCGAAAAGATGCAGGTGGTGCGAGGTTACGAAATACGGCGCACAGATTCGTTCGACCTTCAAAGTGAGGCACTGTCACAATTATTCAATCAGATCTTAAGCGGTGTTGATATAGATACGGTCGTTAAAACCGCGAGGGAGGTTATAGTGGATCTACGTGAGGGTAAGGTTCCATTAGAAAAATTAGTGATCTCGAAAACTGTGAAAGAAATAAGCTATTATAAGGATCCGGATAAAATGGCGAATGTGCTGGCAATGAAAAAATTTGTAAAGTTAGGTTATGAATTCGTGACGGGCATGAAAGTGTCATGGATCGTCACCGACGGCCATAAGACCCCTCAGGAGGTCGAACCCTATATCGACGGGCGCAAGTTCGAATACGAGCCCGATCGGGAATATTATGCACGACGCATCGCACTTTCGATGGCGCGCGTTACTGATGTGTTCGGGTGGGATGAAAAAACGCTGTTGACCGGTATCAAGCAAAAATCATTGTTCTCGGAGAGCTACGACAAAGACTCCGATAAAGCCCCTGAACCCACCCCTCCGCGCGAAAAGCCGAAAAAAACTAAACCTAAAAAGGATTATACATTGACTGATTTTATGTAACAATCTTTTCAACGAATCTTAAGTTAAATGATTTTGTATAAATTTATTTCAAACTGAAGAATTTATTGAAAATATCCAAGATCCGTTTTTCGCAATCACGACCAGTTTCCCAAATTTGTTCTTCATTGTCGCCGGTATTAAGAATTAGGGTTTCAAATTTATCCAGATCTTTTATAAAATCTTGTAATTCCGACTCTTCTTTATTGTCTAGCTTACGCGGATATTTAAGTTCACTGGAAACGATTACTATTGTTAGAAATAATCGATAAATATCAATACGATTCAATAATATCATTCTATCTCGGTATGAGAAAACATCCACCCCAACCTGATCTTCCGTTTTGCCTGAAGGACCAAAAGCTTTGGCTCGAGATATCTGTTCGATCATATCATGGGTGGTGCCCATTTTTTTCAACATATTCTGCAGTAACTCGAACTCGTCGATCACTTCTGAACGATGTATCGAAATTTTACGGATCTCACGATCTTTTTCATCAACCTTTTTCTCTAATTGTTTTACACGTTTACGTAAGTCTCGTAGATCTTGAGCAATACTGTTTTTTGGTTTGGACGTTCTCGAAGCTTTGGCACTCGGCATAATCCCCGAAATTAACCTCATTTGATATAAATTATACTTAGTTATAGCGATGAATATGTTTAAATGGATTCTAAATTTACTTAAGAGAGGCGAAAGGCGATTAATTTAGTCGTGGAGTCGTAGAGTCCGGTAAGTTGCGAGTGTTTGTGGGACTGTTTTTATATTGCAAAAGAGCGTAGGATTGTTTCAAGAATACCATAATGCGTGGGATTGCTATTATAACGATAATTGGCGTAGGATTGATTTAAGGTT
>CBDVCJ010000254.1:0-6264 GCA_965372445.1 uncultured Thermoplasmata archaeon | reverse complement strand
TCAACAATCTCAAAATTCTTTTGTTTATTCAGTTATATATTAAGAATTTTTGAGACCTGCGGTAAAAAATGTCTTTTCATTATCATAATCTTTTTTTACCTTGCATTGAAAATGTTCACTTCGTTCACATTTTCAAAGCAGGGGTTCGAATCCCCTTCTCGGTATCTTCATTTTTTCATCATATTGTTCTTAAATAGTGTTATTTTCAACAATCTCAAAATTCTTTTGTTTATTCAGTTATATATTAAGAATTTTTGAGAATGTAGCTTCGATTATCTCACCATTCTCTCCGGCTTAAATTATTATCCTTTTTTGCCTAACTTATATTCAAATCCCCAAAATATACATTAATATGATTAAAATAAAAAAAATATAAGTAGGGGCTAATGCCCTACTTTGGAAAGTTTGTTATTTTGTTTGCATTCAACGAAATTAAAGTTATAAAAGGTTTAAACAGAAAGTACGACGGTGCTTATTTTCTTTTCATTATTTTCATCCAGCCGCCACTTTCATATACCGCTAATTTACGTGTTTTCATAGTCGTTTCAAATTCGTCCCAGTCAATGACTTCCAAGCGATTATTACTACCTCGAGTGAATTGTATACCCTCTGTGCCTTTGACTCTGCCAGGTTTTAAACCTTTGGTGGTGGCAATCTTTTTAGCATTTTCAAAACTAATCTCTTCCATAACCATTTAGATCTCCTCCTTGCAATTTTTATGGAGCCATACCTTGGTTATATGACCCATACCTTAATGAATTTACTGGATATTTAACTCTTTTCACGTCTGGACAGTGCTGGCTATCGGATTTTAGTAGCGATTCATGAATTGCGAATATAGGAAAATGCAAATAATTTTTATAGTTGATAGAGGTTTAGGATATACCAGTAACATCAACTAACATTATCTCGATAATATAAACTTGAGGTCGAAAATGTGAAAGCTTTCATATTGGCAGCTGGTGACAGCACACGTATGAAGCCTTTGACGTCTAATATACCAAAGCCGTTACTTCTGGCGGCAGGTAAACCATTTCTTCAACACATGCTCGAAACCCTAAAAGTTGCCGGGATTCGGGATATTTCTATTTTAATCGGGTGGCGTCAGGAGTCGATAAAGGAATGTTTTGGAAACGGTAAAAAGCTCGGTGTGAAGATCCAATATCTGATCCAGGAGGAACGATTGGGCACCGCCCATGCGATCGGACTGGCACAGAACAATTTCAAATCTGAATTCCTTTGCATAAATGGCGATGTCGTGCTAACCGAACAGATCGTCCAGGGGCTTTTAAAGTTTCAGAAGAAAAATAAAGGCACGATTTTGACACTTGCAAAAGTTTCGGTCTTTAAAAATTATGGAGTGGTGGAATTAGACGGTAAAAAGGTCTCGAAGATCGTCGAGAAACCCAAACGCCCTAAAAGCGGGCTGGTCAATGCTGGCATATATATATTCACCCCGGAGATCTTCAAAGCGATCAAGGCCACCCAGCTTTCGACCCGCGGTGAATATGAGATCACAGATTCGATCCAGATATTGTCCAAGAACGCCGATGTCTTTGGATTTCAACTTCAAGAGAAAGATGAATGGATGGATATTTCAATGCCTTGGGACCTGTTAACAGTCAATGAGATCTATCTCAGCAAGATTAAGACAAAGACACTGGGCAAGGTTGAACCTTATGCAACGTTGATAGGTAAAGTGCAAGTTGGTAAAGGCACTGTTATAAAAAATGGCGCGTACATTGTGGGACCCGTGGTTATTGGTGAGAACTGCGATATCGGGCCGAACTGTCTAATACGTGCCAGCACAACCATAGGTAATAACTGTAAAGTTGGGAATGCGGTAGAGATCAAGAATTCAATAATAATGGCTCATTCAAATATACCACACCACAGTTATGTAGGGGATAGCATAATTGGTATGAATTGTAATTTGGGTTCAGGCACGAAAGTTGCCAATCTTAGGCTCGATGAAAAGAATATTAAAGTGGTAATAAAAGGTGACACTGTTGATACTGGCCGTCGTAAACTTGGTGTGATAATGGGGGATAATGTAAAAACAGGCATTAATAGCACAATAAATATCGGAACAATAATAGGTGAAAATACTTTCATTGGCCCGGGCGCAATTGTCCAAGGTACGATCGCACCAAATTCGTTAATTCATTGAAATTTAGCTTCACAAAATAAATCCGAACCTTTGGGAGTAAATATATGAAAATCATTCAGGTCTCGCCATATTTTTACCCGCATTTGGGCGGGGTTGAATCGCATGTACATTCGATCTCGAAAGAATTGGTGGATCGTGGTCACGAAGTTGCACTCTTCACATCTAAGATCCCGGAAACTGCTCATGATTTTGAAAACGTCGACGGTATTGAAGTTACACGGATCAAGCCGATTTTTAATGTCTTTACCACACCAGTAATGCCAAAATTAAAAAATGCGATCATCGCGCAAAGCGCTGATGTCGTTCATGCTCATGTACCACCGCCTTTTTCTGAATATTATGCCGCCTCAGCTTGCAAATATAATAAATTGCCATTTGTACTTACTTACCATTGCGATCTAGAGGTGCCCAATGTTTTAAGCAAACCAATGTCGGGATTTTATAGACGTACCTTTGGTGCTTATGCAATTAGAAATTCCGATAAGATCATAGTTCATACAGAAAGCTATGCAGCAACCTCAAGATCAGTTTGGAAATACGAGCCGACAATTATTCCTAGTGCAATTGATATTGACCGATTTACACCTAATACCAACGCAAACGCGATTAGAAAACGACATGGCTTGAAAGATTCGAAAGTTGTACTGTTCTTAGGAAGATTGAAATTCCATAAAGGCCTGGAATATTTAATTGAATCTGCAAAATATACAGGCCCGGACATTAAATATTTATTAGTTGGGGAAGGTGATTTTGAGGCACACCTTCGAGAAATTACCAAAAAGTTCAAGGTTGAAGATCGGATTGTTTTTACCGGTCGTATACCCAATTCCGAGATCCCGAAATATTATTCAGCTTGCGATGTCTTTATTTTGCCGTCAATAACGCGTTTGGAAGCGTTTGGGTTAGTTGTGATCGAAGCTATGTCATGTGGTAAACCTGTTATCATATCCAATATTCCAGGCGTCAGCGAGAATATTACAGATGGCGAGGAAGGGTTGCTGGTCGAGCCTGCCAATCCTAAAGATATTGCCAAGAAAATCAATTATTTGATGAAGAGCGAAAAATTACGGTTAAAAATGGGTGCCAACGGCCGTAAAAAGGTCGTGCAGAATTTTTCATTAAAACGGGTCGTCGATCAACTTGAAAAAGTATATAGAGAGATGGCGAAATAATTGCAATATTTAATAAATTAGAACTTTCCCAATTTAGGGAAAGATAGTTATTATAGTGGCAAGATGGGGCGGTGGTGTGTGGAAATACCAAGACAATTGAAGATAGAAGATAGAAAATGGAAGATAGAGATTAATTGGCTCTAGCTTCCATCTTCTTGCTTCTAATATCTTCCCACATACCACAAGCGAACGAAGTGAGTGTCCACATACTACATCCCAAACTTACCACTAAAAATCGCCATTAAGACATTCGTAATAAAATTCTATTTCCCCAAAATCGGGAGAAGTGCCTTTTATTTTAAAATAAGGGCGTTTCTTCATACACCCCAAAAACTTCACGAAGTACACCGCAAATTTCGCCGAGAGTTGCGTCAGCTTTTACAGCGTCTAAAATATACGGCATCAAATTTTCATCTTCAGTTGATGCGGCAGTTCTGAGTGCATTTAGCGACCGTTCCCATTTGGATTGGTCCCGGTCCTTCCGCAATTTGGTCAGTCTATCGATCTGACAGCGTTCACCTTCGGGGTCCATTTCTAATAATGGTATACTGATCTTATCATCTTGGAGTTGGAAATCATTAACGCCAACAACAGTACGTTCATTTTTCTCGATCTCGCGCTGATATCTATATGCAGCATCTGCGATCTCCATCTGGAAGAACCCTTTCTCGATCGCAGGTATCACACCGCCCAGCGAATCGATCTTATCGAAATATTTGTAGGTCTCTTCCTCCATTTGGTCGGTTAATGCTTCAATAAAATACGAGCCGCCTACAGGATCGATAGTATTCGATACACCGCTTTCATGTGCCAATATTTGCTGGGTGCGCAGCGCGACCCTCGCAGCTTTCGCGGATGGTAACGCTAGTGCCTCGTCCATTGAGTTCGTATGTAATGATTGGGTGCCGCCCAGAACCGCCGCCAGCCCTTGAAGTGTAACCCTCACAATATTTATCTCAGGCTGCTGGGCAGTGAGCGCGCATCCTGCAGTTTGGGTATGGAACCGCAGCCACCATGATCGCGGCTTGGTGGCACCGAACCGTTCCTTCATCTCATGCGCCCAGATCCGGCGCGCAGCGCGATATTTCGCGATCTCTTCGAAAAAGTCATTATGTGCGTTGAAGAAGAACGATAGCCGCGTCGCGAAATCATCAACCTCCAGCCCCCTATCGATAGCCGCTTGGACATAAGCCAACCCATCCGCAAGCGTAAACGCGAGCTCTTGAACCGCTGTAGAACCCGCTTCGCGGATATGGTAGCCGCTGATGCTGATGGTATTCCATAATGGGACGTGTTTGTAGCCATATTCGAAGGTATCAACGATCAACCTCATCGATGGTTTAGGCGGAAATATCCAGGATTTTTGTGCAATATATTCTTTCAATATATCGTTTTGGATCGTACCGCCGATCTGGGTTTTGGGTATGCCACGATTCTCTGCGTTGGCAATATAGAACGCCCACAGTACCGCTGCCGGGCCGTTGATCGTCATTGAGGTCGTGATCTTATCGACCGGTATGCCTGAAAATAGTATTTCCATATCTTGAAGTGAAGAAACTGCCACCCCGCATTTCCCGAATTCGCCCTCAGCTAACTGGTCGTCCGTATCGCGACCATATAGTGTTGGGTAATCGAACGCCACGCTCAGGCCGGTCTCACCGTGCTCAAGCAGATATTTATAACGTTCGTTGGATTCCTCGGCAGTCCCGAACCCCGAGAACATCCGCATAGTCCAGATCTTACCGCGATACATTGAAGGCTGTACACCGCGTGTGAACGGATATTCACCTGGAAAACCCAATCTGTTCATATAATCAAAATCAGGTAAGTTATCCGGAGAATACAGCCGGTCAATAGGCACACTTGAAGTTGTGAGGAATTCTTTCATGCGCTCTGGATGCTTCTCAAGTAACTTAGTCACTGTATCGGTCATCCATTTTTCTTTACGAGTTTTTATATCTTTATTATCTTGGGTCGCTGCCATTTATTGTCCCCTACTAATATTTTAAGGATTAGAGTGAATATCCCAATACTACCAAATCCAAATACTACCAAGTAAATCCCAAACTCCAATGTCAAAGTTAGGGGTTAGGGGTGAGGGGTCAGAGATAAGGGAACCCTTTGCCCTGTACCCTTTTCCCACCCTGACCCCTAAACCCTAATCTTGGGATTTGGCCATTAGGATTTTATTGGTAGTATTGGTAATATTGGGATTTGGGATTTATATTAGTGTTCGATCCCATCACGAGCTTCAACACCATCATTATACGGATGTTTGATCTCTTTCATCTCGGTGACCAGATCCGCGATCTCGATCAGTTCCGACGGGGCATACCTTCCGGTCAGTACAAGCTCCAGATGTTCGGGCTTGGAGCGTAGTAGGTCTAATACCTTCTCAAGCTCGATGAGCTTCCAATCCAACGCAACATTAATTTCATCAAGTATTACAATATCGTATTGTTCTGCGTTGATAATTTCTCGGGCGTGGTCAAGTGCCTTATTAGCTAATTCTATATCGATCTCCGCTGGGTTCGCTTTATCGACAAAATCCGGTCGACCTATCTGTATGATCTCGAAATTCGCCAGTTTCTTGGCGGTGGTGATCTCGCCGTATTCAATATCGCCCTTCATGAACTGTATCATATATACCTTTAAACCTTTGCCAACCGCACGAAGTGCAAGCCCTAACGCTGCAGTGGTCTTGCCTTTGCCGGTGCCGGTATAGACCTGGATCAGACCTTGGGTGACTTTGGGTGCCATTATAATCACGATGAGGTTTTGATGGTAAATAAGAATGGGCTTATATTTAGTTTATGATAGCAATGAAAAATGATGAGTTAAGGGTATAAAAATTTACCGCAGAAGTACAGAAGCACAGAAGCGCAGAAATGTTACATTCTGCGTTTCTGCGTCTCTGCGGTA
>CBDVCJ010000253.1:0-6273 GCA_965372445.1 uncultured Thermoplasmata archaeon | reverse complement strand
ATCAAGAAAGCATAGAAAAACCTTTAACAACTCGAATTAAAAAGAAATACAAGAAAAAAATATATAAAATATTGAAAAACCACTCAGAAGAATTATCTGATGACGTTATTGATAAAATTGCAGAGAAGTGTTCATATTTAAAAGTTCCTGTTAATACAAAATTATCAAAATTTGGTAAGGAATTTTCAATGAGATTTGATAAATATGACCAATAATTAAGCGTTATTAGAAATGAAATAATTCATACAGGAAATTTTCCAAAATATATTGGAAAAGGAAAGAATAAAAGAAAAATTCGTGAAATAGATGAAATTTATCGATTAATTTATTTAAATGACCGAATAATATTAAGATTACTTAATTACAAAAGGAAAATGTTTCATAATATCTTTAAAAATTATCAATTAGATCATATAGATTTTTAAGCCATTCCCTCAAACAAACCGTCTCATACCTAGAAAAATAGGGTGAGCAAAAAGGAAGGAAGGCTTCAATACAATCGTATAATGGTTATAGGAGGGCGGAGGCAAAAAATATTTCCAAAGACCATAATAAAATCAATTTCTATGGCTCTCCTTCTGACACTTGATATAATTGTCAACAACCTCGTATCCTTGTCCAACCGAACCATGATAGTTCGATGGTGCCTTAAGGTGTTTGTTTGGAAAAGACATATCAATGAATAGATAACACCATTTTCAGGCTTACAGTCGTTCAAAAAGCGAAATGAGGGAATTGTCGTTAGTTCATATAATGAATTATTATCTAATGTTATCTTTTACTTCTCAAATACCAACCAAGAACACCACCTGCGGTAAAACATGCTAATGCGGTGGTTAATATCTTTCCAGGCTCCCAACCATTATTCTGTCGTGGTTGTTGTTCTACATCTAATCTTATTTGCTCGATCCAATAGCTTAGTCTTTTATATTCTACTTGTTCCCATAAACGGTATCTATCAAATTCAATAAGATATTTGCCTGTTGTCTGTAACATTCCCTTTACGTCTATGCCTTGCTCATAGAAAACATAAACAGGTTTCTTCCCATAATAGCCCATCGCAGGCTCTTCTACTGTCCACTCGGAGGATTTCCATCCATTGGCCAAATATCGATGTGTTAGAACTGCAATTACACAATCGGCTATTTGTATCTCAGTTCTTGCTAATTGAGGAGTCTGTTGATAGTTCACGGGTTGAACATCTATTCCAACGGTTCTGGGTACGATACCATTCTCTAAAAACAACTGACGGAAGTACTCCCGTACATCTTGGTCATAATCTGCAATACTAATACTATTGAAGGCTCTTAACATATACATTCACCGGATGATTATTATGTAAGCTGATGTATTTATAATTTCTGAAGAGAATAAATTCTCAATAACTGTAGTAAGGTTATCTAATATATTGCCACCCATAATGTACTTTTAAATCCACTTGCTTTACCTAGATGGATAATTCTCCTGTAGACTTCATATAAAGGAAGTAATATTGCTGAGGTTCTTTGTAAGATTACGTACAGTAATATTGAAAAAAATCACTCCCTACGCCTCGTCTTCTGACACTTTATATAATTATCCGCAACCTCATGTCCTTGTCCAACCTAACCATGATAGTTCGAAGGTACCCAAAGATGTTTCCCAACTTTCTTTTTTAGCTCAGGAAATTCTATGTGGAGTGTATTGAAGTAATTCACCTCCCGCAGTTTAATGGCAATTGTGGACCGCGTGGCTCAATGCTTATGTCGGAGTTCGAAAAGAAAGGCGACATATCACATAAACCCTTTTTCAAGTAACTTTTTCTTGTAGGTGGCCAATAACTTAGCCTTTGAGCTCGTATCAACAAATCAATACCAAACCGATTAAATCGTTTATGTTAGGTTAACATCAAATATCTGAGAATAAACATAGGGGTACCCATGGACAACTTTTTTTAAGAAAATTCTATAAAGTATTAATTATTATTAACTAATTTTCTATAAATACGTGTTTCAACTTATTCATGAATGAATTTTTAAGGTTTTTACTAACAATTCTTTTGTTTAAATTGTGTTCATGAACAGAAAAGACTTATATTAATCAATATTATTTATTAAAAAACTATTAGTCTCAAAGAGGTAAGAAATTTGAAAATAAAAATCGTATCTACCATTATAATTTTCATTATATTTCTCAACGTATCAATAGTAGGCTCGAATTTTGATTTAAACGCTAATAGTCTTGAAAATGAGATGAACAGCACTTCAACCTCAAAATATAATAAACGTCTCAGCGATGATAATTTTTGGGGTTCAATGGAGGTAATTTCCGAACCTATTTTTGGTCAAAACAAAAATATCAACAGCTCAGGGGGAGCGAAAGTAGCAGTTGAAGGCGATAAAGTTTATGTCGTGTGGGTCGATAATACCTCATATAATGGTGCAGGTCCTGATTTAGATATTTTCTTTAGATTTTTTGACGGTAGTAGTTGGTCTGAGATTCAAGTAATTTCAGAGCCAGTTCCTGGTAAGGATATAAATTATCGTTGGTCTTATTATCCAGATATTGCAGTTGAGAATGGCAAAATCTATGTTGTTTGGAGTGATAATAATAATACTAATGGTGCGGGCTGGGATTATGATATATTTTATCGATGTAAACTCACTGGCTCCGGTTGGGAAAATATACAAGTACTATCAGAACCTGTTTTCGGTAAAAATTTTAATACCGAAGAATCTTCTCATCCGGTAATAGCAGTTGACAATGGTAAAATCTATGTGGCTTGGGAGGATAAAAATAATACCAACGGTGCTGAAACCGATGATGATATTTTTTATAGATGCAATCTTACTGGACTTTCCTGGGATCCTATACAAGTAATCTCAGAACCCATCCCAACATATAATTTTAACAAAGCCAATTCTTATAAACCGGCAATTGCAGTTGAAAATGATAATATTTATATAGTTTGGGAAGATGGTAATGATACGAACGGTGCAGGTAGTTCAGATTTTGATATTTTTTATAAATGTAATCTTACGGGCTCAGGTTGGAAAACCGTTCAAGTTATTTCAGAACCTATCGAAAGCAGTAATACAAATGTTGAATTTTCTAGATATCCTTCAATCGCAGTAGAAAACGGTAAAATCTATGTAGTCTGGCATGACGAAAATAATACAACCGGTGCAGGTTTCCCAGATAAAGATATCTTTTACAGATGTAATCTCAGTGGCTCTTCCTGGGAACCTGTACAGGTAATCTCAGAACCTGTTCTAGGTAATAGTTACAACACTGGCGATTCTCAATATCCGTCAATAGCTATTGAAAATGGAACAATCTATGTGGTTTGGCAGGATAATAATAATACAGGTGGTGCAGGTTTAGATCGTGATATTTTTTATAAATGCAATCGTACTGGCCAGTCATGGGAAGCAGTCCAAGTAATTTCCGAACCTTTAGTAGGTGGCAATATTAATACGGACTACTCTAGTGGGCCTGATATTGCGGTATATTTCAACAGGAGTCATGTAGTTTGGTCTGATAGGACGAATATAAATGGAGCAGGAACTGATTTTGATATTTTCTATAGAGGTATGAAAATTATACCATTAACATTAAGCCTTCCAAGTGTCGCGCCGATTTCAGGTAATACAGATACCGAATTTAATTTTACTGTGATTTATATACATGAAGAAAATATGGCCCCGAAAAAAATAACTGTAGAGATCAATGGTGAGAATTGCTCAATGTTGGAAACTAACGCGAGTAATTTAAATTATAAAGATGGTAAAAGTTATTATTATAATACTAAATTAAATATCAGTGATAAGCACATATATCAGTTCTGGGCTTCAGATGACAGTTATACAATTTTTACAGCAGTTTTCGACTGCCCGGATGTCTACAATACCCCACCGAAAATCGTGACTGAAGATAACCTTACGGCAATTGAAGATATTTATTATGAAGTAAATTATGAATATGAAGATATCGATCTTGCAAATGTTGGTCAATTGGGAACCTGGAATTTTTCAACTAATGCAACTTGGCTAAACTTTAATCCGACCAATGCATGTCTTTATGGTATACCCACAAATGATGAGATTGGCAAATATTGGGTTAATATAACTGTCAACGATACTATAGATATTGATCATTCAAATTTTACATTAACAGTAATTGATATCAATGACAATCCGATAATAAATACTAGTAATGTGGAAATTACCTATGAAGATGCCGTGTATTCTATTGATTATAATGCAACAGATGTAGATAGTATTATCAAAAATCAAATATGGTCTTTAGGAACAAATGCAAGTTCTTGGCTTAGTATTGAATCTAATAGCGGTATACTCAATGGTACCCCAACAAATGATGAAATCGGTAATTATTGGGTGAATGTATCTGTGAATGATGGTGAAGATGGGTTTGATTATACTAATTTTACTCTTACCGTGCTCAATGTTAATGATCCACCAATTATTGTAACTGAAGATGTAATTACCGCACGAGTAGGAAAATTATATGAAGTAGATTATAATGCAACTGATATTGACAGTCCATTATCCCAACAAACTTGGGTATTGGATTCCAATGCAACCTGGTTGAGTGTAAATCAAGATACAGGTGTTCTTTTAGGGACTCCGTCGATTACAGATATTGGCTGGTATAATGTTAATGTTACTGTTGATGATAGTAATAGTGGTCTTGATTGGCACGAATTTATACTCACTGTATCAATAGGCAATTTGCCACCATTGATTACAACAGAGGATGTACTAACTGCTACAGTCAATAAAATATATGAGGTAGATTATAATGCAACTGATGGTCAAACACCTTTGTATTTATTATTTTGGTCAGTTGAAACCAATGCCAGTTGGCTAAATATTGAAATTAATACAGGAATTCTAACTGGCGTTCCTACTTCAGAGGACGTGGGCTGGTTTTGGGTGAATGTATCTGTACATGATGGGGAAGATGGCTGGGATTATCATAATTTTATACTTACCGTTTTAAAAGAGCCAATTGAAGTGAATAATCCTCCTGAATTAACTAACCCCCAAATAATACCTTCTGAAGGTAATACCGAAACTGAATTCATCTTTTCAGTATATTACAATGATGCTGATGCCGATAAGCCCACATTTATTCAAGTTGTAATTGATAATACGTATTTTAACATGACTCTAGAGACTTGGAACGCTTCAAGAGGCACTTATAAATATAGCACAAAATTATCTAAAGGTTATCACTCATATTATTTTATTGCTTCTGATGGTTTAAAATCAGTGAAGACAGATAATTCTACTACACCAAATATAAAAAAAGTAGATAGGATTTCCAAAGAAGAATCATTTTGGTACTGGTTAATTTTGGTAATTGTTATTGCAATTATTGCGATTGCTGTAATATTTTTATTTGTATATAAAAAGCGCAAAGCTGCTAAGATCCCCACAGTGAGAGCTGAAATATTATATGCACCACCGGAACAAATAGCCTTACCAAGTGTTACACCCGGGGTAGAGGGAGAATTATCATTACCGCAACCTACTCCAGCGCCACAACTACCTACACAGAAGGTACAAGTTCAGCCAGCTATTGCAACCCTAGGTGAAAAAGTACTGGTACCATCATTACCTCCAAGGGTTGTACAACCGCAGTATCAATTACCTCAAGCCACACTTACAAATGCTCAACAGTTAGGACTTTTAAAAGAGCAGTTATTAAGAGGTGAAATTTCTGAGGGCACTTATAAAGAATTGAAAACAAGAATCGAAATACCAGTGGAAGAAGAGGTTATCGAGGAGGGCTTGGAAGGTGAACAACCGTCGGCTACTGAACAACAACAGCAAAAAGAGCTTATTGAGGAAGAGCCTGCAAAGCCTGAGGTCCCTAGTAGTGTACTATTAGAACCTACCGTTAAAACCTTCAAGGAAGTACCCAAGAAACCTGAATCACCATTACTACAGCCCTCAGTTGAGCCTAAACTTGCGGAACCTGTAGAACAACCTGAAAAGGCTTCACAATCTAAGCTAGAACCAGAGTTAGAGGGAAAAGAAGTTAAAGACATAGGATCTAAGCCTAAAGAAGAGCAAAAAGAATCTTAATTAGTATAAAATTGAAACATTAAAATTTAGTTTATTATCAGCAACCTGATAATAAAGTTAGGTTAAAAATTATATTAATTACTGATTAGAATCAGTATATTGTGGGGTTGAAATTGTAATATACAAAATGAATGTATTTTATAAATACATGGAAATGTCTTACTTCATATTGAAATATGAC
>CBDVCJ010000252.1:0-6279 GCA_965372445.1 uncultured Thermoplasmata archaeon | reverse complement strand
CAAACCGAAAACTACAAACTGAAAACTTCCATCTTGAATCCAACGTCTTACCACTTATCATTTACTACTGGCATAGCGATTTTTTCCAAAATTCGGTGAAGAAAAATAATATTTCAGAGTTGTGTTTACCTGAAACAGATCAAATTCGTTTCCAATTATCAATAGTGTTCATTGCACCGCATTTACACTTTATATATTGGTCGATGGGCTTTCCACAGGCGATACATTTTTCCCTGCCAAATGTGGTCGGACTTTTACAGTGTGGACAAGTAACAATATATTCTTCGGAGACGGTACACCACTCAAAGGTTCGGGTATTGCCACAGGAACTACATTTGCGGGTCTCACTCACGACTTTAGAACCGCAGATCGGGCATTTTTCGGGGCGGGGTATCTTTTGTTTCAGCTTTTCGCGGGTTTTAGTTAGTATATCAGGGAGCGTTTCAAATAATCTCAGGCCCTCCGCAGGTTCCTGGGATAGTACGATCGGTTCCGCCCGCCATTCAAATTTATATTGGGGCACCCATAAAATATAAAGTCCCAGAATAAGGATCATAACTTCAGATAATACATATAGGCCAAGATTATTAATATCCGCCACACTGCGGCTCGCCCAAAGATACCAACCATATATTGAAAGGTTTGCGAATAGCCAGAACAAGACCACGGCTAAAGCCCAGAACCCTAAAGGAACATATTTTCCTTCTTTTTTTAAATGTTCACTGACTCGTTCACTTCGCTCACTGACACCCGAAATATCGTCTCTGATGTTTTTGACATTTTGTACTAATAATGCTCCAATACCTAAGATGGCTCCAACTTCAATAAATATCCCAAGTGCAAAAAATCCGATGCCGGCGAACATTTCGATATCTAATAAGAATAATAATCCAAGGGCAGCAAAGAAATAAATTCCTACCAGCCAGAACACGTAATTCCAGGTGTCAGGAAATACCTTTGAAATACAGAATAATGTGAAGAACCCAAATAGTGCCCAAAGGACCGAATAAATTATACTCTCCGAAATTCCAATAATACCCATGATCATCGAGAGTACGAAAAAAATGATTATTCCGATCCCAAATTGCACTCGTAGGTTTAAGAATCCCCCAAAATCAAATGAGTTTGATTTTTCCATTAATATCATTTTGGTTATGTTCTGAGTAAACATTAAACATTTCGGTTTAGTATCGAATTTACTAATAATTCCGAAGTATCAGGTTCCTTTGTTTCGTCGAGTTGAAAACCCGTACCTTCACAATGTTTACAAGCGGTATGTTTTTTAGCATCACAAGTTTTACATTTTCCGAGGCCTCTGCAAATCATACATAGTTTCGAATCCTCACAGTAATCACATGACGAGATATCAGAACACCACACACAAATTCCAGAGCCGAGACACATATAGCAATTACCAGAACCTTTACAATCCTCACAGAGCTGTTTTCCGTTCCCGCCACAAAAGGTACAGGTTATCGGTTCCGAGGAATCCTCCAGCTCAAGTTTCTTGGAAGTTTTTGGCTCGTTCTCAGTATACTCTTCGAGCTTAGCACCGCAATTAACACAGAACATACAATTAGTGGTGAGTTTGGTGCCACATTTGCCACAAAATTTGTGCATCTTTATTATCCCTCTTATTTTTTATCCCTATATAACTTAATGTTATTGGCCATATTTATAATTTGGGAAAATAAAAGTATATTTTGAGTCAATTATTAATAAAAAAGTCTATTCTTTCTGAATAAAAGTGGGATTTTAATAATGTTAGTAAAGAATATATTTCATTATATTTAATTTCTCGAAAGGATTAATAGGGTAGGATGAAAATACCTGTAAAAATAGAAATCTACTTATATTAAAAAATACATAAATTAATATTCATCCTTCTAATACAGGTCTCGGTATTAACTATATAAATGATGTGGTGATAATTAATTGGAAAATGTAAATTTTTTAGCCTATAGAAATGCAGTTAGGCAAGCCTGGAAGGACGGTAAAATCACCCCGAGCGAACTTGCAACTTTGGAGACCGTACGACAATCGCTTAACATAACCGCCGACGAGCACAACCAGATCGAAGAAGAGATCAAAATTGAACTTGAAGCGCAGGGCATAAAATTTGAAAAAACCACACTACCCCCAGAGCCCGAATCGGAAACCGCGCCCGTGTCACCACCCTCGGAAATACCTGAAGATCAATTGTTGTTAGATAACGGTAAAAAAGCTTATAATAAAAAACAATATGATAAAGCGGTTGAGTATTTCGATAAAGTTTTAGCTATGGACCCTGGGAATGACCGTGCACAATTTTATAAGAAACGTTCATTATCTAAACTGCCAGCCGGTTTTGAACCCACAAAAATGACGGCCCCCACGGAAAGTACTGCTTCCACTTCAGGCTCAACAGCCTCTTTCTCTGAACCTGTTAACCCAGGAACTCCGGCCAATAACGATGGCACTGTTTCAGCATTAAACAACCCTGGTTCGAATTCCGCAGCTCAAGAATCGACGTTGTCAGAGGGTGCAGGTGAGCCCGCCGCACCGTCATCAGGGGGCGACCCCGCCTGCAGCTCATGCGAGGGCACTGGAAAATGCCAATGGTGCAACGAAACCGGTAAATGTAACTGGTGCAGTGGCACAGGTAAATGTAAAAAATGCGGTGGGACGGGTAAGATCGGTGAGGATGAATGCAGCTCCTGCAAAGGCCAAGGGGAGTGTTTTTCATGCAAAGGTTCAGGAAATTGTTTTTGGTGTAAAGGCACCGGCAAATGTAGTAAATGCGGCTAATCATTTAGGGATTAATATCTAATGGATTCGAGATTCCGGATTCGTGATTCCAGATAGCCACTGGAGAGGCGAAGGGCGATAGGAGGGGTGGGGGTGGGAACTGAAATCAGAAATCCATGAGGCTCTTTGATAACTAAAATTCCAATTTGCCATATTGCCCGCCACCGCCTGGGGATATCCTGATCTCATTATTTCTGAACGCTTCAATTGCTCGAGCTACCTTTTCATCGGTGAGGTTAAAAATCTCGGTAATATCTGCATCAATTAATACAGCGACCTCATTTCCGAATTTGTTGATCAAATTTTCCCAGAGCCCCATCACACCTTTAGTGCTTGTGCTTGAATGATCGATGGCTTTCATTATTATTTCAGCCAATGGTATGATATGAATATATTCGGGTCTATGGCCCGGGTGTCTGGGGGTTGGATAATCTGCTAATTCTTCCACCCTGTCCTTAACGCCTTTTTTTATCCGTTTGCCACATTTTGTACATTTCCAGTTGTTAGCAATTGACTCTTGTAACGAATAATGTTCAAAACATTTGATACATGCACTTTCATTATATTTCCCCTCTTGAGGCGGCAGCCCGATATTTAACATACACCCCCTACCACCCTCATGCATAATTGCCTTTTTAAGCTCGTCAAATGTAAGTTCCTGCACCTTAAAGCGATTGAACTCGCGTGCTAACCGAACCGGATATGGTGAATGGGCATCTGAATTGGTGAGAAAGGTCAGCCTTTCAAGCTCGGCGATACGGTCTGCAAAATTCGTATCCGCACTCAGCCCTAACTCGATAAAAGTAACATAATTAGCTAGGTCACCGTAACAGCTTTCAAGCGAATCGTGGTACGCGTAGATCGCAGTCCACGGCGTAAATGCATGACAGGGACCTATCAGCGTATCCATATCTTTCGCTAGCTGCGCGATCTCAACCCCGTTCATTCTTAAGTTGGGGCGACCGTCCGTATCAAGGTTCTTGGATCTCGAACGTACCATTTCACGAAATTCTTCGACTTGTGCAATGCCCGGAAACATCAATAAATGGTGCACTCTCGAACTATCTTCAACTTCGGTTGTTAAAATAAACCTGGTATCATTCAACTCAAAGGTACCCTCATCAACAGGGTTCAATTCCCTGATCTCCTCCAACCATCCGTGATTCAAACAATCCCCGGTACCGATAAGCTCAATGCCTTTCTTGTGGGCTTCTTTGGATAGCTTTTCGATGGTCATGAACTTACTCGACCCGATCGAGAAACGGCTGTGGATGTGGAGGTCTGCGTTTATTAGCATATTGAACGGGTAGGGAATGGACAGTATATGGCAAATAATTTGTGTATATAAAATCCCAATTTCAAATACTACCAATACTACCAATGAAATTCCAAGAACCAATATGCAAACTCCAAACAAATTCCAATGACCAAAATCCAAACACGGTTTTGGTACTTGGAACTTGGAGCTTAATTGGAGCTTGGAGGTTTGGTTCTTGGTGCTTGTATAATTTGGTAGTATTGCCGATTGGGATTTTATTGGTAGTATTTGATTATTGATAGTATTGGTATGTATTAAGACCAATCATTCAAAAACAAATATGATTATATTATATCAATCCATTACAGCTAAAGGTGATATCACGCTCAATACATATGTAACGGGAGCAGGCATGACTCGGTTTGGTAAACACCCCGACCAAACCCTGGCAGATTTGATTAATGAAGCTTATCTGCATATGTTAAAAAATTCACAGGAATACGGTTACTTGACCGATTTCGATGCAGTCTTCGTCGGTACTATGAGTGTCGAGGAATTCACCGGCGATGGCAATATCGGGTCGATTGTTGTTGATAAATTGGGCTTGGTGCCTTTACCTGCATTCCGAATCGAGACCGGCTCATCGACGGGTGCCGGCGTGTTCCAGGCAGCAGTGCTTGCAGTAGCGTCTGGACTCTACAATAATGCTCTTGTGGTTGCTGGTGAGAAGATGACACATCTCCCGACAGGTCAAACCACCAAAATATTAGCAAAAGTGCTGTCACGCCACGAGCGTGCACACGGTGCGACCATGCCGGCGTTAGCCGCAATTGTTACGCGTAGATATATGTTTGAGTTCGGGCTGACTATTGAGACCCTTGCTGAAGTTGCTGTTAAGAGCCATTATAACGGTTCTTTGAACCCAAACGCGCATTTCCAAAAAGAAGTTACTTTAGCAAAGGTTATGGAAAGCCATATTGTAGCCTCACCTTTAAGAGTATACGATTGCTCGCCCATAAGTGATGGAGCGGTTGCGGTCGGAATAACGTCCAATAAGACAGATATTAATGTGAGCGGTATTGGACATTGCACAGATTATCTATCAGTTCAGGACCGAGAGTCGCTAACCTCGTTCGCCGCTACGAAAGCCGCCGCCAAGCGAGCATATCTTATGGCGAAAAGATCGCCTAAGGATATAGATATTGCAGAGGTACATGATGCCTTTACACCATTCGAGATCATTGATACTGAAGATCTAGGCTTCTTCCCCAAGGGTGAAGGTGGCAAAGCGGTCGCTGAAGGCAGTACCAGTCTTGGAGGCGAGCTCCCGATAAATACCTCGGGTGGCCACAAGGCACGCGGTCACCCAGTTGGCGCATCGGGGTTGGCGCAAATTGCCGAGATCGTATGGCAGTTACGCGGGGAATGCGGCAAACGGCAGGTTGATGGTCCGAAGCTAGGTTTAACACAAAGTATCGGTGGATTCGCCACCAATAACTTGGTCAATATTTTGGAGGTAGAATAGTGGTTGGCGAAGAAGTACTGAGGGCTGCTAAATGCACGGGTAATTGTGAACAGATCTTCATACCGCCAAGAGCTACCTGTCCAAAATGTGGTGTACCGACAGAGCGATATGAATGCCTGAATAACGCGAAATTATTGGCCTATACCGTACTTGACATCGTACAAGAAGGGTTTGAAGCACCGCTGATCCTTGGAATGGTTGAGTTCAAAAATGGTGCGAAGTTGATATGCCAAGGTGATTGTGACGCACAATATCTCGAAATAGGTAAGAATGTTATCATCCACAATAAAAATGGAAAATATTTTTTTGATCTACCAAAATAACTCTGTAAATAATTGTGATATTATGAAAATAAAAATTCGGTAGAGGAGTACAATCATTGCATTTATTTTAATATTGATTTTAATTTTTTACTATTATTCCACTCCAGATACCTCTCAGCAATATATCATATTAGGAATAATAGGTTTAATTGTCATCATAACGATATTCATTTCAATATATGATATGAAAATTAATATGGCCAAGAGAAGGCTAGAGGAATGTCTGATCTGTTTGCAAGATATCCCGGAGGGACGGGCTAGATTTTGTAAGAGCTGGCGGAATGAAAGTAGAGTTTGTGATGATGGGCCATTCTGCTCGAAAATATGTTTATAGGAGCACTTGGCGCGTGAAGTTCATGAACACGTACTTGGTGATGGACTTTAGC
>CBDVCJ010000251.1:0-6280 GCA_965372445.1 uncultured Thermoplasmata archaeon | reverse complement strand
TGCGTGTTGGGTGTCGGGACGTTTCAATACACCCTACACCCGACCCGCTACACCCCCTCAATTGGTTCTTCAGCGCATTCAGCGGTTCATTGTTTCACGGTTTTCGCGCTTTCGTGTTAAAATTAGGGTGGGGAGCAGTCGAGTCCCGCATCCCAAATCCCGATTAGAAGCCTACTCACTGTCACCTTAAATTGGAATTATGTTTAATATTTAGAGAAAATTTGATATACACTTTATGCTTTTTTGAACGCAGGGTTAGTCTTGAATTCTATTTCAGACCGCATTCTGGAACGCGAGCTTAGCGATGGCGCAGACGGTAAGAGAGATCGGGTTATTGGCAGACGCTTGCGCGAAGGTTATGTTCACTACAAACGATATCTCGAGATCCTAAATGTGATCTCAAAACATGGGTTTGGATATTTGTTTGATAGGTTGAAAAATATCACCGTCATCCATAAACTCGAAAGCACCAAAGAAAATCTTAAAAATTATCCGAGAGGTGTAAGGCTGAGAATGATGTTCGAAGAGCTCGGGCCAACTTTTGTTAAAATCGGGCAGATACTATCAACGCGTCCGGACCTCGTGCCCGAAGAATATGTAAATGAATTAGAGCGCCTCAAGGATGACGTGACGCCAATGCCATTTGAAGAGGTAGTTACCACAATCGAGCAGGAATTCGGTACAAATCTTAATAGTATATTTCCCAAATTTAAAAAAGGCGCCTGTGGGCTCGGCCTCGATCGGTCAGGTCCACAAAGCGATCACCAAAGAGGGTGAAAAGGTAGCAGTCAAAGTCCAAAGGAAGGGGATCGTTGACAAGATCATGGCTGATTTCGAAATTCTAGACGATCTTGCAGACATGTTCGGCGACCTCGCAAGTATAAGCGAGGTTATGGACCCTCAAGATATGGTGAAAGAATTCAAGCGTTTGATCACCCGCGAGCTGGATTATACAGTTGAAGCGCGGTCGATCGAGCATTTCGGGCGTGATTTTCAAGATGTGGATTTTGTTACCATCCCTGAGGTATACTGGGACCTAACGACCAAAAAAGTTCTTACCATGACATTTATCAGTGGATTAAGTATTGATAAAGTTAAGAAGCTGAAGCAAGCAGGTTTGGACCCAAATGAAGTGGCGTTAAAACTTGGCGAGGCTGTTGCGAGAATGATATTTATCAACGGCTACTTTCACGGCGACCCTCATGGTGGGAATATATTAGTGCAGAAGAGCGGCAGGATCGCGCTACTGGATTTCGGCTCGGTAGGGTATCTCGACGCGAGGATGCGCGACAAGATCCGGTTGTTCTATCTTTCGATCGCGACCGACGATGTATCACGAGCGACCGAGATATTTCTCGATATTTGTAATGTGAACGAGAGCAAGCTCAACCGTCCGGCCTTCGAGCAGGACATCCGCGAATTTCTGGATTTCCAGAGACTGCAGCGTGAAGGTTACCACCTCGAAGCAGGCATGAACCAACAGATCGTGGCCGTTGCCTTGAAGCACGGGTTCGCACCGCCGTCGTCATTCATTTTATTGGAACGCGCGCTGTTAGAAGCCGAAGGTGTGGCACGTAAACTCTCGGCGAAGTTCGACATCAATCAGATGCTGAAGCCGATCTTACGCGATGTGATCAGAGAGAAGATCTCAACTGCGGTCGACCCGATCGGCGCGATGCAAACTGCCCAGGAATATCGGCTGCTCATGCGCAAAGGCCCGAAAAAAGCCTATTCCGTCCTCGAGAAACTTGATGCCGGCGAACTGACGATAAAAGTCGAGACAGATTTCGTTGATGATATAAGGCGTGACTTGTGGAAGCTGTTTGGAATTATGGGGGTGACCATAATCGCGATGTTGCTATTGTTTATGATCACCGTTGCAGGTATAACTTTGGAAACCCCGATACTCAACCTCAGTGTAACTGCGATACCGATCATCCTCATCTGGTTAATTGCAGTGTGGTGGATATATCGACGGTGGAAAGGCCCCAAATAGAATTGTTTTTAAGACTGTCTATTTCTAAATTCTAAATCCGAATCTCTAAACACTAAACAATCTCTAAAAAACAAATGCAAATTGGAAAATGAAAATTGCAAATTTCAAAACTATTGTAAATTAACGTTTAGTTATAACTTTTTGCGAAGAGATCGATGAAATCATATTGCCATTCGGATCATAGATCGTGTTCACATTCAACTCAACGTCAAGTTTTTCACCGTCTTTGGTGATGATCGATAGCTCTTTATTACGTAATTTGCCGGTTTTCAACCATTCATCGAAATATTTTTTAGCGGCGGGTTTGGATTCTTCGGCATAAATATTGATCAATGACATTTCGGTCAACTCACCTTTTGAATAACCTAAAGTATTTATTACTGCATCATTACAATCAACAATTTTTCCATCGGGGTTAATTCGATATAATAGATATGGAGAGTTGTTAAATATATTATGATAAATTTCCTCACTTTCCCACAGAGCTTCCTGGGTCTGCTTGTGCACGGTAATATCCCTTATCACCACGACGATACTTTTACCATCTTCATGCAAATTCAAGCTCGCAGAATATAAAAGTTCTTGATTATCCAGTTCAAGCAGATATTCAAAGGTTTCGGTTTTGCCTGTTTCCCTAACCTTTTTGGAAAGTTCAAGATATGGTTGAGTGATCTGCGGGGGAAGTAACCCTTTCACATTCTTATTTTTAAAATCGTCGGGTTTCAAATAAAGTGGTATTTCCTTGGAGGGATAAAATTCTGTAAAAAAATCGTCTTCATCAAGAACTAATATTAGGTCGTTGATCGATTGTACGATGTTGCGATGTTTTTCTTCGCTACCCTTTAACGCTTCTTCAGCCATTTTACGGATGGTAATGTCTTCGAACGTGGCTCGTGTCTTTTTCGGGTTGCCATCCTTATCATAATCCAAAGTCACATCTAAGATCACATCGATAATCTTGCCGCGCTTGCTAATTAATTGCCGCTCGGCATCCATGATCTTTCCGTCCTTGAGCAATTTTGGGAAATCATCTTTAAACTCTTCGGCTGATTCTTTAGTTATGAAATTAGTCATTTTCTTGCCTATAAGTTCCTTTCTTGTATAACCCAATTTTTTTAATATTGTCTTATTGCACTCGACAATAGTGCCATCTACATCAATGGACAGATACATTATAGGCGCATTATTGTAGAGGTCCTCAAACTTATCTTTCAATTGCTGCACCTTTCGCTCTGCACGTTTACGCTTGGTGATGTCACGTGACAACAGCGAAAAGCCGATAAGCTCACCCTTTTCATCTTTGATACCTGTCATTGTAAGCGTGACATCGATCAGATCTCCCGAGTTATGGTGCAACTTAGTTTCACGGGCGACTATTTGCTTGCCTTTTTCGGCTTTGGCCATCAATTCTGACTCTTGGGTCGAATCCTGGAATAATTGAATCTTCTCGCCTAGAATATCTTGTTTCTTAAAACCAAGTAATTTCTTGGCACTATTATTCAGAAAAAATATTCGGCCGGCTTTATCAATAATTATAACAGCATCGTGGGTTTGCTCCATTACATTTTGAAAAAACTTTGAGGTTGATGTTATATCCGTTAACTTTTTGGAGGTCTCAAATTTGTTGACTATATCTTCAAAGATCGCAATATTTCCTTCCATCTCGGGTGTTAAAAAATAAACCTCGCCGTAGCTGCCAGTATGTGAAGTGCTTACCAATTCGTTTTTTAATAAGATCTCCATGTGGTGTTTGATCGTGCGATAATTGAGCCTTAAAATTTCGGCTAATTGGTTAAGGTTGTAGGGTCGGTCTTTAAGTAACCCAATGATCTGTATACGGTTTTGGCCGCCTTTTTGACCTAAAAGTATATGTGAAAGAATTTGAGTTATTGTAGGCATTTTTATTGATTCCTCCCCCAGGATAGTTAATATTTTAATTGCAATAACTTACGGAGATTAAACTATTTAGCGCTATTTAAATTTTTCTAAATTTGTAAAAAATTTGTATATAATTTATAACATAACTATAATTATTTTGGGCTAGATTTTGAAATTTTTATTAATATACATAGTACTATTTGGTCTATATTGGTGTGGTGCAAGATCTACATTGGGTAATACAAACACATACAACTCACCTAAACCAGCGTACTAAGATTTAACATTGATACCACCACATCAATGACGATCAATTGACTATAACCCCCTTGCTAGAACGATAGGTTGGTCGTGAGCTCAATATTATGGGTGGGTCCTCTTAATTCTAGACCTCCTCTTGAGATAAGATTCACCAACCCACAATAACCCTAATATTGACTTGGCCAAACATTCCAACCCCCCTTGGTATATTTCGCTTATCCCTCTCGGAATGTTTACATTTGCCTCCCCCTTGGCTCTATAAATGGTCGACCTATCGTTTTGTTTTTTTTTAGTACTCAAGAATCAATTATTAGGTCACGAATTTGTAAATAATTTGTATATAATCTATAAAACATCTATAATTTTTATTTAAAAGATTTGGAAATTCCTATAAATATTCTCAGTGCTATTGAAGTTGTATTATAAAGGTAAGAAAGGGATCCAATGGAATTCATAAACGTGAATAAGTTCGATAGTACACAAGAATCACAAGTTATCAAAAGAGTACCGATCCTAACGGACCAATTGATGGCAACCTTATTATTAATAGAACCGCACACGACCGTACCGTCACACCACCATCAGGATCTAGATGAGATCCAGTATATTATTGAGGGTTCGGGAAAGATCTCGATCGGTAAAACCACGCGAGCTATCGAAGAAGGCATGTTGATACTTGTTCCAAGAAATGTTCCGCACAATTTTTCAACCTCAAAAGACAAACTTTTAGTCGCAGCTATTTGCCAGGTGACGAATCATCCTATTACCCAAAATTTAAAGAAACCTAAGGAAGTGAAAAAATGAAATTCAAGATCGAAAATGAAAATGCCTATGCAGATATTCGTTGTCAATGTGATGAACATCTCAGAGTGTATTATGACTACCCCAATATCTGTTCGAATTGTGGTGAGAAATATACATTAGATGTCAAAGCGATAACAATAAAATCGATCGGCAAATAAAAAAATTGCGTTGTTTTAATGTTAGGGAAAGTGCAAGTTTTTTAAGCGGTTAGGAGTCAGGTATCTTCGGCAATGAACTTCGTTCATTACCTCGCCCTAAAAAACCCTTCGGCTTTTTTACGGAAGGGGTCAGGACAACAATAATTATAATTTTAACCTGATTCCAATGTTTATTTATTTTCATTATTCTTTATTATCATATAATATTATCAGTAATGTTAAATATTTTAGATGTATTTTTAGTAATGATGATAATATATAAAATCTAGGGGTGAAGGTTGTGCACATTAGAACGATGAAATTAGATTATTGCCGTTTTCTAGGTGTTTTTCTTTCATTAGGTTTAGTATTAAGTTCAATTTTAATTGGTAGCCACCCAAATTTAAATATTGATGTCAATGCAGGTAGCGGTGCGCCCCCGATCAACGGTACCACAACCAACACCTGGTATGTGGATGGTAATGTTGTTAGAAGTAATGAATGGCTCAACACTTCTGATATCCAGATAAATGATTCTGCATCTATGGAGTGGGATAATATTATCGTTGAAATTAACGGGAATGTTACAGTTAATAGTACGGGATTCTTTAATATGACAGATTGTGTGGTTGTTTTAAATGGCAATCTTACAATCAATGGAACTGCAACTTTTAGAAATGTAACCTTAAAAATGAATTGTTCTTACGACGGTGAATATTATATTGAGGTATTTGGTTCAATGAATATTTATGACATCGATAATGATAACACCACCCTAAATGATGCATCAGTTATACGAAATGGTACTGCTGCCGACAATTTCATGTTCTGGGTAAGAAGTGGTGCAACTTTTGAAATGTGGAACAGCAGGTTAAGTAATTGTGGGGGGGGTGGGATTAATGGTGGTTTGACAATCCAAGCGAGCAATGTTCATATTGAAGGTAATACAATCATAAATAATTATATCGGTATCAGAATCGAACCCTGGTCATCCGGAAACAAAATTGTTAATAATCATATTCAGAATGGCTTAACTGGGATCATGATTGATGCTGGCCAAGATAATATTTTGGACAATAACCGAATTTCAAATTTAAATTATGGAATAATACTTTTTAGCTCTAGCGCGACAAAAAATAATATCACATCCAACACAATCTTCAACACGTCCTATGGTGTGTTTTTAGGGGGTGCACCAAATAAT
>CBDVCJ010000250.1:0-6296 GCA_965372445.1 uncultured Thermoplasmata archaeon | reverse complement strand
ACTTTCGCCCACAATTTCGGACAACTCCTTTTGTTCACATTAAATTTCGGATATGTATCCAAATTAAAGGAATTTGCATAATGATATTCATATCTCTATATTATGGACACTAACAACAATCCCCTCCTTTTTGCCACTAGAACGGCCGCAGGCCTAGAAATGGCGTCTTCTAATCGTCATTGTGCCATTTTTAAATTGTTATTAGTGCATATGCCACTTATCAATTAGCCCCTTTGATACTAGTCGTCTCGCTAAGTCACTATTCATATAACACGTTAAAAATATACGGCTTTATATATATACCCCGTCCTTAATAACAAGGCCTGTTATAGATAATTTTTACTTTATTTACAAGATACTTTAAATTTATTTTTATGTTAAATATCATATTTTTAGGAAATGTTTTAGAATATATAAATCTCAATGAGGGGGGTTAGTGAAAGTTATATTGACAATTTCATTTGATAGAAAAATAGCCGATCTTTAAGAACCGGACTGGGCTATCCCCATTCGCAATACATAAAATGTCTTACTTCGTATCGAAGTGCGACATAAACTTTGCGCCACGCCGTCCATATTTGCCATTTCATTGAGCACTATGAATTGCGAACTTCGTTCGCAATCCTTCGCTCGCTCCGTCAGTTCGCTCAGGGCGGCGCCTTCACAATCCCACGGTCGTTGCTTGCATTATGGTACCATGGGTAGCGACTCCTTTGTCATTTGACAGCATATGCACGCCCTTCTTTCCTTCATCCCCCACCACACCATCCTCGGCATCCCGAAGCCATCCCCCTTCAGGATGCCTGCGGGCAGTCAGTCGGGCAATTGTGTAGTGTAAACTTGTGAGTTTAATTTTAAATTTTTTTACTATGTTTTCCTTTCCATTTCCTAACTACCACCCCTATAGGTATTATTATAATACAGACAATTATCACTGTACTAATTAAAGCCCAGTTGGTTTGCTCTTCGGTGTTTTTCCATTTGCTTGCATCTAACGGATAAGGATCATCTTCATCAGATACTCCATCGTTGTCGTCATCGGGGTCGATTGAGTCAGGGATTAAATCATGGTCGTAATCGTTTGGTACTGATGTAATATCTAATGGGTCTGTACCCTCTTCCAATTCTACAGTGTCGATGTAACCGTCATTATCGTCATCGGGGTCGATACAATTGGGTATATTATCGTTGTCCGTATCAATATAAATAGGTTCTATTTCATATACAGTCAGATTTTTACAAATTAAATCAACTTTCCATGTTGTGGTATTCAAAATAATGCAGTCAATATGAGAAAAATAAGAAAAACCTGAGATGGCAAATTTAGTATCATCTGGGCACCAGCCCATCTTTATGCTTCTAGGGTCTCCTAATGCGTGGTTAGTAAGTGAATAATTCCCTATTACACTCCAAGTTGATGTATCATAGATTGCTATAGATGAATTCAATTTATAGAAATTTGATCGTTGATATATTGCAAATTTTTTACCATCAGAAGACCAACACGATGATAAGATATTGTATTCCTCTCTATATATAACATTTACAATCTTCCATGTTCGTGTATCCGCTAGAGTTATATAACTGCCATTTTTCTCTTTATAACCATAAAAATTCCGATTATATGCTACATAAGTAGCATTCGGACTCCAACTTATGTACGGGATATCAAATTCATCGTCATCTATCTTTAATTCGCATAAAATTTTCCATGTCCTTACGTCCACACATATTATTGTATATGAATGCGCAGTCTTGTTATATCCTAATATGGTCAACATTGAAGAATTGGGTGCCCACTGCATATCTGAAATTCTAATGTTTTTGTTGATTGAAATATTATTAATGAGTGACCATGTACATGTATTATATAAAGAAAAAAATTGTTTGCCTTCGCCCAATAGATAAAAAATAAAATATTTACTATTAGGACTCCATGAAAATAAAGATACATGATTTAAACCAGGATTAATATGCCACTCCACAGAAGTGTCGAAATTTAAAATAATATTAGGAATAAAATACTCATATGTGGTTAAATTCAAAATTACGATTCGTGGATTTTCTGGGGGATATCTATCTGCCTCTTCTCCTCCAAAATAAGCAAATAATTTATCGTCAGGGCTTATTGCATAATCAAAAATATATTCTTCACTAGCACCCAATATGATCTTAGATTTATTTTCTAAATTGATTATTTCAATTTCATACTCTCTATTTGTAATAAACGATTTGTTATTTGAAAACCAAATAATTTTATTTTCATTGGCATAACAACTTGAATTTATCTGTAAACAAATTATAAACACAATTAATCCTACAAAAATTTGTTTTATAATTTTCATGTCCTAACCTAATATATATATTAATTACCTTCAATTATGTAGTTTTAGGTTCGATGAATAGCCTACCATAAATATTAATAATATAGAGCCCGCCTGACTGTCTTAGGGCGTGCATATGCCTTTTCCCTTAGTCGTCGCTAAGTCACTATTCATATAACGTATTAATATATTACGTATTTGCTATATAAACCCCGCCCTTAAGAACAGAGCCTGTTATAGGGAATTTAGGGATAAATTCCCCATTTATTTATGAAATAAATCTTCGGAAATTGATGCAAGAATTAGTGTGTCACTCTCATTCCAATTTCACTGATTATAATAATTTAATATATTAATCATAATATATGGCACTTAGCAAAGAAGATTAGTGAAAGTATCATTTATTAATTACATTCAATAGTAGAGGGCGAATCCTTTTTAACGGGACGGGATTGGCGCCGCAATTTAATTGTAAGAAAAATTTAGCCTTTATTAATTTATGTGAGGTAAGGGAAACAAATTTGTCTTAGTTCATTATCGAGTACGACAAAAACCAATGAAAACCATAAGATTAATCAGAGTTCATTTAAATAGGCAGATTTGAAAAAGTATAACTACGACATTAATTGAGATTTCAAACCTCAATGACGGGAAGCACGAGGTGAACCACTGACTCAGGGATTAATCGCACTCTTTTTCCTACACCTTGCGTTTCTGAAATGAAATTTTCCTTCATAGAAATCATAATTTCTTAGATTTAGTAACATTTAAATAATACACAAAAAAGTGCACAATATCTATTAAATATTTTTAATTACATCTTCTTAATATAGAATAAATATTCCGAGGAGGGATTTCCTTATGAAAAGAATAATAACTATACTTCTAATAGTTGGATTAATAATTTCAAGTTTTGGTTTTTTAATTTCAACCCCAATTACTTCTCATAATTTAAATCCAAATTTAGACAATTTAGATAATCATGCAATCATTAATAACATTGAACACACACAAATTATAACTAATTTTAATAAATTAAATGGATTTTTTATAGAGAATCGTGGGCAAATTGATAACGATTCAGTGAGATATTATATTCAAGGTGAAGGAGTCTGGTTTTTAAATGATGGAGTTGTATTCGAGATTATGGAGTCTATAGAGTCAAAGAGTCAAGGGGTCGGGAGTCGGGAGTCCATTGATGCATTTGATAGATTACATCCCAAATTTGAACCTGTGATGCCTGTTTCAAGAAAAAGCGTCGTTTTAAAATTAAATTTTGAAGATGCAAATAAGGTTGTTCCAAAGGGGGCAGGTATGTTATCTCACAAAAGTAATTTTTTCTATGGCAATGATTCAAGTAAATGGGGCACAAATGTACCCAATTATCAAGAGATTGTCTATGAGAATATTTTTGATAATATTGATTTAAAATATTACAACTCACCTAAAGGTTTAAAGTATGATTTTATAGTTCATCCGGGTGGCAACCCTAATGATATAAAAATGAGCTATGAAGGAGCAGAACAATTGAATATCGATTCTTCTGGGAATCTTAAAGTTGAAACATTGATTGGAGACATTTTAGATTCTGACCTTTTTATTTATCAAGATATAGATGATGATAAAAATAATATCAAAGGCTGCTTTAATATTTTAAATTCAACAACATTTGGGTTTGAAATATTAGTAGGTTATGATAGCAATTATGACCTAATCATTGATCCTTTAATCTATTCAACATTTATGGGTGGAGCCGGTAATGATAATATTGGTGATATTGTTGTTGATACTTATGGTAATGTGTATGTAACCGGAGGTGTCGGTAAAAATTTCCCAACTACTCCCGGTGCATATGACACAACCCATAATGATGTTGGGGGGAGTTATGGCGATGGAGCTGTTTTCAAGTTAAGCTCATCTGGTTCTCAGCTTATTTATTCAACATATATTGGAGGCCAAAAATCTGATGGCTGTGGTAGTATCAAGATTGATTCAAATGGTAATGCGTATGTATCGGGTGGTACAAACTCTCCAGGATTTCCAACCACCGCAGGTGCATTTGATCAAACTTTCAACGGCGATTCTACGCTTACCAGTAATAATTTTATTTTTAAGCTTGATCCTACTGGATCTTTACTTTTATATTCAACGTTCATAGGGGGAACTGATAATGAAGGTGCTGGTGAATTAATACTCGATTCTAATGGTAATGTCCTTCTTACTGGATTGACCGAATCAACCGACTTCCCGACCACAGCGGGTGCATTTGATATAACGTATAATGGTGGTAGAGACATATTTATACTAAAATTAAATCCTGCAGGTACGGGCATTAATGACCTGATATTTTCTACATATTTCGGCTCTAGTGCTCATGATGATGGAGGTCCTATGGCGTTAGATTCAAATGGAAATATTTACTTGACAGGTTGTACTAGATTGTCAACTGATTTTCCCATTACGCCTGGTGCATATGATCCTTTTCATAATGGAAATAGTGTTGATGAAGATGTATTTATTACTAAAATAAACCCGACTGGATCGACACTCCTTTATTCTACTTTTATAGGGGGTCCAGATATTGAATGTGGATTTAGAATCGCAGTTAATTCAAATGGTTACATTTTCGTAACTGGAGATACAAAGTCAATAAATTTTCCTACGACACTTGGTGCATTTAATACTGCCCATAATAGTAATGGTTTCAAAGATATCTTTGTACTCAAATTCAACCCTGCTGGAAATGGCCCTAGTGATCTTATATATTCAACATTTATTGGGGGTAATGATGATGAATGGAGTTATGGTCTCGCACTCGATTCAAGTAGTAATGTCTATGTGAGCGGACATGCCTGGTCGCCTAATTTTCCGACAACCATTAATGCTTATGATAATACTTTCAATGGTTCAACAGATGCATTTATTTTTAAATTGAATTCAACAGGTTCATCATTACTATATTCTACTTTTTTAGGTGGTAGTAACGCCGATGTTGGTGATAAAATTGCTATTGACTCTAACAGAAATATTTATATGACTGCTTGGACAAATTCACCCGATTTCCCGATTACACCCGGTGTGTATGATCCTGTATATGATGATTTTGGAGAAGGTGTGGTGCTCAAAATAAGTTTTAACAATTCTCCCCTTGCAATAGGTCTACAGATTTCAAAACCATCAATTTTAAGAACTAATCCAATTTATTTATATTCAAATGCTACAGATCTTGATGATTCGGAACAAGATTTAGCACCCATTTTTGAATATAGGGATTCAAATGAACTTATTTGGAACAGTACACATTTTTCAAATTTCCATTACAATAATTCTCGCTGGGAGGTTTGTTTTACCCCCTATAGAAATGCTGCTTTAGGCTTATATGATTTCAGAGTAAGATATTATGATTCTGGTATGGCTTTTAGCAACTGGTATTATTTAAATAATTCATTAACCGTTTTAAATAATATTCCGGAAGTAATTGATTTTTCATTATTAAAAAATACATCAATCATGGATCAAAATATATTTGTTCATATTAATGCATCAGATATAGAAAATGAAGATCAAAATCTTACAATTGAATTAAATTATCGAGATTCTGCTGAACTAATTTGGAACACTACTTATTTTTCTTTTCCAAAATATATTGATAATAGATGGGAATGCTCTTTTTATGTGCCTTTTACAGCATTATTCGGGTACTACGATTTTAGGGTAAGGTGTAATGATTCTGATGGCGATTTTAGTGCTTGGTTATATTTTAATGATTCGTTACTTGTATATAATACCAATCCAAATGTAGTAGATTTGAAAGTTACTAATAACGCTGTCTTCAGAACGAACTCTGTATTTATCTTTATCAATGGATCAGATTATGAAACACCAGAGAACATGCTTATGTTAAATGCACAATTTAAACAAAAAAACAAAACAAATTGGACTGATATTACAAGTGAATATTCCAGCACCAAT
>CBDVCJ010000249.1:0-6305 GCA_965372445.1 uncultured Thermoplasmata archaeon | reverse complement strand
AGAATATATTTGGATTGTTTAATTGTGTAACTTCTGCGATTACCAAATCTGATGTGGTTATTTCCGAAACTAATTTTAATAATGCCCTGGGTTCTGGAGATATCTCTTCCGATATAGTTAACGCAACTCCCGCTTCTTTAGATGCATCTCTTATAACTTTTATAATCGGTTGAAATTTTTTAGTGTGAGGAATTATTAAATGAAACCTCATTTTTCTTTTATTTGTTGGCATGATAACATCTCTTTATATTAACTTGCATATTTATTCTTTTCTCCAACTATTAATACGACAATTGTAGAGAACTCCTTATCTTCCAACTAACATGTGGATATTAGTACGTTTTGAAGGTATTTGCGCAGCGAATTGTGGATATATATGGTGTAAACAATATTTTTACCCCTAAGTCCAATTGCCTAACGATTAATGATAAATTTTACGAACAAACTTCTCTCTTTCTTGCGTTGAGATACGGCCTTTGGCCTGGAAATGTCCTTCGTCCATTTTCAAGTCCCAGCCCTACAAACCTTTAATGTGTTTCTATACTTAAACGGTTTGCGCTACTCCTTCAGTGTACCGATTGCTCCTATTTCCATAATTATACTTCACCGAGTATATTAATGTCCATTCTCGTCGCAACTTCTCCGCTCGCCCCATCGGCTCGCTCCGAAGAGGAGCTTCCACAGATGCTTGCGTCGCTTAAAGGCGCTCTCGCATCGAAGGCGACTCCCTTAGTTTTCATAGGCTGGAGGCACTTAGCTTATTCTCCCCAATCCCTCCACCACACCATTGCGTGCCTGCGCTGGCGCCGTCCCCCGCATGCTCGGCACACTAAATATTGAAATCTTTAAGAGAAGTTTCAATTTCTTTAATATTAGTTATCTGAACACCAGTTAATTGATTTCCCTTGATATTTTTAATATCTATTTTGTTAAGAAGGTCACTATTTGAATATCGTCTCGATCTAATTTCATCAGAGAGGAGCACGAATAAATAAGGCTTATTAAATAAATAACGTTTATGGCCACGAATAGCAAATGAACATAGCGATGTTGCTAATATATCTCCACAAACAATCTTGGGAGTTGGTGTAGATTCTATCTCAACAATAACTGATATTATATCATTTTTCAATCCTACTATATCCGCTCTTGTCATTTCTAACTCATTGTTATCAAAAGATGCGAATAGTTTACATTCCGGGATTAATTTAAAACCTTTCAATTTCAATATTTCTGATACTTTTTGGTGGAATTTCAAGTTCCTATAAACCTCATCGATGTTACTGCGTTTTTTGGTTTTATTCTTTTTGAAGTTCTCATATGTTGTTTTTGAACAAACATGAAATTCATTTCTCGGAGTATCTAAATAATGGACTTTTATGTGATTCTTGATCTCGTGAAGAGTACCAGCCCAATAAAAGAAATCATCATCTTCGATCGTTCCATCTATGATTGCGGTTTTATAATGCCCAAATTTAACACAAAAATCTATTCTGCTCATTGGAATTTGAATGATTTCTTTTTGGTTGGAGTGTCTATTACTCATCTTTTTTGTAGGAAGGATAACATCACTATGTTTTATATCATATTTTGAAGATATTGAGTCAATTTTCAAATTACCCCAAGTAGAATTTCCACTTCTCATAATTTTACCATCTTTTGTTAAAAAAGGCCTCCCTCCATTATGCCCATTAACTGCCTTCAACGGAATTTCATCTTCTCCCATACAATATTTTTGATACCAAAAATGGTTCTTTGTTTTTGGTTTGAACAAATCTTCAATTTCTTTTGAGGTTAATGAAGATTGATATGCAATATTATTTTTCATATCTATTACTCTCCTTTTTTATGATTTTTTCTTATATTCGTGCCTCCAGCCTCGCTAATATTCGGGAGTCGCCTTCAAGTAACTTACCATATATTGTCTATATATAGTCACTATAATGTCTATATATTATATTCGCCGTGCTTTAAGTTAATATTACGTTAGTTAAAGAACGGTGCCTTTAATAGAGTACATAAGAATAATTTATATAAATTTATATTGTTGGATTAATACTTAGTATCAGATTTTCCCCTTGATAAAATATATCCTTATTGTTTCACAAAAATTCATCCCCACCTTATTTTTTCACTTGCTTAATTTGACAGTACCATATAGCTGATATAAAACGTCATACATCATTATCAAGTACGACAAATAATAAGAGAATTGGGGGGAGTCTAGGAGTATTTTTAAATACATATACTTAACAAATCTTTAATTAAGACATTTGTTGATATTTTCAATCAAATGTAATAATAGAAAAAGATATATTACACATAGTAAAACTCAATTCCAATTGATCGAGAAATAGCCCGCCATCGATTAACGAGCTTGACCAATCTAAACATGTATTGAAATTGTAAACAGGAGAAAATCCTACTTAAATACCAATACTTTTTTAAGCTTGTAAATAATTAGTATCAATTAATATTCCATCATAATACTTAACGTTCAAGGGGGCTAAAAAATTTGAAACAAAAACTTATATCATTTTTTCTTGTATCTATCATTGTTTTAAGCACCCTACTCATCAACTGGAATTTCGTAAACAGTCAAGTAAATTTCAATGACGATTACAAGCAAAAATCATCTTCAAGATTTCAAAATCGTCAAAGTATTAATCTAATTGATTGGGAACCGATCGAAATAATTTCTGAACCTATTTTTGATCAAGACAACAACGACAATGAATCATTATTAAATAAAATTGTAGTTGAAAACGAGAAAATATATGTGGTTTGGGAAGATGAATCCGATATCAGTGGAGCTGGTAACGATCCCGATATATTTTTTAGATTTTTTGATGGCACCAAATGGTCTAATATACAAATAATATCCGAGCCAATATTTGGGGGGAATTTAAATAATGGTTTATCTACACGTCCTGATATAGCAGTTGAAAATGGAAAGATTTATGTGATTTGGTCAGATTCAACTACTTTCCATGGTGCTGGTGCGGATCGTGATATATTTTTTCGATGCAATTTATCAGGTTCCCACTGGGAAGATATTCAGGTAATTTCAGAGCCAATCAATAACAACAATATTAACGTAGGCGATTCATTATATCCATTGATTGAAGTAGAAAACTCTAAGATATACACGGTTTGGTATGATGATGACAATTTTTACAATTCAGGTGCGGATGAAGATATATTTTATAGATGCAATATATCTGGTAGCAACTGGGAAGATATCCAAATAATTTCAGAACCAGTTTTCGGTCAAGACTATAATACTGCTGTATCTAGGACACCGTCTATAGCTATTGAAAACAGCAAAATCTATATCAATTGGTATGATAATAATAATACAAATGGTGCCGGTGGGGATGCAGATATATTTTTCAGATGTAATATTACTGGAAAATCTTGGGAACCTGTCCAAGTAATTTCCGAACCCGTTTATGGGAAAGATTTCAATATTAAATATTCAACTACACCAATGATAGCTGTTAAAAATTCTAAATTATATGTTGTATGGACAGATTGGAACAATACAAACGGAGCAAACAATGCAGATTCGGATATATTTTATAGATGCAATCTCACGGGTCAAAATTGGGAAAATATTCAGGTTATTTCAGAACCTTGCTTTGGCAAAAATTTTAATACTGAAGAATGTTGGTATCCCGCAATTACTGTTGAAAACGAGAAAATATATGTTATTTGGGAAGATTATAATAATACTAATGGTTCAGGTTTAGATCCTGATATTTTCTTTAGATGTAATCTTACTGGCAATAAATGGGAACCTACCCAAGTAATTTCGGAGCCAATAATGGGAAATAATTTAAATCAAGCAATTTCAAGTATACCTGATATTGCAGTAAATAACGACAAAGTTTATTGTGTCTGGGGGGATGAAAATGATACAGATGGTGCTGGTACGGATCGAGATATCTTTTTAAGAGTTTCATCTCCCCCGTTATATTTTAAAAACGTTGGCGTGAATCCAATCTCAGGAAATACAAGCACCCATTTTAATTTCACAATAACTTATTTTCATAAATATAATGAATCACCTCAGGAAATGTATTTAGATATTAGTGGTTCAATTTATTCAATATTGGAGACGGATCCCTTGGATTTAAATTTTATAGATGGAAAAAATTATTTTTATAATACAACATTAGATATTAGTAATAATAACACCTTTCAATTCTCTGCATCAGATGTTAATTACACCATCTATACTAAAATATTCAATAATCCGGATGTGTTTAATACACCGCCATCGATATTAACTCAAGATAATCCTATAGCCTATGAGGATGTTTACTACGAAATAAAATATCAATATTCAGATATTGATGTGAATAATGTTGGTCAACTGGTATTTTGGAAATTTAATGCTAATGCTAGTTGGTTAACATTTGATCCGGCAACTGACTTTCTATTTGGTACACCAACCAATAATGATGTAGGTAAATATTGGATCAATATCTCAATTAATGATACTATTGATATTGCTTTCACAAATTTTACATTGACAGTGATTGAAGTCAATGACCATCCGATGATAAATACAACCAATGTCTTAGTTGCATACGAAGATGAACTGTATAATGTAGATTATAATGCAACAGATATCGATAGTGCAATCGAAAATCAGATCTGGTCTTTAAAAACCGATGGAAGTTCATGGTTAATCTTCGATCAAATAACAGGTATTTTAAATGGAACACCAACTAATGAAGATGTAGGTAGTTATTGGATAAATGTAACAGTTAATGATAATGAAGGTGGAATCGATTTCACAAATTTTACCTTGGAAGTCCTAAATGTTAACGATCCACCATCAATTATTAAAATAATTCCCCCTAATGCAACGGCTGGAAAATATTACGAACTCGACTATAATGCAACAGATATCGACAGTCAAATATCGAAACAAACATGGTCCTTATTATCTAATGCCACCTGGCTGACAATTAATTCCGCTACCGGTGTAATAAGTGGAACACCAGTTGTGACCGATGTGGGTTGGTATAATATCAATATAACCGTTAATGACGGTGATGACGGGACGGATTGGTATGAATTTATCTTATATGTCTTTCCAATATACATCAACAACCCACCAGATATTATTACTGATGATGATATTTCAGCAGTAGTGAATGAATATTATTTTACGGATTACAATGCTATTGATGACCATACACCAGTCAACGATTTAAAATGGTATTTATCAACCAACGCCTCATGGTTAACGATAGATTCTATTTCTGGGTTGTTACGGGGCACCCCCATAATTACTGATGTTGGAACCTATTGGGTAAGCATTTCAGTATTTGATGGCGAAGATGGTTGGGACTATCATAATTTCACACTTCGAGTTACTTCCGTTCCTATATCTGAAAATCATGCACCTGTCTTATCTAACCCGAAAATAGAACCGTTAGAAGGAACAACTGATACTAATTTTACATTTTCTATTAATTATTATGATGAAGATAATGACGAACCAAAATATGTGAGATTATTTGTTAGTGGGAAAATGTATGATATGGAGTTAATGTCAGGTGAAGTTAATAATGGTATTTATGAATGTAATATCAAACTATCTGAGGGAATCCACACTTATTATTTTACTACATTTGATGGTCAAGAGCTAACCAGGACTGAAGATCTCGAAACATCGAATATAAAGAGAATAGGTAAAATCCCGAAAGAAGAATCTTCTATGGATTGGTTGGTTTGGCTGATTTTAATTATTGTAACAATTGTTATTTTGTTAGTTTTTCTGTTTGTATTTATTAGAAGTAAGAAACGCAAAGGGGAACCTTCAGAAGAAGACCGATCATTTGAAGAATCATTAATACCTGAACGACCCGAAACACAACCTTTACCACAATTACAATCACCACAAGTGGAGGATCCGCTTTCTCAATTAGTTCCTCCGCCTCAAATCACCCAGGCTCAATCCATTGAACCTTGGCTAAAAACTCCACAACTAACATCACCCGTTATTATGGAATCTCAAGAGCTACCTATTATCGAAGATACTGAAGAATAAAGTCTTTTCTATACTTTTCCTTAAAATTTAATTTATAATGTAATGATTATATTATTAAAATGTTAAAAAGTTATGTAGTTGTTGTAATGTTATTTAATTATTGATGAATTCGGTACATTATTATATAATTATATTAATAAAGTGAATCAATTAACATTTTTGCAATTAGAAAAGCCAAAATTAGAAAAAGAGGTTTTTTTTCTACAAGAAAAAAATAATAAATTGCGATATGAAATTG
>CBDVCJ010000248.1:0-6316 GCA_965372445.1 uncultured Thermoplasmata archaeon | reverse complement strand
CAAGGCAGATTATATAATAAGCTGCCGCCATTATCATAATTTTTATATTCGCTTTTAAAAACCCCTACGGGCTTTTAAAAAGTGGGGAATGGGGAATAGAAATAAAAATCCCAAACTCTAATAGTACCAATACTACCAATAAAACCCCAAATCCCAATGCTGCCAAAACGACTTTATCGTTGAATTGCAAATTGAAGATTGTAAATTGGAGATTGCAAATTGGAGATTGCAAATTTAAACTTTACAATTTGCATTTTCCAATTTGAATTTTGGGTTTACATTCTCATTCCCAATTCCCGTAACTTGACTTTTGACATTAAAATTAATAACGCTCCCAAACAATAGCCACATTAATCCAAAATTGCCTATTAGAGCCTCATTTCTGGCCTTCATCTCATCATAAAAACCTTTAAGTAATAGCTAAACATTTATATTAGAAAAAGCGTATACAGTAACTACAATTTAAGGACAGTGATTTAAATGGGATTTCTTAAGCGTGTACTGAGAAAAGATGAAGAAGAGGAAGAACCAGAAATTGAAGGGATTGGTAGATATATTGATTTAGCCACGTATAAGGGACCAGAGGGCCGCCGTGTGAGCGGAAAACGCGGTATTGAGGTCAAAGTCGCAGAATTAGAAGGCTTTGAAAGTTTAAGATTGTTATCAAATTACGTGTATGACGGTAATATTCTGATCTTAGATTTTACTGCGATCGCTAATGACGACCTCGCGTTACGTAGAATCATCACCGAGTTAAAACGATTAGTGGATGATGTTGGTGGCGACCTCGCTGGCATTAGTAAAACACTATTATTAGTTACGCCAAAAAATGTATCTATTGATCGCCATAAGATCCGGCGTGGGTTTTATTAAGCATTTTTTTCGGATTGATGGGTGTTTCATCCAACCCATTGTTTTTCCAGATCCAGGGCAATCGGAACAGTGTCAACTTTTTTTAGATATTCGTCTAGCCGTATAAATTCGGTATTTGGAAGTGCTTGCAGATCAATTAAAAAGGTCGTGATCTGCGCTAGGGTTTTTGAGATCTCATTATCCTGTAAAATACCTCTATTGTAAGTTTCAACGATATGCCACGGATGTGTACCTAATATTATGATCTCATCATTTGGTAATTCCGTACTTTGGGATATATACCCAAAATAATCCTCTAACACCTTCTCAGATTCCAAAAACGGCCACAGATACGAGCTTGACGCTCTATTTATATCGTCCGCCCAAAGTGGTAAAGGCAGCTCCAGCAGCCGTTTATGCGTCCCTTTGAGCGTGCGAGGTCTGAAAAAAATGGCCTTTTTTTGAGTGGATAGATCCCACTTAAAAGTTGCAGAAGAATCGTATTTAAACCCTAATTCTTCGAGAACGGTCGCAAGTTCAATATCTATTTTCAGGTATGGAGCTCTAAATCCGATAATATTATGGTTGGGAAATATAGTCTTTAGGCTGGTAAGGCTATTGGTAATGATCTCATGTTTTTGCGGTTTTGTGAGTTTTTGGCTTGAGCTGGCCGTAAAATCCTCGTGGCGCCAGCTATGGCACCCGACCTCATGAGGCCGCATGAACTGCTCAAGCTTGAGCTTGTCATTCAAAACCTCAGCGGTCCGCGCTTCAAAAAAGAATGTGGCTTCGATCTCTAATTTCTGTAAGAGCTCGGTAACCAACCGCAAACCTTTCCCACACGTTTCAAACCTTACCTTACCTTCCTCCGGAGGGTGTGAGACGGCATCTATTTGGGTCTCGACCGGCACATTCACATCCGGATCGACATCGGCTGTGAAGGCAATGTAGGTCTTTTTTAAAGTATTCATAATTTTCACTATATTTGTTGAATTTGTGAGCTATTGAAGACAGATCGTTCTGTCTTATTGTTATCACATGTCACTTGCTGAAGGCAGAATGAGGTTTAACTCCATATATATTAAACCTCCAAGTACCAAGTACCAAATACCAAGAGCCAAACAAGCTCCAAGGACCAATACCTAAATTCCAAACTGGGTTTGGTTTTTGAGTTTTGGAATTTGTTTGGAATTTGCATCTGCGGTAACTTGCTACGCCAAGTTACCTCGCATTAAAAATCCTTTCAGGATTTTTAAAGCTTGGGTCTTGGAATTTCACATTCTGCTTTCTGCAAGCGACTTTAATCGCTTATTTGAATAAGCGGTCACCAAGCGATGGGTATAAATAAAAGGCTGAGCGATCAGCCCTCAAACTCACAACATAATGTCATTTACGATTTACTTTAAAAACCTAACAACTTCCGCAAGTAGTTTATCTTCCTTGCCCGAGATCGCATCAAGCACCAGCATCCTAGTGCCGCCTCTACGGGGCTCTTCACTTGAAATTAATACTTTAAAATACGGATAATGGATGATCTCTGAACCTAATAGCGTTGATCTCGGCGATAGGATCTTGAGCATCTTCTCGATATTTTTCAGTTTATATTGTGGTTTGAGGATCTCATCTGAGATCTCAAAATTATTTATTGCGGGCAGTTCAACCTTGATCTTTGGCAGCTTTGCCGGTATATTCTTTAATTCAACAATTCTCGAATAGGTTTCTGTACTGGGTTGGCCACGCAGACCTTTCTCTTCCAAACCGATCATCGATCTTTTCTTGAGGCTTGTTATTGTGCGACGGGCATCTGTTACCGATAAATTCGCACGCTCAGAAATGTCCTGAACACTAGAGGTGCCTCGGCTTTTCATATTATTTAATATATTTATTTGTGAAGGCGAAAGGCCGAACAGCTCCTTCATACCTATTGTGCGTGTCAGTATTTTTTTATGCTCGAGCACCAGCTCGCCAGTCACAGCATCCCAATAAATTACGCTCTCCTTATCCTTGCCGAATATTTTCGAGCTTGGCGTGGTCTTTAGGTAAAGCTTGAACAACGGTAAAAATATTGGCTCAATGTTCACAACTGCTTCTTTCTTACGACCGAGTAATGTAGTTTTTAGATATTTATCTTCGACAATTCGTTTAACAACATTGATCGTTAATTCCGGCTCTATAATATTCACGCCCTTGCCGGGTCGAGCGGGTTTACGCGTGTACATCGTCTTGGGAACGCCAACAGGAGTGGGTGCGGGCGGTTGCTGAAGCGCTTGCGGCGCGGCAATATCAACTGCCGGTTCTTCTCGAGCTTTTACCCTCGCTTTCAGCACTTTTTTCTTGTGCTTGATCAATTTCTCGAGCTCTTTCTGCTTCAACTCTAATTTACGACGCTCGGCAGCCAGCTTTTTCTTCTCCAATAACGCTTTCTTACGCTCAGCACTGATCTTGCGCTTCTCTTCGGCGAGTTTAAGTTTACGTTCATAAGTTTCCACGCGTTTCTTCTCTTTCGCTACCTTTTCTCGTTCGCGCTCGAGCTCGTGCAAGACTTTGCCCACTGCATCCTCATCCGTGCTGATCTTGGCCGATTTGGGCGCTTGCTCGCGTTTTGGCGCCGGCGCCTCAGCCGTTTTTTTAGGTTTAGGCGGTTTTGGCACAACTCCTTCAGGCTTTTTCTCGTCGTGTTTCAGCAATCTCTGTTTTAGCTGCGCAATACTACCTTCCGTACTTAATCCCAACGCCTCACACATACCTTGTAGATCCTTTTTCGTCGGCTCTCGGATCTTATCGGAGCTTGGCTCGTCCTTTTCGAGGAGCTGCTTGATATCTTTAACTTCGTCAAGTTCATGCTCTAATTTCTGTACATTTTTTTCGTCGATCACCAGCGGATTCACGGGTATTATTAATATTGCATTTGTCTTAACAATAGTTTGATGAATTTCTTGTATCAATTTCAATACTTTTGGAAAATCATTGTTACTGATCAGATATTCCAGGCCATCTAACAACACAATGCTATTCTCATTGGCTTTTATATAATCATTCACTTTGTGTGCAATTTTAGTAACATTGGTCGGGGTCACCGAAAACTCGTCAGTTGAGGTACTTAACCACCATATCTCAGATATATCCAACCCATATTTTTTATTGACCTTATCTGGGTGTTCGCGGGTTATACATATCGCATTCCTATCGGGTTGTGCCTTCAATTCCTTAAGAATATTGAAAGCATATTTCGAGCTTTTACATTTCAATAGATAACCGTTCCCAAATTCCCAATCTTCAGTTGTAACGCCAGGTTTGAGCTCTGGTGGCTTACTCTCTAACTTTGCGGGGGGTTCCAGTAACACACCTTCAGCCGCCATATTACCCTCTTGAATTGAGGTTACATCTTGTGTAAATTCTTCTGATTTCAAATCTTCAATCGAAATCGATGGTTCAAATCTATTTTTATGTTTTTTAAGGGCCGCTTTTATCTTTTCACTTGTCTCTGCAATTTCATGTATTTCCGAATCATCGGTTTTCAGACGGTCTTCGGTCGCTGTTGAAGGCAATGCCGCTTTACCCGCATGATGTGTTAATCTTGGTCGAACCTGTATCACCATAGCGCGCTGCTGGGTCTTTTGGTCGGCAACTATCCCGACACCCACTGGTATACCGCGAATGAAATCCGAAGTGCGGATCTCGGCCGGCACCATCGCAGGCACGCGCCTGCGCAACGCGGCCATATCGTCTTCAAGCGCCAGGTTATGGCCGATCAAAGTATCGACCTGCGACAGGATCTCGTCGTTCGTCGCTGCCGGGCGCTGGGTCGCCAATACCAGTCCACACCCAGGTTTACGGCCTAGTTTCGCATATTCGACCAATGCTTCAGTTGCAGCGGTTTTGCCTACATGTGGTAACAATAAATGTGCTTCGTCAATTATCAACCATGTAACCGGGATGGTCTCGATCGGTTTCGCACCTATACCTAACGCTGTTGCCTCCTCAAGTCTTGATGACTCCATGCGGGCACCTAATATTTTTCTTGCAAGAATTCCCACGATGAGCGCACGCTTGGCATCCCCAAGTTTGGAATGGCTGACATCTATGACAGTGACCTGGTTCGGTACCGAGATCTGATTTAAGGGTGTGCCATCTTCAGAAAATAATCCCCAATTATCTGCAGCTTTAAATCTAGCTATTAAGCTTCGCCTTGTAGTGGCTGCATAACCTTCATCTTTCGAGTTTAAACCCAGATCAAATTCAATACATTGGATTATATCACTTAATAGATATTTATCGCGTTTGGGCGGAACTAGCACCGAATCACTCTTGCTTTTCGCAGTATACCCATTCCGCACTTTCTCGAGTGCCTCACCAATGAGTAACCCCTGGGTTTTAAATCTATCAATATCGAACACCAAACACCAATCTTCCGCCGTCATATCGCCGATTGTGATACTGAACAACCCGTCAGCAATCCCAATTAGGTCATGATAGAAACCTATTGGCACGAGCACATTGATATTGTCGAAGCCAACAGGCTCAAACCCCCATTTACTTAAGATTTCCATATCTTTTTCGGATTGGTTCTTGATCTTCATCGACCAGAATGTGCCGACAGGGTCGATTATTATTGTGCCGATACCGGTGTCGGTAGACGCCAGCTCCTCGGCGATCACGCCCAAGGTATAACTTTTGCCCGAGCCGCGCTTGCCGCAAACGAACACAATGTGTGGGAACTCGGCGTCGAACAGCACTTTAAAGCCAAATAATGAAGGTTGCTCCTCGGGTTGATGTTCGCAGATCACACCCAAGCTCAATATGCCCTGATCCTGATATTTCTCGTGCGCGGACTTGTCGCGCCCCAACACCACCGCATTTCGAGACCAGTCGGTCAAAGGACGAAGTGGAGAATTGACTATAGGTGTAAACTTCGTAGTAGGTTCAAAGATATAATCCATAACTATCCCACCCTTAATTAGCCCCATCCGGCTGAGGTTGAATGGATTTTAATGTTTATTTAATTTGCTCTTGCGCGAGGTGATAGGTTTTTTCGGGATTCGAGATTGGAGATTCGAGACGGATGAGGTTATATCACCTCCTGCGGTAATTTTCTACGAAAATTACCTCGCTTTAAAAATTCCTTCGGAATTCATAAAGTTAGAGTCCCCCCACCCACCCCACCTATTGCCTAAACGCCTTTTGCCTTATGCATTTCCGAAGGCTCACTGGAATCTCGAAACTCGAAGCTCGAATCAAGAAAAGATTAGTCTGCCCAATCCTCTATTATTTTGTTTCATAGATTGATCTTAGGTCTTGCCTTCATACTCCCCACGCCATTCCGCTTGCTCACCGAAGCCGTACTCCTTCAAGTTCTCAAACAGTTGATTTTACTCTTTCTTCAACTTGTCAATTTCTTTTTGAATTTTTCTTACTAATTGTATATTTTTTTTATTAATTTTACCCATTATTATACTTGTAAACC
>CBDVCJ010000247.1:0-6325 GCA_965372445.1 uncultured Thermoplasmata archaeon | reverse complement strand
AAAATTAATAAATGATTATAAAAAAGTTTACAATTTATTTTTATATGAAATTGCACCACAATGTACATTAAGGGGGCTATTGAGCTCCTTATCAAAATTTTTAATTCAATTGAATAAAACTAGTTTACAATCCTATCTTAAAATGACTAGGGATATAGAAATAGATGAAATCCTAGATAATTTGGAAGACGATTTAAGGGGTCAAAAAATATTCATAATTTTCGACAATTTTGAGAGAGTAAATAAAAACATTTCGGATTTTTTTAAAACATTGATACATATTTTAATGCGTGTTGATAATATCAAGATCTTAATTTTAACCCGAAAAAAACCACAATTTTATGATAGACGCTATGTAATGATAAATAAGACGATCGGGGAATTGGAGCTTAAGGGTTTAGATATTGGTAGTAGTCGTAAGATATTAATCCAGAAGCCCTTTTACAAAAAACTTGCCAATACTAAATTGGAAAAACTGTTTCAATTAACCAAAGGTCATCCTCTTGCACTTGAATTAATAGAATCCGCCGAGGAAATTAATACTCAACAAGATTTTAATACATTCATAGAAGAAGAGATATTTAATGAATTAAATGATAGCGAGAAATCTGCTATTAATCTTGCCTCGGTTTATAGACAACCGGTCAATCAAGAAGGATTTTATATTGATGAAAAGGTAAATTTTGAGACCTTATCCAATTTATCAAAACGATTGCTGCTTCACGAAACTTCACCTAACAAGTATAAAACTCATGACTTAATTAAAGAATTTTTCTACAATCATCTCACCCAAGATCAGAGGAGAAGCTATCATTTGAAAGCATCAGAATATTATGCGAATTTGGAAATAATTTCTCATAGTGAATTTGAAGATCATTCACCAATAATTGAAAGAATCTATCATTTGCAATGTGCAAATGAATATAATGCGGTAGCGGAGCTTATAATCGAAAAAGGTACAGAGTTGATTAATCAAGATAATTTTGATTTTATAATAATGCTAGATAATCTTAAGATAAATACCATTAATCCTCGCTTACGGTCTGAGATATATAGTCTTAAAGGCGATGCCGCTATCAAATTAGGGGCTTTAGATAAAGCTTTGAAATATTTTCATGGGCACTTAAAAACCGTTAGGTCGAAGATCAAGAAAAAGAGTAAATTAAGTATTGACGAAAAGCACAAAATCGCAGATATATATACCAAAATCGGTAAAGTTTGGGGCTATAAAGGTGATTGGGATAAGACCATTAACTTCCATAATAAAAGTATAGAGCTTTATCATCCAAAAAAAGATGAAAAAAGTATTGCACGCGCATATAATAATATCGGAATCGGCTATCAAAACAAATTAGAATTAGATACAGCACTATTATATTTTAAAAAAGCTCTGGCAATATTGGATAAAAGAAAAGAAAATATTGGGAAAATAATATCTTATAATAATATTGGAAGAAATTATGAACTTCAATATAATTATGATGAAGCCCTAAAATATTATAAGTATGCTTTAGTACTCGCCAAGCGATTAAAATATACGCAAGGTATAATAAGATCTTATAATCAGTTGGGAGTTGTATTACAAAGCCAACATCAATGGGACCGGGCATTAAAATATTTCAACGAAGCATTAAGATATGGGAGAACAACAAATAATTATAACGATTTGTCGACTACATATGTTAACATTGGTGACATTAATCAATATAAGGGATTTTATGACGAGGCAATTGAATATTATAATAAAGGTTTAGATACTATAAAACTTTTAATGGAAAATAGTGAATTATCTCAACCGAAATCTGGTGTATTACTAAAAGGTATTGGATTTAAAAGAATTTTGGATTTAGTTCAAAAAGATCAGGCAGTAAATAGGTTCCAAGAATCTCTAGATAGGTTTTTACAACCCCAGGTAAAAAATAATATTAGAATCGCAGAGATTTATAATAAAATGGCAAATGTACAAAGACTATCAGGTAATTGGTCGCGAGCATTAGAGTATCATAAACTAGTTATTGAGATATTAAAAGAGCTTGGAGATCGTAGTGGTGTTGCAAAAGCATATTTAGAAATCGGTACCGATTGCTTAAATTTATGTGATTATGATGATGCACTGGGGTCCTATAAGAATAGTTTAAAAATATTGACAAAATTAAATGAAACCCTTGGCATTGCAATAGCATATCATAATATTGGCAAACTTTACATAGCAAAAGGTAAAATTGATCAAGGCTTAGATTATTATAATAGAAGTTTGGAAATATCCAAGAGTCATAATTATGTTTTAGGGCTGGCAAAAGCTCATTTGGATATTGGATTGACATTACGAACAAAAAATGATGAGGATAGTAGAATTCATAGCACTCAATACTTACTAGAAGCTCAGAAGTTATTCAGGCAACTTGATGATAAGGTTTCACTCAAATTAATTAATGAAGTTATAAAAACATGATATCAATAAACTTAACTTGGGGATTGTAATATTTATAATATTTAATTATTTTTACCCCAATTATTTATTCTTAAAAGTCTTAACCGAATTTGTAATCCTCTCCAAATCATCGTGAGTCAATTTTGGATGTACCGGTAGCGATAATACTTGTTTTGCGATCTCTTCTGAATTTTTTAGATCCGAACGATGATAGTCTTTTAAGGTTTCAAATTGATGCAATGGTTGTGGATAATAAATTATACTGCCGATGTTCTGATCTCTAAGGTGAGCTTGCAAAGTATCGCGAGATCGGGTTTTGAGCGTATATTGATGATAGACATGTTTAACGTCAGGTATAACATACGGCACTTCAACATTATCCGCTAGTTTTTCAGAAAAATATGCGGCATTTTTAATCCGGATTGCGTTGTTCTTATCTAATTTTTTAAGCTGCTCCACACCGATTGCGGCCTCAATATCAGTCATTCTAAAATTATAACCGACCATTGTATATTCATATCGATCCTTTTGGCCGTGATTTCGTAATAATCTGGACTGTTCATTAAGCCCGTCGTCGTTGGTAACGATCATCCCGCCTTCACCCGTCGTCATATTCTTGGTCGGATAGAAACTGAAACACCCTGCCAACCCAAAATTACCCACTTTGGTACCTTTATATTCGGCACCGTGTGCTTGGCACGAGTCCTCGATCAGTATTAGGTCGTGTTGTTCACACAATTCCATGAGCGGCGCGCGGTCAACGGGTTGGCCGTAAAGGTCGACGATCAGAAGCGCTTTGGTTTTATCAGTAATCGCAGCTTCGATCTTCGCAGGGTCGATGTTGAATGTTCTGGGGTCGATATCAACGAAAACCGGTTTTGCACCACAAAACAAGATTGGCGTGGTCGAGGCATAAAACGTAAATGGGGTTGTAATAACTTCAGCGCCATTACCGATCCCTGCACCCAGTAGTGCTATGTGTATTGCGGTTGTGCCTGAGCTTGTGGCGATCGCATGCTTGGTACCAATATATTCAGCAAATTGCCGCTCGAACTTTTTTACGACCTTACCCTGGGCCAACATCCCGGATCTTAAAACTTCAGCAATTGCATTAAGCTCTTCATCACCTGTATCGGGCTTTGCTATTGGAATGAATTCTTGTGACATTTGTCAACCAACCTTTGACTTTTAATTACCTACCACCTATATCCTATAACCTAACACCTAATTATTCAAATTCTCTCATCTTCAGGCACAGTACCAATTTTTTTCGCGGGAACACCCGCCACAATCTCATTCGGCTCGACATTTTTAGTCACGACCGCACCCGCCCCAATAAGCGCATTCTCACCGAGTACCAATCCCGGCAGTATGGTCGAGTTTGCACCAACCCGCACCCCCTTCTTGATCGTTATGCCTTCGATCTGCCATGCACCGCGGCCCATGAATTTATCGTTGGTTAATACGGCCCGAGGACCTAAGAACACATTATCTTCAATTATGGAATTGGTTGGAATATAAACCCCGCTCTGAATAGAAACATTGTTACCTATTTTACAATGCTCTTCAATGATCACCCCGGACCCGATAAGTGTTTCTTCTCCGATCAGCGTGTGCTCGCGCACCATAAAATGATGGCCGGTGTTGATAAGGTCACCCAATATGGAATTAGAATAAATCACGCCAAAATCACGAATTGTACAATTATTACCGATGATCGCGCCTGCAATTTTATCGTATTCACCCGTCCGTAAGATCTCGGCTTCGGCTTTGCCGGGATAGCCGACTATTACATTATCACCTAAATACGTGCCTTCGCCAATCTTAGAATTACCATAAATTTTTACCATTTTGCAATATCCCCCTGTAAAACATTCATTAAATAACTAGTTCATAATACGATTTTACTACCGGTTTGATACGATTCTTTGGACGCTTCGGCAATTTTGAGTGTCATTAACGCGTCTTCGCCTGTTACCAAAGGTTCACTTCCGGTTTCTACAGCGTTTAGGAAATCCAAGAGCTCGTTTTTCAATGGTTCTTCCTGTTTCACCGCCATTTTTCGTATGTCGTACTTCTGGGGTACATGATATAGATCGCCAATATCGAATTCCATGACCGTCGACGCTGAAACTTCGAGGGATTGTGTAATATAATCAAGCTCGACAAAATTTTCAGAACATGTCAAAGCAACTTTACGTACTTTCATTGGTGTCAACCAATTCACTTCGATGAAACCGGGGATCGAGCCTTTAGGGCCTTCGAAATCAATAAGTATATTCGCATGATCCTCGAATTTCAACTCTGAGTTCGGTCCTGCAGTGCCTGCTAATGCATAGATGCTTTTTACGTCCTTTCCCACTAAATATCGAAGTACATCAATATCGTGTATTCCAAGATCGAGGATTACGCCGACATCTTTGATCCGTGCTGGAAATGAACTTACCCTTCTTGAGGATGCGGAGATCAAATCACCAAATTTATTGTGTTCCAATAGGTTCTTGGTAAAACCAACTACAGGATTATGACGTTCAACATGGCCAACCGCAAGAACTAACTTTTTATTTTTGGTGGCTTGGATCAATTTCTCGGAATCCGCGGGGTCTATCGTCAATGGTTTCTCTATCAGTACATGTTTACCGGCTTCGATCGCAGCCATTCCGACCTCTAAATGTGACATTGTTGGTGTCGCAATACTAACTGCGACCAGTTCGTCCTCTGCAAGTAGCTCTTGATAATCGGTATATCCCTTAACATCGAACTTATTTGAGAGTTTAGTTATTACCTCCTCATTCGCATCTGCGATGCCGATCAAATCTGCGATCTCTGAATAGATCCGTACATGGTTCTGACCCATTGAGCCTGTACCAATTACACCGACTTTTAACATTGAACTTACCTTCCTCTCATTACGATTGTGAAGGTAATAGTTTTTTCGGTAATTAAATGTGTCTTAAGTTATTTACTTGAATGTGAAACATAGGATTTAGGTTATAGGTAATAGGTAATAGGTGGTAGGTGGTAGGTGGTAGGTCCCTACTCGGAAGCTGGGAATCGAGAGCCGAGAACGGACGCAGGACACAGGACTCTCGACTCAGGACTATCGATACTCCCGAAAAAACCAATCACTGCTATACTAAATCATTGAAAAAATAATATAAACCAAAAAATTTAATAGGTTCACAACTATGACCTCCACCCCACAGGTCAAGAGGTTGATGAAAATGCTCAAGATCAATGAAATAATGAATAAAGAGGTAATCACACTAAAACCAGATAATACTTTGAACGAAGCAGTTGTGAACTTTGCAGAAAATGATATCCATGGTGCACCTGTGGTTGATGACGACAATAAGATCATCGGTATATTAACAGAAAAAGATATTCTCAGTGAGTTAAAAACCAAAACTACAAAACTATCTCTTGTATTTCCATCGTCTCATCCTCTTGGGATGACGTTTCAGGAATCGATCACACAGACTGAGGTTCGAGAGGCATTTAAAGAAGTGGGCAACACTCTGATATCAGAGGTAATGCAAATAAAGGTAATTACCACCACCCCCGATGACTTAATTGCCGAGATCGCGGTTAAAATGGTAAACAAAAACGTGCACCGTTTACCAGTGGTAAAAGATGGTGAATTGGTTGGGTTTGTTACACGCGCAGATATCATTAAAGGTTTGGCTAAAGCGTAATTTTTTTTTAAGGCAGTCTCAGTGTTTGGGAATGGAAGATATCTTTTCAATAATTTTCTTAATAGTGGTAAGACTCTAAATATTGTCTAGGTGGATTGGAGATTGGAGATTTTAGATTCCAGTTTACTATTAATTTTCATATTCGTTTGTAGTTTTCAGTTTACAGTTTGTAGTCACCCCCCGCCCCCCATTTAGTTTC
>CBDVCJ010000246.1:0-6342 GCA_965372445.1 uncultured Thermoplasmata archaeon | reverse complement strand
TAAAAATGTTTAAATATTCGAATGATATATAAAATATAAATGGAAGTGATGGTAATGGAGGAGAATCTTGAATTCCTTTTTGAACAACATGAAAAGGATGAAGAATGGTTTAATGAACATTATGATAAGCTTAAACGCGAGCAAGGCAGTAAATTTTTTGCCATCAAAGATCAGAAACCTATTGCTATTGATGAGGATATTGAAAAACTATTAAAAACTCTTGAGAAAAAGAAAATTGATATTAATTTAGTTTTTATAACCTCTATTCCCCCAGAGGGTGTGGCGTCTATTTTGTAAGCAAGGGAGAAATTTTATGAAAATCCCTTTAACCATCCGTAAACGTTTTGACACACCTATGGCATTTGCTTTTATCAGCATAAGAACTTCTAAATATCATATTCGACCAATGCCTATTTGGACTTTAATTGACACAGGAAGCCCTTGGACGTCAATAACTCCATATGATGCAATGATGTAAAAATACCACTTTCAGTTTTAAAACCAAATAAAAAATATCCCCATGTATTATTCGCTAGTCATAAATTTGAGAGATTATCATTAACACATATAACTTTAAGATTGAAAGACGATACAGGCGAAATTGTTAGTTTTGATCTGCCATCAATTAGCGTTTTGAAACCCACTAAGAAAATTTCTTTAGATGTTTTTAAAGGAATCCCAAGTGTTTTGGGTATTGATTTTATTAACATCAATACATTTCAATTATATTTTGATCCGAGCCAAGAAGAATCATACTTTTTAAATGAAGAAATATAATTTAAAATATAAATATTGAAATAATTTAACTTTTGGTTGTATACCGGCGCACTATTTCTCTCACAACCAATTTATTTAGGTAATTTTTTACTAAAAGGTTACGAAAACCGGTTTCGGTTACGGTTGCGATGCTCGTAGGTTGAGCTTGACTTGAAGTGCATTGTGTTTTAGTCAAGCGAGGCCCGAGGTCTTTGGACAAAGTCCAAAGTCCGTAGGCTTGAAGTCCATAAGGACGAAAGCCCGAAGGATTTGAACGAAGTTCTGAGCCCGTGGGTTCGAAGACTGAAGGTCGAGAGCCCGAAGGATAGCCAACCTGAAAGGATGGTGCGCCCGAGGGCACGAATGTGCCCGTGTGCTTCGAGCAAAGCTCGGAGCATGTGTCGAAGCTCGGTTTGGAAGCTCGGCAATTTTTTGCCACGGTTGGCTGCATTGTTCGGTCAACAGGCTGTAACTGCTGTGTAAAAATTCCAAGAACCAAGAAACAAGAACCAAGCAAATACCAAATTACAAGAACCGAAATTCCAAACCCGTATTTTGGATGTTGGTGCTTGGAGTTTATTTGGAATTTGGTTTTTGCATCTTGGAATTTAAAACCATTTACATCCGCAGTAACATTTTCCAAAGCGGTAACAACTCTATATTTTGTTTCTTACCTTCATTGTCTTTCGTAATTATGACTCTTGATTTTAAACCTTTAACACTTTTAATATTCGCAAAATTCTTTTCATCTAGATCGGATTTATATTTTACTTCCCACGCTTCTTTTTTCCTGATAAAATCTATTTCACGACCCGAAGAACGATAATATCTTAAAGGCCCACTTTTTCTCAGGGTAAGGTATACGAGATTCTCGGCAAGAGCTCCAAGATTTATATTTTCTGTTAACACGCTGAACAATCCGGTATCTGCAAGATAGATTTTTCTTGGCGAAGCCTTCCTTTCTGAGATCTTCCCCTCTTTTTCAACCAGGTGGACCAGATTGGCTTCAATAAATAAACCTAGATTTCTATTGATGGTTTCAATAGGTAATCCGAGCACCCGCGAGATCTTCCGCAAACTCATAGGCGTACCCACACTTTGGGTTAGTAATGCAAGAATGTCGAAGAGACTCTCTCTGTTTCGTATTTCATACCGACCGGCTATATCACGGAATAATATACTGTAGACTATTGATTGAAGAATATTGAGATCCTTGGTCAAAACATATTCCGGCATACCTCCGGTTTTAAGATAATCCTCAGCCACACTAGGGAATAGATGTTGATCCGCCTTGCCGATTACCTTACCGGTAAAATTCAGATATTCTGTAAAACTCAATGGTGCCATTCGAACGATCCGTTGACGACCTGTAAGGTACGGGCTTTTCATTATTATATCCAAACTAGATGAACCCGACGCGTAGATCTTGACATGCCCAAGATCATATAGGTTTTTAAGTTGCAATTCATAATCTTTTTTAAAATGTACTTCATCTAAAAATAAATATACATGTTCATTATGTTTAAGTCCATTGATTCTTCGGAAAATATCCACTATCTCTAGAATTGATCTTTCTTTTAGTGCAATATTATCAAGAGATACATAGAATATTTTTTTGCGATCGTTTGTGTCAATTAATTTGTGGATCAATTGACGTATAAGTGTTGTTTTACCGACCCGTCTTAAACCTGTGATCAGTACAATCTCTTTTCTATTCTTCAGATTTAACAGTTGATCAATATAATCAATTCTAGGTATGCCAGGGAAATCGAATTTACCATCCCACCAAGGGTTGAATCTGTGAAGGAGGTCTTCCATATTGGTATATAATGGAGTTATGGTATTTAAGTGTGTCTACCTATAGTAGTACAGATATATACTAATATGTACCTGCATGGTAGTACAGATACCTCGAAGCCCGGCAACTTTTTTGCCACGGTCGGCGCGTTTTTTATATTTTTAAGTTTATGTTGACCAAAGGTCAACATCACTCGAGATAAAAAGAAAGGGTTTTAGGGGAATTCATTCCCCCTGAATAGAAATGCAAACTTTTTTGCCACAGGGGCCGCTTTTTTTCTCTTGAAGTTTATGTTGACCGAAGGTCAACATCATTCGAGATAAAAAGAAGGGGGTTCGGGGGAATTCATTCCCCCTGAATAGAAATGCAAACTTTTTGCCGCGATCGCTGCCTTTTTTTATCGTAATTTATGTTGACCGAAGGTCAACATCACTCGAGATAAAAAGAGGGGTTTTAAGGGGATTCTTCCCCTTGTGTTAAGAACTAAAAAAAATTTTGCCACACTCGGCGTGTTTTTCAGTTAACATGCCGTATTGGGGGTATAACCGAATAAGAGGGTTTCGAAACCACCTAATGAAATTCCAAGAACCAATAGACAAATTCCAAAATTGGTAGAAGAAAATTCATTTAAGATCCAATAGCCATTTATAGAGCGAAACGAATTGAATTTTTTTGCCTTTGATCATTTCAACTTCATCATGATCCCAGGTTATAATGGTTAATTCTTTACAATTTAACAGTTCTGAAGCTTTTGCAAGACTGTTAATTTCTCTATTCGCGATCTCATCTTTTCCGGATACAAAAGTTACCTGTATGAGTTCAACAACCTTTTTACCCTTCCGAATAACAAAATCCACCTCATGATCTTGATAATCGCGCCAGTAGAAAATTTCGAGTGAAGGTTCAATTGCCTTTTTTCTTGAGAGCTCGATAAACACAACATTTTCCATTAACCGACCCTTATTTTCTGTTGAGGATAAAGATATCGAGTTTATCAATCCAGTATCAACTACATACACTTTTTTAGGTGAATTGGCTATCTCCTTGGGTTTAGGTGAATATTTTTCGACTAGGAACAGCAGGTATGCATCCACAAGATACTCTACGTAATTTTTTACCGTATGAATGCTTTTAAGCCCGTGCACATTTTTTAGTTTATTGAAGGTAATACTAAGTGCGAAGTTCGAAATTATCGTAGATGCCATTTCTTTAAAGGTTTTAATAAATTTAATGTGATGGCGTACCATGATGTCCCTAGAAATTATCGATGAATAAAGCGATGTGAGGTACATGTTTCTTAGTTCGGGAGCCTTAACAACCTCAGGAAAACCCCCGATCTTAATGTACCCTTCAAGATTTTTTTTAAGCTTTGCTCGGCCTTTTGTCGTGGTTTTATAATCGATTATTCCATTGTACATTAAATATTCCTTATATGAAAAAGGATAGATTTCCATTTTAATGAACCTGCCCGTTAAATAAGTTGAAAGTTCTCGGCTCAACAAGTTTGCATTGCTGCCGGTAACAAAAACTTTCATACCTCTTCTCTGCAGTCTATTCACAAACAGTTCCCAGCCAGGTATATTTTGAACTTCATCGAGTAAAAGGTACCCAAAATCGCCATATATTTCATATAACGCTTCAAGAATATTGTTTAGATCTTTATTATCTGCAAATGCCAACCTTTCATCATCAAAATTCACAAATGCATGATCTTTACCTTTTAAAAGCAGATGAGTAAAAACAGTTTTTCCAGCCCTTCTCGTGCCCATAGTAATTTTCACGAGATCGGTTTGAACAGATTTTTTCCAGAACTCTAATTGATCTCTATCAATAACCCTGTCGGCTCCCAAAATTCTCTCCTGTTCTTCGGTTTGGTCTAGTGAAATATCTTTTATGACCTTATTGTTCATCTTAATTAGAAATGCATATATTATATACAAAGTCTGCATTTGAAGTGCATACTTTCAATTGTCGGTTTGTAATTGAATTTAATGGTTTTCTCCCTAAGATCCCAATCAATAAATATTAATTTAGTTAGTTTCGAAGCACGGTTACTTTATTGCCACAGTCGACGCGAATTTCGGCTAACCCTCATCAGGTAAGCGGCTCGCCAACTTCGTCGGCTCGCCCAAATGCTCGCTCATGCTCGCTCTTCGCTTACCTGATAGCCGTATAACCGTACGTCTTTTAAAAGTTTTTAATTTAATTATTTTGAATATGAACATAACATACGGTAGAAACATACTTATAGTGCGTATGTATATATATAATAAGTGAACAATAATGTATCCGTCATATCAAAAACTTCCATTGATCCCAAGCCGGTCTGCAATGACGGAGATGTATAACGAAGGTTTTGATCTATTTGATGTTTTAAAAATATTAAAACAAGGTTATGATTGCTCGAGAAGTAAACGGGCTGAAAATGTAATTGAAAAATGTGTTGACAAAAGGAACAAAATAATGAGAACGGTGGTAGTAAAATCATATAATTATTCAATGGATTGTGAAGTGTGGTTGATCACACATTTTGGTATAACAACAAAAAAAAGGTGATTTTATGACTAAAAAAGGTTTGAAATGTATTTCATGTGGTAAATCTGCAAAAGAGACAAAATTGCGGTTCCAGGGTAACGATATAACTGGTTGGAAGTGCTCTTGTGGTGAAGAATATTTTAACCCTGATGAAGCACAAAGAATTCTATTGTTAAATAAGATCCTGAAAAAACAATTCGAAGTTAAATTAGGCAAAATTCGCAGCAACTTAATTATTAGAATTCCAACTGAATTAGCCCGAGCGTTAGGTCTTGAAAAAGGTGAGAAAGTTACTATTAAAGCCGACAATATGAATGCATTCCATGTCGAAACCTAAAATTGAATATTACTCATTAAGAAGTTAAGAATCATGGGACCAGAAGAAGAACAAGAATTTTTAAGGGAAGTTAAAAAATTAATCAAGAAGTATAAAGATATAGAGATAGCACTATCGAAAATTTAATTTGATAATCATGTTTAAAATTTTTATAAATTAGATCCCAAGTGATAAATTTCAATTAAGTCATTTTCGAAGATGGGTAACTTTTTTGCCACAGTCGGCGCGTTTTTCGATCAACAGGCTGTAACAGCTGTGTAAAAATTCCAAGAGCCAAGAAACAAGAGCCAAACAAATACCAAATTACAAGAACCGAAATTCTAAACCCGTGTTTTGGTACTTGGTGCTTGGAGCTTATTTGGAGTTTGGACCTTGCATCTTGATATTTTCTATATTAAAATATTCTTGAAAAGGCGTTTTCAAAGCTCGGCAACTTTTTACCACAGTCGGCCGCATTGTTCGGTTATAGGGCCGTATCGGCGTTATAACCGCACTCGAAAAAATCAATCACAAAAAAGGACTACAGTGGCGTTGGGACTGTTCACATCAGACCATACAATTGACGTTGCGATGTTAACGCGTCAGAGTTTTGCTAATATGGTTGTGGGAGCCCTGGGACCGTTAACATCAGGCCATACAACCGACATTACGATGTTAACGCGTCAGGGCTCAATATCTTTATAATTTTAATAAATATGACAAAATGTGGCATTGGGACCGTTAACATCAGGCCAAAGAATTGGCATATCGATGTTAATGCGTCAGGGCTCAATAAGCCACTATTACTCCTAAGACTTATTGAGCCCGTAAGTGCTCCCATTCTCTTTCAACCAATAAAACATCAATAGAAAGAGAATGGGAGCACTGGGACTGGCCGGAATAATGGCTGGTAAAAAGCTCAATTAAGGGGTTTTAT
>CBDVCJ010000245.1:0-6420 GCA_965372445.1 uncultured Thermoplasmata archaeon | reverse complement strand
GGATTTTCAAATCGGTTGTTATCTATTAGCTAATGGCGGTAATTTTCTTTAAAAATTACCTCGCTTTGAAAAACCCTTTCAGGCTTTTTCAAATTAGAGGTAACTTGGCGAAGCAAGTTACCGCAATCCCATAACTCCGACTCCAACTTTGGAAATCCCAAAGGGATTTACAACGCGAGGCAACTTGGCATACCAAGTTGCCGCAGTTGGAGATATAAATCATCCAATGACAAAATTCCAAGAACCAAGGTACAAGATCCAAACAAATTCCAAGAGACAAATTCCAAACACTTGTTTTGAAACTTGGTGCTTGGAGCTTATTTGGCGTTTGGAGGTTTGGTTCTTGGTACTTGCACAATTTGATTGTATTGCCACTTGGGATTTCATTGGATTATTTGATTATTGGTAGTATTGGAATTATCTATATTAAAAATCAGCACAATCGCCATACGTCCATCGAACTAATGACCGATCTTCAACTCGATCTTGTCATCTTGGGCCAATTTACATAATAGAAAATATAAACTGGATCTCGAGATCTGCATCTTATCCGCAAGCTGTTTCAAGTCGGTGGTATCTTGAGAATACTTCAATAACTCTTGATTCTTGCTCTTGACCCAATCTTTGAACAGTTTTTGGATCTCCTTTGTTGCCAATAAGGAATGTTCTGTAGCTATCATCGCACGATCGAACGCGTTCTCCATACTGATCCACGGCGGCTTGAACTCGTCGCCACTTCCACAACAACTCTCCATCATTTTCATCATTGGCGGCATCACTGGAGCTTCGGACGGTTCAACCTTCTTTTTGCCATTCTTCTTTAATGGTTTCTTAGGTTTTGGTGCCGGTCCCATCATCATCTCCATCATGCCCGCCATGGGGTTTGTACCTGTACCTCCTGCTCCACCACCGAACATCATGCCCATCATCTGCGGCATCATACCCATCATGAGCTCCTGCCGCTCATGTGCGGTCATACCCTTGAACATATTATCCATCATTTTTGGCATCATAGTCATCATCAATTCCTTGCGCTCGTCTTTCGTCATACTGGAAACGAACTTATCCATCATCTTATCCATCATTTCATGACGCTCTTCTTTACTCATTTTGTCTATCATCCTTTCCATCATTCGGTCTTTCAATCCCATAATCTCACCTCTTCACTCCTCCTCACTCTCACCTATGTTCTTCATCATCCATTTCATTCGTGGCATCATTCTCCGCCCCATCATCATCATTGGCCCCATGGGCATGAAGTTTTTTGCCGCTTCCATATCTCGCCATTCCAACCTGAATCTTTTCACTGCGTCCCTGACGATCTCTGTAATATTAGTATATTCGCCATTTTCAATCAGCTCCTGCATGAACTCATAATCCTTACGTGGGAACCGGATCGTAGCACGATATTCAATACCCGCTTCAATCGGGGCCTTTTTTTTGAGGCGTCGCTTGTCTTTCTCTGTCATCATGTGTCACCAGATAGTGTAAATATAGCGTACTATATAAACCTTTTGTCTCAAAACTCATGCCTACAACTGAAAAACCTACCTGTCGGTCAACATTAAAAAAGTAAAATAATTACACTACAGGTCCCAATACTTACTTTGGATCTCTTGCACTTCTTCTACAACCTGTTCACCGCGCTGCTCGGTATCATAATCTTCGGTAAACTCCAGCTCGATCTTCTTATTGCTGAAACTTGCAATTATACCCGTGACGATTTCCGCCAGTGCCTCAACATTGTATCCACCTTCCAGAAAATAGGCCAGTCTGGAATCACAGAGCTTGTCGGACAATCTCTGAATTCTGTTTCCTAATTTAAGATACCCCTGGCTGGATAAATTCAGCATTGCCAGTGGGTCAGAGTAATGTGCATCACTGCCGATACTGGTAAGGATCATTGATGGTTTGAATTGTGTTACTATTGGTTCGATAATAGTCTCAAATGCCAATTCAAATGAACTATCGCCCGTGCGGGAATGAAAAGGGATGTTTACAATATAGCCTTCACCTTTTCCATCCCCGGTTACTTCTGCTGGCCCTGTTCCTGGGTAAATACCCCATTGATGGGTAGAGATGTAAAGCACATTTGGATCGGTGAAAAAAATATCATGTGTACCATTTCCATGATGTACATCGATATCTAAGATCGCGATCCTTTTTGCATCTTTCATTTCCTTGAGAATTGCATTAGCAGCAATTGCAATATTATTAAAATAGCAGAACCCTCCGGATGCACTATAGGTCGCATGGTGGCCTGGCGGGCGCGGTAAAACAAATGTAGGTTTGGTGTTCTTCCACGCAATTTTCGCACCCAAAATGCCGCCACCAACGGCTAAGGCTGCGATCTCATAGGTTTCCTCGCGATTGTAGGTGTCCGGGTCGAGATAACCCTCACCGAAGTTCTTGAGCAATTCAATATACTCTGGCGCATGTGCTAATTCAATATCATCATCTGTTGCAGTTTTGGGCTCGACGATCTTGACGCCCAAATCCTCCTCCTCGAGTCGCGCCATTATCGCCTGTAAACGCTCCGGGCTCTCAGGATGGCCCCAGGTCTGGATGTGGTCTAAATATCGCGGATGATAAATTACGGTCATAACACTCGCTCCTCCCTGTGGGGAAATGTGATTATATAAATTTAGTGTTTTGGTTGAACTCAATAATAAACGGTCAAAGGTTTGAAGGTCAAAATATTGAAAATGGTAACTTTTATATACCAAAAATAAAGTTCAATTCTATATAATTTATCAAATAAATCCAAGAACTTCGTCATGTATTTTTAAGCTTTTCTACATAAATATATATATAAGAATTACTTTAAATACATATCTTTCGAAAGGTTTATATAGTAGAACTTACTAATCTTATAATGTATCCCTTAATTAGTTTCATTAATATGGGGTAAATACTTGAAGTCACTCGGAAAAATAATGGATATAACATCAACAGGTCAATTAATTGCAAAACCGGAATCCACCCCCAGGATCGGCTCGAAAGTAATTGATAACCGTAAACGAGTAATAGGTATTGTTAAGAACATCATAGGACCTGTGAATGCCCCATATGTTGTGATTTCTCCAAGAGTCAAGGATGCAAAAACATCTTTGAAATTACTTGGAACCGAGATATATGTGAAATAATAATATGGGAGGAGAAAATTTGGCAGATTCCAAACAGAAGCAAAAAGCTGAGGATAAAGTAGATGAAATCACTCGATGCCCAGAGTGTTATAGTTCACACATTGTAAGAGATTATGAGCGTGGCGAATTAGTTTGTGAAGAATGTGGCCTAATTTTAGATGAGCAATTCATAGATCAAGGCCCTGAATGGCGTGCGTTCGATGTCGAGCAGGGCGAGAAGCGTGCACGAACCGGTGCGCCAATGACCTACACTATCCATGATAAAGGACTTTCAACCGAGATAGGTTGGAAAAACAAGGATTTTTACGGTAAAAGCATTCCGACCCGGAATAGAGCGCAGTTATATAGGTTGAGGAAATGGCAGCGCAGGATCCGTGTATCAAACGCGACCGAGCGTAACCTTGCATTCGCCTTGAGCGAATTGGACCGCATGGCGTCCGGTATGGGGTTGCCTCGGAATGTCCGTGAAACTGCGGCAATGATCTATCGTAAGGCAGTCACCAAGAACCTTATTCGCGGTCGCAGTATCGAGGGCGTAACTGCCGCGTCATTGTATGCCGCCTGTCGTCAATGCTATGTACCACGCACCTTAGACGAAATAGCAAATACATCTCGTGTGGGTCGTAAAGAGATCGGTAGAACCTACCGATTTATGACTCGTGAGCTGAAGCTGAAGTTGATGCCGACCTCGCCGCAGAACTATATTTCAAGGTTCTGTAGCGAATTGAAGCTCAGCGGAGAAGTACAAGCCAAAGCTCTTGAGATCCTCAAGCAGGCCGACGATAAAGAATTGACTTCCGGTAGAGGCCCGACGGGTGTATCTGCAGCGGCAATATACATAGCTTCAATTCTATGTAATGAACGCCGCACTCAGCGCGAAGTTGCCGATATCGCAGGTGTAACTGAAGTTACAATAAGAAATCGATATAAAGAACTGACTGAAAAATTGAATATTAAGATCACACTTTAGTTAGGCGATAATGGTAACAAACTTATTTCGGAAGTGAATAACTTCCGGAACTTTTTTTTTATTTTTTTCGATCCAGTTAAATTATAAAAGTAAGCACTTAATGAAAATCCAATAAAATATTAGATAATCTTTTAAAGTAGTGTAACAATATAGTTAGTTGGGGGATGTGGGAGCAAGCCGATGAGGGTAAATTCATGGCTGATGAAACAGAATACAAATTGAATAAAATAGATCCTAAGATCCTCAAGAAAATCATTAGTGACCTAGCGGAGATAAAGGGCCAATTAATGGATCTGGAAAACATTAAGCAACGCTTGACCACGCTTGAACAATTACAAATGAAGATTTTGTCCGGTGAGGTCCAGATCGGCCAAAACTGGAAAAACCGACCCCGTAATGGTGAACCCGAACCGGATAACCCGGAGAGCGATGAAGATATAGAATTTGAGGTTGTTGGGTATTCTTCAAAATCAGAAGAAGATACCTTCCAGTTTCCAGGTGAAGAAGATGACGAAGAAGTATTTGTAGCCGTTGCACCCTATGAATACGATGAAATTGAAGATCAACCTGAATTGGTTAGCGTCGAAAAAAAGCCCGTTGAGGACGATGATTTTGACGATCTTGAATATGGTTGTCCTTATTGTGGTACGACAGTAAGTGCATTTTCAACCATGTGTCCAAATTGTGGCCGCGAGATCGAAGAAGAGGAAGATATAGCGCAACGCGAACAAACCACCCCAAAAACCCAACATAATGCACTCGAACAATATTACCGCGCTCAGCATAGCGGCAAATACGAAAACCCATCTCAGGGCCAAAGTGAGGCCCCAGACGGCGATTCACCCTATTCAAAGTACCGTGCGTTAAAAAATAGCGTGGAAGTACAACCCATGCGTGAGCCCCCAAAAGCGCCTGAAGAGCAATTATCAAGCTATGCACGCCATCGCACTTCAGAACCGCCACCGGACTGTACACAATGTTCCAAACCCCTGACCTATATCGAGAAATATGGGCGATGGTATTGCTATGATTGTAAGATATACTCCCAATCCCAAAACACTTCACCGGGTGCCGAAAGACCGTCTGAAACCCAGGAGCCGCGCGGGGGGCGCGTGCAAAAAAAATATCCACTGAAGGATTATCCGGGCTATCGAAAGCAAAATTGATTTTTGTTTGTGGTTTAATCCATATTTGTTGTGAGATGTGAGCACGCCAGCCTTCTATGCTTATAACTGATATATGTCCATATTCCATTATTCAAAACTAAGAAGGCTGGCTTGAGTTGTGAACAACTTGAAGAGCGATTGGCGACCATTCTGGAGAATATTTCCAATATTACAAATACTACCAATAAAATCCGAAACCTAAAATACATACTAGTTTATGGAATGTGGGGCGTGGCTTTTCCACTTATTGTCACATTTTCGGAACTTTTAATGGGATTTAAGTGTAATCAATATTAAAACATTGATATATGTTATTCTTCTAATGTCTCCTCTTCTTCTAACGACTGTTGCTCGGGTTGTTCAAAAGACTTCGGTTGTAGTTGTGCTTGTGTAACTGAAGTAACAACCTGTGAAACTTCGGCAATAGGTTCAACAGGTGTGATATCCGCTGGCTGGGGTGGTGGAGTAGATGCTGTAACCTCGGAGATTGGTGATGGTTCAGGTGGTGTGATTTCTGGTACTGGGACTTGTTCAGGTGAGACTTCCGGAGCTGCGGGTTGCTCTGACAGTATCTCATCAGGCGGCTGTTCCTCTCCATGAGGCTCTTCCGCTTGCGCCTTCCTTTTACGCCGGATCATTACAAACATAATTATCAATATGATTATAATTACAATGATAACCAAAATTAACCACAACCATGAAAATTCCTCTTGTGAAATTTTATCACTAACTTTATCGATATAAGAAGTTGTAAAATCATCTGTTTTCACTGTTTCATAACCATCAGAAGCTGTAAAATAATAAGTATGTATCCCTTCAGATACTTTTGTACTATATTCATAAGTGCCATTGGAAGCATCGCCAGTTTTAAGAGTCATATTATATGATTTATTATCAATCACTACTTGAATGAATGTCGGTGCATCGTTATCGGCATCATAATAATGTACTGAAAATGTAAATTCAGTTTGTGTATTACCTCCTGAAGGTGTCATTGTAGGCTCAGATAATTCAGGTGCATTATTTTCTTGAATTGGTATTTTAAAAACTCTGAGTGTAAACTCATGGCGATCCCAGCCGTCTTCGCCATCGAAGACAGACACTTTCACCCAATAAGTACCAACATCTTTGAGCTTGG
>CBDVCJ010000244.1:0-6432 GCA_965372445.1 uncultured Thermoplasmata archaeon | reverse complement strand
ATGTAGAATATAAAAGTGCTGACCCAGTAGGGTTTAACTTAAGCACAAATACATCTTCATTCCAATTATATGATTCGTCATATGCACCGGTCGTGGTCGGAAAATTGTTAGACAATGTATATCCAGTCACATAAGCATTGTCGCTGGAATCTATTTGAATCCCCCAACCCTCCTCAGCCCAACTCTCACCTATGAATGTGGAATATATAAGCGGATCGATAACAATAGCTTTATCGATATCGTATTTACTTATAATTTCAAACCCATATGTCACTGAGTCTAATATTTTGAAGTTACCTTCAATTTTATCCTTATTATCAATAGTATTTTGATAAATAAAAAGCTCAGAATCAATGATATCACCTAATTGTGTATGAAATATAAGATTGCCAATTGAATCAATATACAATTCTTGTGTGCCTTCGTAGGATAGTCTAATATCATTAAGGTCTCCACCAGGATATATTATAAAATCGTACTTTAAGCCTTTATTTGAAGTATAATATCTCAGATCGATATTGGTATAAAGATTTTCATAAATGATTTCTTGATAGTTAGGTACATTAGTACGCCATTTAGATGAGTCATAACCGTAAAAATAGTTGCTCTTGTGAGGCAATAATCCCCTCCCTTCTGGGATAACAGCATTAGCTCCTTCAAAATTCAATTTTAAAATAACACTTTTTCTTGGTTTAGGGTTTTTTATTTCATTTTCAAGTTCAGGATGAAATCTATCAAATGGATCCCGCTGAACTTCAGTCCGCTCAACGGGCTCTTGGATTTCGAACACCACTCCATCTTCTAAGAACCAGACGCCCTTTCCTTGGATATAATATCGAACAGAATCATTCCCTACCTGCCCCCGATTCTCTGTGAAGTATCCGTCAAGTCGGTTTATATTTTGCAAGACCTGCTGTTCTTGTGGATTATCTATAACCGAACCACCAATTGAATAATCTGTTTCAGAATTTGAATTATTATTAATAATTGGCATTGAAGTTCCAAAATTCACTGATGAAATTAGTAATAATAGACTGATGATAATTATTGCAATTTTCTTCATTCATTACAGCCCCCTTGAATATTATTTTGGCAACATCTAAAAAGAATTACTAAATAATGAATTTTGCTATCAAACATAAAAAAATAAAAAAAAAAGAGAGGATTTCAACTGCAAAGCAAAAAACTTGCCCAACTCGGTCATATTTGCACGAGTTGGGTCGAAGTTCAAATCCACTCCCCGCTATCTACGAGTTGAATCCGTGATCTAAGCATTATTTTCTTCAATTGTCGGTTCTGTTTTGATCTTGGGTACTGGTTGTTCAACTTGAGGTTTTGGCTGAGGTTGTTCTTCCACCTGCGGCATCGGTGCCTGTTCTGGCGCGGGCTCGACCTGCGGTACGACTTGAGGCGTAACCTCGGGGGTGGGCGTTTGCTCAGGTGGTGTCTCTGGCACTGATGGTTGTTCTGGTGGAATTTCTGGAGTCGGTGGTTGTTCTGGTGGTGCTTCAGGTGGTACCTCTTCCGGAGGTGGTGGTTGTGGTTCTTCCACTGGCGGTTCTTCTTCCTTCCCCTTCTTTTTCTTGAGGAAGATGAACAGCAGGATCAGTATTACGATTAGGACAATGACAATAATTCCAATACCAGCATACAGCAAAGTGTTGTCTTCCTCGCCATCCTCTGGTTCATCGCCATTCTTTACCGTAATTGTCAAACTGGATTCTTTTGGGTCATCATTACTTTCGACAATAAATTTGATAGTATATTCTCCTGGTTCCATATTTTCAGGAATTGTAATTGTCACGGTGATCGTGTCCGAATCTCCTTTATTCAAGGTAATGAAACTCTTAGAGAATTGAATATTAGCCGAAGTAAAATCAGTCGATTCGAAGCTGATAGTAAAATCATCTTCGATATTACCTTCATTAGTGATTGTTAATGAAATACTCTCAGAATTGCCTCGTTCAATTATAATAGAATTTTTATTGGTTGTAAGGTTAACTTTATAAATCGGTTCAAATCCTAAATCAATCATAAAACTGAACGAACCAGATAAACAAAGGCCATTGTTTGGTTCGACTTTCCAATAGTATGTTTTACCATCCATCAGTTCATTTTCAAGGGTGTATTCAGTTGTGGTTAAACCTGTTTTAATTGGAGTTTGAGGGTCGGGATTCTCATCAAGAACCACATTATATGTAATAATCTCAGATCCAGAATAATCCAATTCCCAATTCAGTGTCGGTGTCAATGTATCGATAGTGGTCTTATCTGGTGGAGAAATTAAAGTTACCATAGGTATTGATTCAATTATAGAACTATTAATAATAATTGTAATATCCGATTTAACCACAGTTCTGCTGTCTTTGTCGGTTAAGATCAATTCAATATCTTCAGTTCCTATCACATCCTCTTTCGGGGTGATCTTGAGAGTATCATTTACTGTATCAATTATTCCGATTGACTCAATATAAGAATAGATTTGAGGTTCAATGCTCCAAATTAGATTTTCATCTGTATCCTCAATGTCACTTTCATACGGGGTTAAATCAAATAGAAGTGGCTGTATACCAACACTAATATTGTCTAAATCCTCAGAGATCATAGGTAGATTGTTAAGAACTTCAAGAGAATCGTTTACATATATCCAACCGCTAGAAACAGATTCATTATCTTCGAATTTCACTCGGAAATCATAGTCACCGAGTATTGATTCTATGTTAGTTGTGAAACTTACTTCCCATCGATTATTGAGATAATAACCTGTCAAGTTGCCCCATTCGTCTTCACTTTGGGATTTGTATTGAACATAAAAAGACAGCATATTTTCCGGAGTTTCATAATCTGTTCCGTTGATGAATATAAATACAGATTCAGTTCGATAAATTGAGATTTCTGATAACCCTGCATTAATTACCTTCGGGCCTGTGTTGTATACGAGTAATAAATCATTTAAAAAGAGCCATGCGCTATAATTTCCATCACTATCATTACATCTTGCACGAAAATCATAGTAACCGAATAATGCATCAAATGGTATATTGAAAGAACATTCCCATCTTCCATTATTGTAAGTTGGAGCACTTAGATAGGTTTTATCCCAAGATGTTTCGGATGGGTCTCGATATTCTAATTCTATTGTAAGATTCTCTTCGAGTTCTTCAATATCGCTTGCATTAACACCAATCGAGATTGAATCTACCAATAATGCTGAATTATTTGATAAAATTATATCATTAATCGCAGGAATATTATTTAATACCAATAAAGAATCATTTAAGAAAGCCCAATTACTAAATGATTGACCTGTGTCATTAAACCTAACTCTAAAATCATATAATCCTAATGTTGCATTTTTTGGAGGTGTGAAACTAACTTCCCATCTTGAATTTTGGTATTGTGGACTTGAGAAATAAATATTATTCCATAACTGTTCATTTGGGTCTCTATATTCGAAAACGGGAGTTAAATTTTGTTCCAAATCTTCAAAATCTGTTGCATTTGAATATAATGACATTGGATTAGTTCTTAATACTGTTGGTTCGGAAATCTTAAGATCCAATACATAAGGTAAATTATTTATGTGCAACTTGAGTATGAATACATCATCATCACCATTAAAGGTCATGTCAAATGCACCAGTGGTATTTGGAAAATCTGATGAAATTGTTCCTCCAGTCACATACGCATTGCTGGTGGTATCGATGGCGATACCCCAACTACTATCCTCATCGTTTCCGCCAATAAATGTAGAGTATAGAAGCGTTACCCCTATTGGATTCAACTTGAACAAAAAACCATCATATTCGCCGATATTATATGTGGTATCGTTTGCACCTGATGTAGTTGGGAAATTGGCTGAGAGTGTACGCCCGGTCACATACGCATTGCCATTAGTGTCGATGGCGATACTTGATCCATAGTCATCGCCGCTCCCGCCAATAAATGTAGAGTAGAGAAGCGTCGCCCCTATTGGGTTCAACTTGAGCACAAAGACGTCCCCATTGCCATTATAAGTGGTATCGTTTACACCTAGTGTAGTTGGGAAATTGACTGATCCGGCGGGCCCGGTCACATACGCATTGCCATTAATATCGATGGCAATGCTCGAACCATAGTCATTACCACTCCCGCCAATAAATGTAGAGTAGAGAAGCGTCGCCCCTATTGGATTCAACTTGAGCACAAAGACATCACCCATTCCATTAAATGTAATATCGTTTGCACCCGGTGTAGTTGGGAAATTGGCTGAATCTGTATACCCGGTCACATATGCATTGCCATTGGTATCGATGGAGATACTTTCACCATATTCATAATCGTTTCCGCCAATATATGTAGAATAGATAAGTAAGGCACCAGATTGGTTTAATTTAACTACAAAACCGTCCTGAATACCGTTGAAAGTTGTATCGTTTGCACCAGGTGTAGTTGGGAAATCAGCTGAATCTGTAGTCCCGGTCACATAAGCATTACCACTGGAATCGATGGCCATTCCCCGACTATGGTCATCATCACTCCCGCCAATAAATGTAGAGTATATAAGCGCTGCACCCGTTCGGTTCAACTTGAGCATAGAAATATCTAACATTCCATTGAATGTAGTATCGTTTGCACCCGGTGTAGTTGGGAAATTGGCTGAGAATGTATATCCGGTCATATACGCATTGCCACTGGTATCAATGGCGATACTTCTACCCGAATCTTCACTATTTCCGCCAATAAATGTAGAGTATATAAGCGCGGCCCCTATTGGGTTCAACTTAAGCACAAATCCATCCCCGTTGCCGTTGTATGTGGTATCATTTGCAGTTGGCGTTTTTGGGAAATTGGCTGAGTATGTATATCCGGTCACATACGCATTGCCACTGGTATCAATGGCGATACTTCTACCCTTATCTTCATTGTTTCCGCCAATATATGTAGAATATACAAGTGGGTCGATAATAATAGCGTTATTATTATCGTATTTTTCTATAATCTCGAACCCATAGGTCATCGAAGCTAATCTCTTGAATTTTCCATTAATTTTTATCTCACTATTTTCTGAAAGTTGGTATATAAAAAGCTCAGTATCCACTATCTTACCGACATTTGTACGGATATTGAGCTCACCGGAAGACTCGATAGAAACATCTTGTGCACCTTCATATCTCATTCTGATGTCTTCCGGCTCTCCACCAGGATATATAATAAAATCGTACTTTAATCCTTTATCGGATGAATAATATCTCAAATCAATGTTATCATAAATATTCTCGTAGATGAGCTCTTGATAATTAGGCACATTAGTACACCATTTACTCGAATCGTTACCATAAAAGAAATTACTTCTATGTGGTAACAGCCCTACACCTTTCGGCTTAATTTCATTACAGCCTTCAAAATTCAATTTCAAAACGACACTTTTTCTTGGCGTGGGTTTCTCGGGTTCAAACTCAGGACCGATCCTATCAAAAGGATCTCGCTGAACTTCAGTTTGCGCAAAGAGCTCTTGAATTTCAAACACAACTCCGTCATCTAAGAACCACACGCCCTTACCCTGAATATAATAACGAACAAAATCATTCCCCATCTGGCCTTGATTCTCGGTGAAGAAACCATCAAGTCGATTAATATTTTGTAATATCTGTTGCTCCTGAGCATTATCAATAACTGAATTATCAAATAAATAATCCATTTCTGAGGTTGAGTCATTATCTAGTGTTGACTTTGAAGTTCCTAAATTCACAGCTGAAAGGAGTAAAAATAAACTAATGATAATTATCACAATTTTCTTCATTATTCAGCCCCCTTGACTATCATTCTGGCAATTTCCAAAAGAATTACTCAATAATGAATTTTGCTATCAAGTGCAAAAAATAAAAATAAAGAGAGAGGGAGATTTAGGCAAATCTCCCGAAATGCAAGATTTGGACTACATATCTTTTAACTTTGGGACGATTGAAGGAGGCTTATGTCCTTGACCTAACCACCACAAGCTTGCCCGATGTGGATTAGGGGGAGGACAGAAGCGTGCTTCTGTTATTCAATATTTAAACCATGAAATTGTCGTTGTTCAATGAGCACTACGCCATTTTTAAGGGTTACTCAGGTTCTGTTCGGTTTATGTGCATTGTTAATTTATGTCAATTTATATTTATAAACGACCGTTTTTTCGATTTTTTAAGTATTGTATGAATATTTCTGTTAATACTTCTGACTCGATAATCTTGTATTTTTCATAGTAAGTAAGTTTCTTCTGTTTTTGATAGTTATTTTTAAAACAATTCCATAGCGAATCGATTCTTTTTTTAACACCTTCGGGTATTTCTTCAGTAGTTATTTTATGAGCATGCGTATTTCTGATTGTGTTCAATGTTTCTAAATTTTTATACAATATATTTTTACATTCCAAAATACCCAGTGCATCTAATAATATTAATTTATTGT
>CBDVCJ010000243.1:0-6434 GCA_965372445.1 uncultured Thermoplasmata archaeon | reverse complement strand
TGAGATACCCTACGGTATGATTGTGATAATGATGCCCTGGTATCAATATGAAAACATCAAAATAGGTATCTTATGACTTCTAGAATCTTGGTATCCATATTCTAATGATTGGGCTGGGTATCCAAAATATTTAACTGAGAAATCTAATCCCACGCACTAAACTATTGGCGTTATTATCCTACGAACCAAAATAATGGTGCCAGATCCCACACACCAAACTTTAGTCGTTATTATCCCGCTGAGAATTTTTTTCATTTATTTCATCTTATTTTTCTAAATAATTAATACAAGGAAACTGCCATTTATGATGTAAGATTCTACGTTCAAAGCAATTTTATACGACCGAGTTTGGCCAATTCATAAAGAGAGGATGAATGTGTTAAAGTTTTATTATCGCAGGTCTAGAAGCGGCTATCATTCCGAGAGTATGTATGGTATAATAGCCAAAATTGATTTTATTCTGCAGAAACGATTTTTGGTAACGGGTATTGCGATTTTATTTCTCAGTCTAATACTTCTTCCGAATGTGGTTTCCACTTTTACAAATCAACACACTTGGCAACAGACAAATGAAGTAGGGTGTTCAAGCTGTCATGCAGAAATAAATATGGAGCTCAATAACCCGGACAATTATCACCATAAACCGGAATCATTAGGTGTAAAAAATAGCGATGAGGCTTGTAAATATTGTCATCAAATTCAATTCAGGGCGGAATCTGGCGAATACAATGATCTGAGCGTTGAAACCGACTCTCAGAAGGTCCATGCGTCGTACACTGTCGAATGTTTGGATTGTCATGGCAACTCGACGCTATATAATGACCCAAACGCTGTTAACGTTGCCGACGATTTCAAGGCACCGGCTGTCGAATCACATATACCATTATTTGATGAGGCGGTCACACGAAGCCTGAGGGCGGGTGCAAATGAAGCCTGTATCGCATGTCACACCGGGATGGCAATTCAATATGATCGGATCTACTTTTCCAGCATCCAAATGAACATAACAGTCCAGCCTACTCGTGATGGATGGGTGGTTGAGATCGATGTTAATAATCCTTGAGACTAATGGATGGCAAGTATTGATGGTCTAATAAAAAAAGGATGAACGTTGGAGGGTGAGGGCTGAGAAGAAGATTCGGGTTTCCAGATTCGAGATTCCAGTTAGCTTTCGGAAAGATGAGAGGCGTTCGGCGATAGGGGGCGGGGGACTCAAATCTCGAAACTCAAATCTCGAATCTTCTCCAATCTTCCATCCTAACAAAATTGAGCTTAATTTCATTTTATCACAACGCAATTTTTTTCACTCTTTTCACTATTTTTTTCACAATTATTAATTTTAAGGAAAGTGTTATGAGAGTAGAAGAGAAGATATTCAAAACTTTTTAAAATTAGCTTTATACCCCGTAGTTTCGTTTATTGCCTATTGAAGAGAGGATCAAGTTGACGAAGATACAATCTGGTGAGAGTGGAGAATCTCAACTCAATAATGCATTAAAAAAAAGAGCAATTAGTAATGAGCTCGGTGAAGATAATTTTATAGATAATATCTTTCCATGGGACACTAAAATGACTTTCAAAGAGGAAGTTTCTGATGAAAGTCATAACTTTTTCAAAACCATTGGTGAAAATATCCAAGAGGGTTTAGCGATCGTTGAAGGTGATGACGTCATATATATAAATGACCGAGTCTGTGAAATCTTTGGATACACAAGAGAGGAGCTAATTACACTAAGAAGTGTTGATGTCGCCGCGCCAGAAGAGAAAGAACGTTTACAACAGCTAAATCAAGATCTCCATAAGGTTGGAGCCTCTCCAAATGACCTCGAATTTTGGATCCTTTCTAAAGACGGTACAAAGCGTTGTATACATAATCATTATTCTACCTTCCAGAATGGTGATAATACCGTGAGTCGTTTTTTGATAACAAATGATATTACCGAGCGTAAACTAGCCGAGGAAGACTTGAAAAAAAGAATGATGAAATTCAAGCTTGATGATGGCCGTTTTTATTTGGTAAAAGAAACGAGCTTAAATATGGCTTTAGAGGCATTCAAGGACATACTTAAAATTGGTTATCACGGGCTGGTAATTTCAAGAACTCCCGAGACCGAATTTCACAAAGATGAACAAGATGACGAATTCGAGTTCGTATGGTTAGCTGAGAAAGGTGACAAAAATTCACTAAAGCCAAAATTAAAAGAGCTTGAATCCAAAATACGAGATTTAACCAATAAAACCGCTGTGTTGTTCGATGGTGTTAACTATTTGATGTTCAAAAATGGTTTTAAAAATACTCTTTCGTTAATCCAGAGGTTGAGAGAATATATTTACTTGACCGGTAATATTATTATAATGTCTCTGGACCCTTCGACCTTAAATACCCAAGAGCTTAGGTTGCTGGAAAAGGAGTGTATGGAAATAGAGCCGCGTGTAAATGGTGAGCAGTTACCCAGGGAATTTCATAAGATTTTAAGGTTCATACATCAAAATAATTCTATCGGTGTGAAGCCTTCGTATACAATTATAGGTCATGAGCTTGGCGTGAGCAAACCAACGGTAAGGAAAAGGGTAAGAAAATTAATTTCAAATGGTTATATAATTGAGGACGTGAAGGGTCGAAATAAGATTGTTGAACTTACAGAAATGGGACGGAATCTGTTTTTTAAATGAATTTGATTTGTTAATTCAAATCGAGAATTTTACTAATGTTTTTTTAATTGATAAAGATTAGGAAGCAGAATATTAATATTAATAAATTCAACAAATGATGAATTGCAGATGGTAATTAATGCGAAAATATCAAACGAAAATGAGATTATAAACTCGAAGATGAGAACTGATTTCAGGTTACATTCTGCAATTTTACAAGCCTTCAGTTCATATCAAATAAATTTAAATATAATTGTTTCACTGTTTTCTGTTTATTTTTCACAATAATTAATTCAAAGGAAAAACCTTCCAGAGACGAAGAGATAATATTAAAAATCGGTGTGAAAACCTACGAATTTATTACCTATTGAAGAGAGGATATAGGTGTAATAATGGATTTCAAAGAGCGTGATGTTTCTTCTTTGTCCAAGGGCACGAGGAGACATAAAATTTATCGTAAAGGATTAATCGACAAATCGAGGCCATTCGAGACCGAAAGCAAGGGTTATAAAAAAAATGGCGATATTGGTCATGATTTGCGAATATATAAAGGGTTGGTTAATGGTGAAGGGATTAACGAAGGCATACCGTTCCGCAAATCACTAAAAGGATTGGTTAATGGTAATGGACTTACAAATGGGTTAGGGATCGTTCGAACTTCGCGAACTTCACGCTATCAAAGGGGCTTAACAAATGGCAATGGGCTTACAAACGGGTTTGGCATTGTTAATGGTTTGAATATTAAGATACGAAACGGCAAAGCCTCAAAGATTGGGTTTACTAACGGGAGTAGATCTCAAGGCCGCGTAATAAATACTAATCGTATGGAGTTTATGCAAAATAAAACCAAAGGCAAAGGAAAAAGAATGATGAAAGGAAATGGGCTCGTAAATGGTCTTGGATTAATTAATGGTAACGGGCTTACAAATGGTAATGGATTAACTAACGGAATTGGTATTATAAATGGAAATGGCTATCATAATTCATCCCAAACAAGTTTAACCAAAGGTAATAATATAACTCATGCAAAAGCTGGGTTAATCAATGGTAATGGTATAATAAATGGCAACGGCCTTACAAATGGGAATGGGATCTATGGTGCTGAACTTAAGTCTAGGAAAATTGCACATTTAAAGGCAAAACGAAGAAGGTTAATATTTATTTCAGTCATCATCACGATTGCATTAATTATTACACCAATTTGGATTTATAATGAATTGAATATAAAAGGAGAGCCAGGGATAATAATTGACGGTAATTTTGAGGATTGGAGTGAGATCGAGAGCTATTCTGATTCTGATCTGGATCAGATTACGAATCCATCAATAAATATTTTGGAATATAAAATGTCAAAACGTTTCTCGAGGTTTTCATTTTATTTAAAAATGCAGCAGGATTTTAAAGATTGGCAGGGCCTGCAGAAATCAAGATATCCTGATTATAATTATGACAATATAATTCTACGAATATTTATTGATGCTGATAATTTAGAGTATTCTGGGTACATAGTGGATCAAATCACTGCCGATTACATGATCGAGATAATATTCGATTATGATCAAGTAATTACTTCACAATTGAAAATATTCAGCCCTAATTATCGGCTGCCAAATGGCAATCCCCGAGACCAGCACGACTGGAATGCTTGGGAAACATTATCAAGTGTAAAAATACAATATAATAATAGACAATTAGAAGCCCAATCGAATTTATACAACTTGAATAACGGCGTGAAAGTTCTATTCCATATTTCCGATGCAAATGGAATAGAAGATTATTCAGATGCAATCATTAGCGAAGAATTCGGAGCTGTGATTGTGGAGCAACTTAGAAAGGATTTCTCATTATTAACCCAATTTTCATTTAACAATATGCTTCAACTTAAAATTACTGCATTGGGGACCGATATGGAAATTGAACAAATCCGTTTTACTCAAGAAGCGCAAATTTTTTATCTCAATAGACAAAATGTAGAATTTCCGCTCAAAATAGAAAAATCCCAATCAAAATCCTTACTCATAAAAACCTATATCGGTCAAAATGATGAAATTGGCGAAATCATCGATTTTAAAGTACTATCGGTAACATTAAAAAAAGGCACTGCTACTATCGTTGGTAACGGTGTAAAAGGCTATGTCGAAAGGATGCCGACGGAGATTAAAATCGATGGGCTTTTTTACGATTGGCACGATGCAAGTAACAATGCTCAATTTAGTACTGACCCGGAGAATGATGTATTATTATTTTCAAAGATTAATGAACCCTATTCAAGCACAGAGAATTATCAAGATAATATCGATATTATTTCATATGGGGTTGCCAAGACTTCAAAAAGCATTTCGTTTTATTTAGAGGTCAAAGGTACAATGTTAGAAGGTAATAATATTCCATCCACAAATATAAAAAAGCGACCTGAAACCCAGCCAACCCCCTCCGTTATCGATGGCGGCACCCAGGCTGAATTGCCTTTACCGATTAAAGTAATGGATGACTGTGCCTATATATTTTTAGATATTGATCAAGACCCAAAAACCGGCTACAATCCTACTGACTGGTTTCCCATTGGTGCAGATCGTACCATAGAAATAAGAGGACAGAACGGTGAAATAATTTCTAGCCAATACTTAATTTTTAATGGCGATTTCCAGGACGAGTTCAAATGGGTGCCGATTTATACTTTAAGGGCTGCCTCAGATGAAACACAGTTAGAAACACAAATTGATCTCTTACAAATTGGAGTTGAAAATAAAGATATCGGTATTTATTTTCATATGGTAGATTGGAATGATAATAAAGAATATTCGGATAATCTGATAGATATTGATGGAAACGATTTTGAGTTTAAAGCAGTTGAAGTTGTAGGGACAAGAGGAGTTACCACTGGAGCTGTATTTAATGAAATATATCCTGATGATGGCTCGAATTCAGCAGAGTGGGTGGAAATATATAACGCAGACCAGAATTTAAATGGTTGGGATTTTTGTGATTTTGGGGGTACGCCGTTATATACATTTTCATCGGACCCAGGAACTGGATATGTAGTCGTTGACCAATCAGATTGGGGTGGGAGCTCGAAGATATCAGAAAGCATGGTACTTTATCTTCGAGATAGCGGTGATAATGTGCAGGATACAGTTCAGATTGCATCTATTGCCAATGATGCATCTTATGCCAGATATAAAGATACTAATGGTTATCCATTAGATTCTGCGTCAGGCCCCTTTTTCGACTCGAGTGATTGGTATGAAGAACCGTCTGGCTCTATTACGAAAGGCAGTGCAAATTCCACTACCATACCTGAATTTCATGAATTGATCCTCCCAATTCTGATTGTAATTATTTTTATTGGAATTTATAGAACTAAAAAGAGAAATAAACTTAATTGGAGGGAATATGAACTTGAGAACAGTTAATAGAATCCGCACTTTTATTTCAGATTATCTTCTGGTTTTCATTATTATACTGTCACTGAAATATGTTTTAAAAAATAATAATTTATTATGAGTGTTGCTTATGATGAAATATGAGATAAAGTCAAATTATTGTTACCTAATTAAAGAGGTAAAACCTAAATTAAGCCTGGAGATCTTTCAAGATCTCATTTCAGAAGAGAAACAAGGTGTATGTGTCACCCGGCGCCCACCGATAGAATTGAAAAAGGAATACAAGCTGGGTAACGTGGATTTCTTTTGGTTAAGTTATAACCAAACCGCGGAAACTAAAGACCCGAAAAATATTACTCGATTAGGTAAGGAGTTACGTAAATTCATCCAAACCACAAA
>CBDVCJ010000242.1:0-6464 GCA_965372445.1 uncultured Thermoplasmata archaeon | reverse complement strand
AAGAGGTGGAGCGGTCAGCCATCAAACTCACAACTTATCGGACGCAGGACTCAGGACATTTGTCCCTACCACCTATTACCTATTACCTATCACCTATCACCTATCACCTTCCACCTATGAATAAACCCAACCTTTAAATATCATATTAATATTTTAATAGACCAGCAAAATATTTTAATATTAGCGAAGAGAGAGTGATGGCCGCGTGAATAAGATCAAGAGTGGAATATACGGTCTAAACCCGTTACTAGATGGTGGCATCAACGAGAACTCGACTACTGTCGTTATCGGTTCGTCAGGTGCAGGAAAAACTACCCTCGGGCTACAATTCATTATGAGAGGTATGGAAGTTGGTGACGATGGCGTATTCATTTCACTCGATGAGAACCAGAAACAGATCATCAAAGAAGCGGAAGCTATGGGATGGACTTATATAAAAGATTATATTGAAAATGAACAATTAGTGTTTATTGATGCGAGCGGTGAACAATTTTCGAAGTTCATTAATAAGGAACTACCGGATTTTGTCAATGATTGGAAAGGCACAAAATCGCGGATCGTGATCGATCCTTTAACACCTGTATTATGGGCAACTCCTGATAAATACCAGCAGCGTGAATTGGTTTCGTTTTTGTTTAAACAGGCACGAAAGGTAGGAACTGTACTTGCAACATTAGAAGAACACGGTCAGGCTGGAAATTTATCCGGACCCGAGACCGTGATCCCGATGTATATGGCGGATTGTGTCATTCATTTACGATATTCAACAATAAGCGAAAATATCAACAGAGAGTTAAAAATCGTAAAATGCAGGAGCAGCAAGCATAGTGAACTTGCACATCCGTATAGGATAATTGGTGGATTGGGATTGGCAGTTCATCATACACTGCCTCTTAACAAACCAATAAAAAAGATCCCGGAAAAGAAGTTAGCAGAATATAAGAAATTATTGGCTTCGTTGCCCAGGGAAGCAAAGCGTCGGGTCAATCGTGCTCTTACAGTGCTCTCGGAAGAAGATCTCAAAGATATAAAAGCTAGTAAATTGGTAAAAGATATTTTGAGAGAATATAAATAGATTTGGGTGAGTTACGATAAAAATGAAGAGTGAGAAAACAAAAAAGGGCTTTGCAAAAGCCTTTAAACATGATATTGGCAGAGAGGATGAAATTGCAGTCGAGAAATGGGAAGTGAGGAAAGGTCAATCTCTATTAATGAACCCCGTTCGCCGTGAGCTGTTCAGATATTTATGTGAGTTCCCTTGCAACCATTTATCTGGCATTTCTCGTGGCCTGGGTATTACACCACCGACAACGACCTGGCATTTGAAGAAATTGATCGACCGTGATTTGATTGCCAGCAAAAAGCTCAACGGTAAAACTATTTTTTTCCCGTCAAATATGATCGAAGAGGATGACATTAGGATCTTATCTTTGATTAATGACGAAAAGGTCAAACAGATATTTTTAACAATACGAGAAAATCCTGGTATGACCCAGAAGGATATAAGTTTGAATTTAAAATTACAGCATCAATCAGTTTTATGGTATACTTTAAAATTAGAGAAGGTCGAGCTCATATCAACGATCGAGGATGGAAAATTTAAGAGATATTACCCAACAAATCTATTATCCGAATTAAGGGATTCGCATCTGAGTAAATTAAGGGCTTTTAGAGAGTGGTTAATAAAAGCTCTGAAATACGATGGGATCGACCCGGAAGTCATTCGCACGACCGACAAATTCATTTTAATAAGGATCACAACAGGTAGGGAAAAAACCACATTAGAATTGTCAACTAACCCATTTTCAACGGTGTTAGGCCTTAAAAAGGAAGTTTTGCCAGGAGGGTAAAACTATCGATAACAAACCTTTAAAAATAGTTGGTGTTACGGTAAATTTTCAAGATCGAGTTTAGCGGATAGTTTAAGCTTGAGGTAAGAAATCGTTAGTGAAAGGTAGCACAACTTTCGATATTTTTAATATATACGTAACACCTAATTTAGTATTAGAGAAAGAGAGGAAACAATCCCGGGATATAAGAATTAAAAACCTTTTCTTAAATTCATATCCCCTAGTGTAACGCTTCGGGGTTGGTTTGAGAAAGGTCACAAACCTCTTGAGGTAGAATAGATGGCAACGCCTGGCCGCTCACGAAAGATTTCCAAGAAGGAATTGATGTCGCTCATGAAGAGCGATCTGATCAATGTCGCAAATGAATATGGCATCAAAGTCAAGGGATATTGGAACAAGGTTAAGATCTGCGATATGATCATGGCATCGGTAGAAGCTTCAAGAGCCTCAGGTGGAATGGTTTCCGGTAAAAGGCCGAGGCGTAAGAATGGTTTTTCAAAGGATTTTAAAGAGCGATGGCGGAGATTGGAACAGGAAGAGACCGGTTATGGTGAGCCGTCGAAGTTATTCGATAGAGACCGTCGTGAAGATAGACCGATAATGAGGGACAAATTAGAGCAGGATATTATTAATAAATTACAATCATCAATTTCTCAAGCAAAGAAGAAAGAAGATACCTTAAAAAAGGAATTAGAATTAGAGACTAAAAAATTAGACGAGTTCATGGCGGCACAATTAGAGGAAAAGGGAGTAATGATCGAAGAAAGTGTAAAAGATAGGGAATTAAAGGACCAATTGGAGCAGGAGACCAAAAAGCTCGATGACGAAATGATGAGATTTTTCAGAAAGGAAAAGATCATCACCAAGCCAAAACCCAAAGATCGTAAGTTAAGAAAAGAATTGGCTAAAGAATTCAAAAAGATGGACATTACCGACGAGCTCAAGACCTTTGGTATCAAGGTAGATAAAGATAAGGCGAAGGCTGCGAAACTGCCGGGGATGCGGAAGGGGTTGATCAACGGTGAAATGCGTCATGGGCTCATTAATGGGGGGCTGCGTCGGGGACTAATTAATGGCGAAGGTTTGACCAATGGCATGCAAAAAAGAGGGTTGGTCAATGGCAGAGGTTTGGGTGTATCACAAGAGGCCGAAATGGGTATGCCCGGAAAAGGTATGATTAACGGTGTTGGGGTCGGGTTAGGCCCCGGTGCAACAATGAGAAAACCATTGATCAATGGTAACGGGTTGACCAATGGTAACGGATTGACAAATGGTTTTAAGGATTATTTCCGCTATAAAAAGTTCCGACATATCGCGCTTATCAAAATGAAACGCACAAAAGCTAGAATAGCGGCGAGCATAATAGCATTAATTTTGATTATTTTACCTTTGATTTTGTTTTATTTTGGAATTGATGTTGAAGATAGAGGCATATCTATAGACGGTAATTTTGAGGACTGGTCAAATATAATATCGTACCAAGACTCGTCAGAGGACCAATCAAATGAAAATGTCAATATAATTGAATATCGGGTTGATGATTCTGGTATTGCGCTTTCATTATATATGGAAGTCGAAGGCGAGATCTTAAAAGGCACTGAAGAGGGTGGTGCGAAGGGTAATGACGTTATCAATATTTTTATTGACAGCGACACAAATAAAAATACCGGATATAATATTGACAATCTCGGTGCGGATTACATGGTAGAAATCTACGGTAACGATGGTCTAATAAAAAATTCGGCATGTAAAAGTTTCATAGCTACCGAAGAAGATCATAATAATTGGAATGGATGGGCTTATACCTCATTGATCCAAGCCAAGATAAGCGGCAATAAACTTGAAACCCAGCTCGGGCAGAGTAATATTCTATTGAATAACCATAATAATGGGATGGATGTCACATTCCATATAAAGGATGTATATGCACAGGAAGATCGATCCGATAACATTGTCAATACCAGATCCCCAGCGATTTTAATTCAAGAAACCCTAACAGCTCCCGACGTTGTTAGATCGGGTGAAATTGATGTACCATTTTCGAGACTGGATTTAACTGCGCAAGCTGGCGATGTTTCTATTGATAACCTCGGGATCTTAATCACCGGTACAATTGGCGATTCAGACATCACAAATGTAAAACTATATTATGATACAGATTCAAGCGGTAATTTTTCAAGATTTGATGAAGTGGCCTATATTAATTATGAATTCCAAGCTATCAATTCCCATAAATTGGTGAATTTTGAGTTTGAGGGAGGGTTGGAATTAATAGATGGCGAAACCCTAACTTTTTTTACGGTTTTGGATATTTCAGCAAATGCAGAAAAATATAATGCCGTTGGGGTTAAAGTAGATAGAAGAGCCACGACCTCGAATGGGGTATTAACGGTCGATTCGGTGCTGCCGGTAGGCACAAAAGCACCCAGCACATATATTGGAGCAATACCTGATAACATAATCATTGATGGCGCGTTCGCGGATTGGAATGGCGTACATAACTATATCGATGCAAATGATCACGATATCGACAATAAAAATGTCGATCTTAACGAATTCAGGATCTCGCAAGATTCGGCTAACATTTCTTTTTATTTTGGCGTGAAAGGGACAATGATGGGCGGCTCGACGATCCCAATAACCCAAGGTTTGATCCCGGAACCCCAACCACCCTTACAGGATACAGACGGTGACAGGGTCCCGGATATATATGATCCGCACCCTAACAGCAGCGAAGATATGGATGGGGATGGGCTATCAAACGATTATGAAAATTGGACCCAAATAACAAACTGGGGCAATGAAGATACTGATGGTGACGGTTGGAATGACAATATTGATATTGCTCCAGACAATCCAGATATTCCACCTTTGCCCGTTATAATACCGCCCAAGATCAAAGGTCAAGATACAGCCCACATTTTTATCGATAACGACAGCAATCCCCTGACTGGTTATCATCCCTCAGGGCTGCCAATTGGCGCGGATTATATGATCGAGATCTCGGGTAAGTATGGCTATATTTTCAATAGCAGTTATCATCGCTACAACGGAACTACCGGATCAGACTGGAATTGGAGTTATATTGATAATATCAAAGTTGGCATCGATGCTTCTCGACTGGAAACTCAGATCAACCTAACCCAATTAGGATTGATAAATATTACTTCAAATGATATTGAAAATCAAAGCTTGGACATTTTCTACCATATTACAGATTGGTCGAACACTACCGAAGATACTTCCGATTGCGTGCTTAATCTCGAAGGCATAAAAGAAACACCTAAATCGGTAATGATATTAAATACCTACACCAATGCTACCGGTTATGATTGGATCATCAATTTCAAATCCACAGGCTCCGGCCGGATCTCAATTGGCAATCATTCATTTCCACTCGGTGTGGATTTCAAAGGTTTATATTATTTCGATTTTGCGACCGAAACATATATACCAGTACCAATAGAACTGGATTTGGCCAACAACACGATCTTAGCAGATTGGAGATATATACTCGGCAAAGTAGTTTTCAAGCCACATGACCCCGCAGACAATTATACGATCGAAATTACATACGGGCAGCAATACACCGCATTTTACAATACCAACCAGAGCCGAAGCCGTTCACTAATTTCAGCCGAGAATAATGATACGAATAATTCAACAGATAGCCGCTTTAAATCCTCGTTCAGCAGCCCGTCGGGAAGGAGCACTCGTAACCCTTCAGGTACGAATGTTGTGATAAATGAGATCTTTCCCGATAAAAAGAGCAACGAATGGATCGAATTATATAACCCGACAGGCAGTACCATAGATCTATCTGGGTGGACTATTACTACAAGCGCGGGCATCTATACCTTCCCGGGTGCACCAGGCAGCAATACGGTGACCATTGGCCCCGGCCAGTTCTTACTACTTGATAATAGCGATTTCGGCGATAGTTTTCTTAAGAATACAGAAGATAGTGTGATCTTAAGAGATCCGAATAACAATAATATTGACCAGACCTCCTTCCGAGGAGTATCCAAAGATAAATCCTGGTCAAGATACAAAGACCCGAGTGGCTCAGATGGATATGATACTGACCAGGATAGCGATTGGTATAAAGAATCCAATCCCACAAAAGGTACGTCTAATAGCACAACGATCCCTGAATACGACTTGCTAATATTGCCTTTGGGGATAGTTTTATTAATAATGTTCATTATTAGTAAACGTAAGAGCACGAAGTTTGATAAAAATTCAACCGACCAAAATAAAATGAGGATTGGGGATAAATTTGAAACTGAGTCAGGATAATGTCAAGGTTGAGCTATTCGCACCTGAAGAGCTAAATAGATTGAAATTAACTGACACACCACTCTACTCTAGATTTCTGTGCTGGACTTGCGGGCTTTATATGAACGAGCAGGAGATCTGTTTTAATTGCGTTAAATTCAACCCCTGGACTTCTTACAAGATCGAAAATAATGACTTAAATAAAAAAAGTGACTAATTTATAGCTAGGTTTGTAGTTTGTAGTTTGCAGTTTGGTGTTTGCAGTCCCCCCTCCCCCCAAAATAATTTCAAAATCCAAATTCCCAAATTTTAAGTCAGATAAAGCCAACAGAGGTT
>CBDVCJ010000241.1:0-6492 GCA_965372445.1 uncultured Thermoplasmata archaeon | reverse complement strand
GTCTATTTAAAATTGAAAATTCCAAGCCAAAAACAAGTGAAAAAATAAATCAGTAATTTTAACTTGGGATTTTTTTGTAATATTGGAATTATTGGGATATAGTATTTCAAGCTCGATCAAATTCAGGATCTAGGTGTTTCAATGCCGGATGCTTCATCAGAGCTAATTGAGGAACTGAGCAATACCGAGAAAAAAGTATTGCTGACCTTAGACAAACTCTCTAAAACCGCCACACCGGAACAATTATTACAAAAAGGAGGGTTTAAGCAATTAGTAGAAGTTATGAATGCTGCATCGTGGCTACAATCTAAAAATCTAGTAATAATAACCGAAGAGCTCAATAAATTTTACTCAATAGGTAAAAAACAATATGCCTCAAAAGACCTGCCAGAACGGAGGGTGTTAAAGCTTCTGAATAAAAATGACGGTGCGGTCACAATTACGGAACTTCAATCCAGTCGTAAATTAAAGCCGCATGAAATTCCAATTGCACTTGGGTGGTTAAAACGCAAGGGTTGGGCAGAGATCTCAAAGTGTGAAGGCGAGACGATCATCGAGCTCAATGAACGCGGTGAGCAGGCCTTGGCTAAACGCGGTGACGATGAGGTACTGATAACGAAACTTGCGAGTGCGGGTGAAATACCGGCCTCCGAGGTCAATGAAGACGTTATGGCGACCTTGAAATCTCGTAAAGATCTGATCAAAGAGCGCGAGATTATCTCTCGGTCTATTGGGCTAACTGAACTAGGCGAGAAGGTTCTGGGGCAAGGTCTAAAACTCAAGGAACAAATAGCACAGCTCACGCCTGAATTGCTGCAGAGCGCTAATTGGGACGAATATGAATACCGAAGATACGATATCAATACCTTTGCACCAGCTCTTTTTGGTGGCAAGAAACATCCATTGCAGCAGATAGTACAGGATACCCGTAGGATCTTTATTGAAATGGGTTTTAAAGAGATCGAATATAACTTCATCCAATCCTGTTTTTGGAATATGGATGCGCTGTTCGTTGCGCAGGACCATCCGGTACGAGATCTTCAAGATACATTTTATATGGAGCAACCCGAGACGCTTGAATTACCTGAGGCGAAAATACTGGAACGTGTAAAAGCCATGCATGAGCACGGTGGCGAGACCGCCTCCAAGGGCTGGAATTATGAATGGCGCGAAGAAGAAGCCGAAAAAGCGCTACTTCGTACACACACAACCGTAAATTCGATACGTTATCTATCAGAGCACCCGGAACCGCCCATGAAAATTTTTACTATCGGTCGCAATTTCAGGAATGAAGCTATAGATTCGACCCACACCCCTGAGTTTTATCAGATCGAAGGGATCGTAATGGAGGAAAACGCTAGTTTCAGGATGTTGTTAGGCATCTTAAAGGAATTTTATAAACGGATGGGATTCGAGCAGATCAAGTTTCGACCGGCTTATTTCCCGTATACCGAGCCGAGCGCGGAAGTTATTGTTAAATTTCAAGATAAATGGTTGGAACTAGGAGGTTCCGGCATTTTCCGGCCTGAAGTACTTGAACCCTTTGATGTTAAGCACCCGGTTCTTGCCTGGGGGCTCGGGCTTGAAAGATTGGCAATGTTAAAATTAGGCTTGAAAGATATCAGAACTCTGTATATTAGCGATATTGATTGGTTAAGAGAGGCACCGATCATATAAATTAAGAATTTTCAATTAGACAAAATACTGACTGAATAAGGTGACACTATTGTTAGAAACAATTTTAGATAATTTTTTTATCTTCATTACCCAGTTTGGGGCGGAACTATTCTATATGATATTTCTACCACCTATCTTCTGGTGCCTGAACAAAAAGTTCGGGTTCAGGTTGTTCTATCTCTCGCTATTAGCCGGCTATATTGCGGCATTATTAAAAAATCTCGTTGATCTGCCAAGACCTCCTAAGGAGCAATGGAAAACTGAACCGGACGCATCCGGGTTCCCAAGTGGGCACACAATGGGCACGACAAGCCTCTGGGGGTATTTGGGCATTAAAGTTCGAAATTCTTACGTCATGACCATTGGGCTCACAATTATTATTCTAGTCGCAATTTCTAGAGTTTATCTGGGTGTGCACTATCCTATCGATATTGTGGGTGGAATATTATTTGGGTTCGCGTTGATTTTGGGGTTTTTGGTTTTTGAGCCAAAGATTAGCATTATAATCAATAACTTGAAATTTTCACAAAAACTAGCACTCAGCATTTTAATCCCAGCAATTTTCACAATTTTCGCATTCCAAAGCCTGCCTGGTGATATCAGGATTATATCTGGTGCTGGCGCGTTATTTGGAGTGAGTATTGGATATGTATTGGAATGTGAGACTACGAATTTCAATTTAGATGTTAGTCGTAAACAGAAAGTTCTAAGGGTTTTTATCGGGTTCTTAATCGCATTTAGTGCTTTTTTCGGTTTAATTGCTATCATACCTGATACCCCTGCATGGCATTACGCACATGCATCTCTAGGCGGATTTAATGTGATGTTTGTGGCACCGGTTGTTTTTACAAGTATTGAAAAATATTCGTAGAACTTCACCTTAACAATTACCTTGGATAACTTGAATTAATTGTGGCAATGGAGCCTAATGAATTTTCAATTCGGGAATTCAAATATCCATATTTATCAAAAAAAACGCAAAATCTTTTAAAGAATGATAATGTTGCAGTTATCAATATAAATATAATTAAATACGGGGGATTATTGACGAGAACCAAATTAATGTGTTTCATTATTGTAACCGTTCTATGTATTGTATTCTCCAGCCCGATCTTGAGCTTTGGATTATCTGCAATGAACCCAAGTGACAATAATATCACCCAACCTTCTTCTGTTACAGCTAGGAACCGCGCACAAAATTATCATTGGGGCACGACCGCAGTCATTTCCGAACCTATACTTGGTGGCGATGTTAATACATTTACCTCAGACCGACCAAAGGTGGCAGCCGAAGATAATAAGCTCTATGTAGTTTGGGAAGATAAGACCAACCATAAAGGTGCAGGGACGGATACTGATATATTCTATCGATATTTTGACGGTACAGTTTGGGCTGAGATCCAAGTCATATCGGAACCTCTAACTGGCAAAGATACCAATCAGGGCGAATCATATGACCCGGACATTGCCGTCCAAAACGGTAGGATCTATGTTGTGTGGTCTGATGCTAATAATACTAATGGTGCCGGATTCGAATACGATATTTTTTATCGGTCTAATCTTACCGGCTCGGGTTGGGAAGATATCCAGGTTATTTCAGAACCTGTACCGGGTCATGATTTTGATACTGCATGGTCAATAAATCCATCGATCGAGGTCGAAAATAATGAGATCTATTTGGTTTGGCAAGATTATAATGATACTGACAATGCCGGTGTGGATTGGGACATATTCTACCGACAAAATGTAACCGGTACAAGCTGGGATGCGCTGCAAATACTTTCCGAACCTGTTCAAGGCCAGGACTTCAACACCGGCGGTTCCCGTGAGCCTGATATTGAGGTTGAGAACGGTATGATATATGTTGTGTGGTATGACGACAACAATACCAATAGCGCTGGAACAGATGAGGATATATTTTTAAGAATGAATCTTAATGGCCAATCCTGGGCGCCTTCGCAAATAATTTCGGAACCAGTAGCGGGAAATGATAATAATGTAGGCCGATCCTATTGCCCGTCAATAGCTGTTGAAAATGATAATATCTATATTGTTTGGTATGATAATGACAATACCAACGGAGCAGGTGGAGATTACGATATTTTCTATCGGAATTATAATGGCAACTCGTGGTCGGTGCCCGATATAATTTCAGAGCCCGTAGCGGGTAAAAATTTCAACACTGGCAATTCCCAAAATGCAACGATAGCAGTGGAGAACGGAAGGCTCTATATGGTATGGCATGACCGAAATAATACCAATGGTGCTGCGTCCGATCCCGATATTTTCTACCGAATAAATATTACAGGTCTCAGCTGGGAAGAGGTACAGATCATATCAGAACCCATTGTAGGGATGGATCTCAATACCGGCACTTCTGAATACCCAGAAATTGTCGTGACCCAAGGTAAGACACATGTGGTATGGATGGATGACAATGTCACAAACAATGCGGGACCGGATAAAGACATATTCTACAAATGTACTTTTGTTTCACCGACATTGACCCAGGGTATTGTAACACCATGTACTGGCTATTCAAGTACTTACTTCAATTTCACTGTAAACTATACTGATGCCGACAACGAAGCGCCTTTGTATATCAAAGCTTCTGTATCCGGAATTAATTATACAATGGAAGAATCCAATAAAAGTGATGATAGCTTTTTTAATGGCAAGCACTATTTTTACAATACCACGCTTGGGATCGGTGAGGATTACAACTTTAACTTTTACTGTTCCGATGGAACTTACAACTTTTCTACATTAATAATAGACGGCCCGGATGTGCAGAACTTCAAACCTGTGATCTTAACACCGGATAATGAAACAGCATATGAGGATATTTACTACGAGGTTAGATATGAGTTTCTGGATATTGATTTCGGGCAAACCCATACCTGGTATTTTAAAAGTGATGCTAATTGGCTGAGCTTCAACCCCACGACCGCCATCTTAAAAGGGACACCATCATATAATGAAGTGGGGGACGCTTGGGTCAATATCTCGATCCAGGATGATCATGGGGCACTTAATTTCACTAATTTTACGGTCACGGTAATAGAGATCAACGACCCGCCGATAATTACCACTATTGATAACCTCACCGCCCTAGAAGATGAACTTTATGAAGTTACCTATCAAGCCTCAGATGTAGATACACCGCTCGCGATCTTGGTTTGGTCGATCAAAACAGATGCTTATTGGCTCGAATTTAATACAAACTCAGGTATTTTAAGCGGAACACCCTTAAATGATGAGGTTGGAATATATTGGGTAAACATAAGTGTAAATGATACTGAAGACGGGTCGGACCATACGAATTTCACTCTTACTGTGGTGAATGTTAATGACCAACCTGTAATTTTGACCGAAGATATTTTGACCGCTTCCATCGATGAATTATATTCAACTAGATACGAAGCTGTCGACCCTGACCCAGTACCAATAACTCTCACCTGGCGCTTTCAAACTAATGCTGGCATGTGGTTGAAACTGAATTTGACATCGGGATGGCTGAACGGTACACCCTCCCAAACCGATGTTGGGAAATATTGGGTGAACATTTCGGTTGAAGACGGAGAGGACGGTCGTGATTTTCATAATTTTACACTTACAGTTCAACCTCCACCAAATAGGGCGCCGGAGCTCAACACCTCTGCAGTAACAAATACAACAACCGCAGATGAGGTTTTCAAGATTGGGTTCAGTGCTGTTGATGATACCACACCCGCCGCGAATCTAACTTGGAAATATATTACAAATGCTAATTGGCTGGAATTTGATAAAGATACACTTGTGCTAAGCGGAATCCCAACCGACGCCGATATCGGAGAATATTGGGTAAACATATCGGTTGAGGATATTGAAGGCTCAGTAAGTTTTCACAATTTTACGGTCACAGTAAAACCATCCGAAAACAGTGCACCCATCCTAACCGGAGGTAAGATCCAACCCAATAGTGGTGATACTACAACAACCTATACCTTCTCAGTTCATTATTATGACGAAGATGACGATCCGCCGAGCTCAATAAAAGTTATAGTCGATGGAAAAGAATATGAGATGTCGCTGGAATCCGGCAATGTTTCAAATGGAACATATATTTTCAAGAACAAATTAACCAAAGGCGTACATACTTTCTACTTTACCGCCACCGATGGCAAAGCCATTGCCCACGCAGGTGATACCCTCACACCCATAAGTGACAGTACCAGCCGCACCACCTCGGAAATTAATGAAGTTGAGGGCGGAATAGATTGGATTCTTATTCTTTTAATAGTCATTATTATAATATTGATCATGGCAATTATTGCTGTAGTGATCGTACGGTCACGAAAGCGCGCAGTCGCAGAAGCACCTACAACTCAAGAGCCCGCCATCGAAGTCGAGAAAAAAGGTAAAAGGAAAGCGAAGCAAAAGTTAGAATTCGAACTTGAAGAGGAGCCCATTGAGGAAGAAGATTTAGATTTGGAAGCGGAAGCCGAATTTGAATTCGAACTTGAAGAGGAGCCCGAAGAATTATTTGAATGGGACGAAGAATAAACTGTATTGATTCGGGACTATTATGGCATTTATGGCAACGAGTTTAAGGAGTCATGGAATCTAGGGAGTCCGTAGAGTTGTGTGTTGGGCGTTGTGTGTTTGGCGATAAATATTGCGTCCGAAGTCCATGATACAATATTGCCATTCGGTCCTAAGTCCTTGGTCATGTAATGCCATATCGTCCTAGGTCCTTGTTCGGGAACCGAACTGCGGTAATGAACTTCGTTCATTACCTCGGCTTTGAAAATGCCCGAAGGGGATTTTCAATGC
>CBDVCJ010000240.1:0-6520 GCA_965372445.1 uncultured Thermoplasmata archaeon | reverse complement strand
ACTCATGTCCCACGCCTAATGGTTTCAAGTTGACAATCCTACGCATTATGACAAACAGTTAGCAATCCCACGCATATAGGTGAACTTTTACCAATCCCACATTTTGACAATGATGCTGCAAGCTCACAACTAACTCAGCCTTTAACAACGCCCAACGGCCTCATTTTGGCAACTTTTTTAGAAATCCCGGCGCCATGTGTCACTTCAACCACATCCTCCACATTCTTGTAAGCGCTCGGCGCCTCTTCTGCAACCACTCTATTGCTGGTGGCTCTTACATATATCCCTTGCTCCATAAGCTCCCGGATGATATTCTCGCTTCTGAATTGGCGCGTCGCGGCTTTGCGCGACATGATGCGGCCTGCACCGTGACAGGTCGAGCCCCAGGCTTCGTTCATACCGGTCTCGGTGCCTACAAGTACATAGCTTGCAGTACCCATATCGCCCGGTATCAGTACCGGCTGACCTACGGATCTATATTTGACTGGTACCTCCGGCAGTTCGGGGCCGAACGCGCGGGTGGCGCCTTTGCGATGTATGTATACTTTCTGGCGTTTACCCTCGAATCTGTGCTCTTCAAGCTTGGCGATATTATGTGCGACATCATAAACGATCTCCATCCCAAGCTCCTCGGCGCTTCGACCCAACACACTTTCAAACGATTGGCGCACCCAGTGCACTATCATTTGCCGGTTGGTCCACGCGTAATTCGCGGCACATTTCATCGCCTTAAAATAATTCTCGCCCGGTCGCGAATTCACGGGCGCGCATACCAGCTGACGGTCTGGCAACTTGATCTTGTATTCATTAGAAACAAATAGATCTCCGTCCTTATTGAAATGTTTGCTCAGTTCTCGGATCTGGTCGTCACAGATCTGATAACCACAGCCCCGAGAGCCGGTATGTATCATTACCATGATCTGATCCTTATGTGTTATACCAAATGCCTTTGCGACGGTCTCGTCGTAAATCTCATCCACTTTTTGCAGTTCTAGAAAATGGTTGCCCGCGCCCAGGCTCCCCAGCTGAGGTAACCCACGCTTCTTGGCTTTCTGCGAAAGTTGGCTGGGGTCCGCGCCCTCCATACACCCATTCTCTTCGAGGTTTTCAAGATCGTCCTGCCACCCGTACCCGTTCTCCACCGCCCAGCGCGCGCCGTTCCGGAACACATCATCGAGCTGGCTCCAGTTTACATGGACCTTGCCCTTGGAACCCAGCCCCGACGGTACATTTTTATACATTGCATCCACAATTTCGCGGATGTTGGGTTTAATATCCTCTAGGTCGAGATCGGTTCTGACCAGCCGTACGCCGCAATTAATATCGTAGCCGACGCCACCGGGTGAGATCACACCCTTTTCGGCATCCACGGCTGCAACGCCGCCGATCGGGAAACCGTAGCCCCAATGAATATCTGGCATCGCAAGTGATGATCCGAGTATGCCGGGTAACGTTGCAACATTTGCAACCTGCTCCGGGGCCTGGTCGTCGCGGAGTTTGGCCAGCATTTTGTCGTTTAAATAAATAATACCCGAGGTAAGCATGTCTGGACGATAACTTTGTGGGATCTCGAACTTGTAATCCGTCAATTTATTTAATGGGCCACCCCAATGTGAATTCATTTTGACCACCAGTTAATAATAATGGATTTATAATATTAATCGTGTAGGTATTTATAATTTTGCCAATTTTTTGTTGGATTCGGGATACCAGGATGTCAATTGTTGAGGTTTTCAGTTTGTTGTTTTCGGTTTCTAGTCCCCCACCCCCTACCCCATTTATATTCACAATACTTAAAATCATTATTTCAACCAATGTTGAGGGGAGGGGGGACTTCAAACTGTAAACTGAAAACTCCAAACTTATATACATATTAATTACAAACTGGAATCTGAAATCTTGTATATAATGCCGTTAATAAAAACATTTTTAAACCTTTAATTATTTCACTATAGATAAGTCAATTTTCATATTATTGAAAATTAATGGAGAAGGAGGAAGATAGTATGCGGATAAAAGTCAGATCGAGTTTAATAATTGTAATGTTAATTTTAAGCGTTTTGATCGTTGGTGTGAATTTCGGTATTATTGCCAGCACCCCGCCGTCAGAATTGGGTACGCGCTCGCCACCAAGCACCAAGTTCCATACCTGGTCGAACATCCAAGTTCTGTCCGAACCAATTGTAGGTCAGCAAACTAACATTCAAGGTTCATATAATCCCAAAGTTGCAGTCGAAAACGATAAGATCTATGTGGTCTGGGCAGATGATAATAGTACGGGTGGCTCCGCCGGTGACAGGGATATTTTTTATCGATACCATGATGGCAGTTCCTGGTCTGAGGTACAGATAATTTCCGAACCTGAAGTTGGTAATAACTTTAATACTCAATATTCCCATCAGCCAGATATCGCAGTGGAGAACGGTAAAATCTATGTGGTGTGGTATGATTATAATAATACCGATTCTTCTGGAGCCGATGCCGATATACACTTCAGATGTAACCTAACGGGGTCATCGTGGGAAGACATCCAGGTTATTTCGGAACCGATATTTGGCGCTGATAACAATGACATATCCTATAATCCCACAATTGCAGTGGAGAACGATAATATTTATGTTACGTGGGGCGATGAAACTAATTATAACGGTGCAAGCACAGATGCAGATATATTTTACAGATGCAATCTCACAGGTACTAGTTGGGAAGATATGCAAGTCATATCTGAACCCGTTTTTGGTGGGAATCTCAATAATATGTGGTCCTATGATGCATCTATAGCTGTTGAGAATAACAAGCTCTATGTTATTTGGGAAGACCTTTCAAATTTTGATGACTCCGGAGGTGACACGGACATTTTTTATATTTGCAATCTCACTGGCAATGCATGGGAAGATATCCAGGTCATCTCGGAACCGAACTTAAGCGGTAATATCAATACTGGCGGGTCTTATGACGCTACGGTCGCGGTTGAGAACGGTAAGATCTATACTGTGTGGGAGGACGAAAGCAGCCTAGGGTGGGCTGGTAACGATGAGGATATATTTTATAGATGCAACACCACCGGCACCAATTGGGATGCACTTCAGGTCATATCGGAACCCGTTTTTGGCCAGAACTTCGATACCCAAAGTGAAAACGATCCGGTAGTCGCAGTCGAAGACGATAAGATCCATGTAGCGTGGGAATCCGGAAATAATACTAATTTTGCGGGATTTGACGACGATATTGCATATAGGATGAATATAACTGGCAAATATTGGGAACCGATTGAAATGGTATCCGAGCCAGAAGAATATCTTGGGTACAATAACGATAACTCCAATCTTCCGGATATCGTTGTTGATGATACACGCGCATATGTGGTCTGGACTGGTATAAATATTACATTAGGCTCCGGCACCGACGACGATATTTTCTTCAGAATGACCTACGGTGGCCCGATCCTTACCGGAAGCGTCACACCGACCTTTGGCAATACAAGTACGAGTTTCAATTTCTCGCTGAATTACAGGGATAAAGAAAATCAGGCACCTGGTTTTGTGAAGCTATTGGTTAACGGTAGTTATCATAAAATGTTGGAGCTCAATCCTGCAGATACCAATTATAAGAACGGCAAAGATTATTTCCTCGAGCTTGCACACCTTGATGTGAGGATACATAATGCTTTGTTCATTGCTACAGATGGCAAGCATCGCAACTATATACGGCTCTGGGGCGAGCCAGAGGTTGAGAATACACCGCCAGAGATCACGAATAACAATGACAAGACCGCTGTTGAGGATGAATATTATGAAGTGGATTACAATTATAACGACCGTGATGTTGTGTTCGTCGGCCAGCAGGGTACATGGTCGTTGAATACCGCCGCGAGCTGGCTCACGATCGAGCCGACAACCGGCATACTAAGCGGCCAACCCTCTGCCGAGAGCGATATCGGGACCGTATGGGTGAATGTGACGATCGACGATGGGTGGGATATCGATTGGACGAAATTCCAGCTCACTGTCACAGCTACAAATGACCCGCCTGATATCGGGCCTGAAGCATTGCCAAATGCGATTGAAGACGAGTTATATAATATAGGGATCGATATCAGTGATGTTGATACACCGTTTGATGGGTTGGATTGGACCATCACTACCAATGCAAACTGGCTGAAAGTGACCCAAGCCCAACGCAGCTTGAACGGCACACCGTTAAATGAGCATGTTGGGGAAGGATGGTGGATCAAAGTTGTTGCAGAAGACGGAGTTAATTCTGCTATGCGCAATTACTCATTTGCGGTCGAAAATACGAATGACGCACCAGATATCCTCACCGAACCAGTAACAGCTGCTACAGTAGGTGAATATTATGCAGTCGATTACGAAGCAATTGACATCGACCCGACAAATGACACTATCACCTGGTCATTGAAATCCGGTGCCGGTACCTGGCTTGAGATCGATGAAGATACTGGGTGGCTGCACGGCACACCAATGGAAAATAATATCGGTGAACATTCGGTATCTGTAATTGCATCTGACGGTATGGATTCCAGTGCTCAAAACTTTATACTGACGATCGAACCTGTATACATCCCGAACGAGAACCCGACGATTATAACGGAAGATGTGTTAACCGCCACGGCCGGAGACCTGTACTATGTGATCTACGAAGCAATTGATGACCGAACCCCCAGCAAAGATCTCAGCTGGACCTGGCAAGGCGAGCATAAAGCGAACCTGAGCTGGTTGGACTTCAACACCGATTATAGGGTGCTGAGCGGCACGCCTGCAAAGGGCGATGCCGGTACTTGGAAGGTCAATGTCTCTGTTACGGATGACGAAGGCGGGTCGGATTATCATAACTTTGTGATCAATGTAACGCTGCGCCCAACCCCACCGCCTCCACCGCCGTCGAACAACACCAAGCCCGAGCTCAGTAACGGTAAAATGGAGCCAGAAGGCGGCGATGAGAACACGGAATTCACATTCTCGGTGCATTATCAAGATGACGATGGTGAACCGCCAAGTTCAATAAAGGCGGTTGTGGATGGCGAAGAAAATGATATGACCTTAAAATCCGGTGATTCTTCGGACGGCGATTACGAATACAAAACCAAACTCCCAAAAGGCTCTCATTCGTATTATTTCACGGCTAATGACGGTGAAGATGATGCCGAGCCGAGCGATGAAACCCCAACCGGTGCAGTAGGCGCCGAACTTTCACCCAGTGTAGAAGGTGCTGAGGGCGATAAGAAAGAAGCGGGGTTTGCTGATTGGATAATATGGATCGTTCTGGTGGTCATCATCATAATTGTTCTGGCAGTCATCTTCTTTTTAATGACGCGTCGCAAACCTGCTGCAGATTACACACCACCCCCACCGCCACCCTCGGCAGCAGCCGAGGAAGAAGAGGCGGAGTGGGAAGAGGAAGAGGACGAAGAATAAATTTGCCCCCCTCTATCGGGATTCGTACTACGGGAATCGGGATACGACTATTGTTATTTAATATAGAGTGCACTTCACGAATTAGTTTTATAATCTTTAACCGCTGAATGCGCTGAACTCGCAGAATTAATTAGTTATGAGTTATGAGAACGCTTCGCTTGAGTTGTGAGCAACTATTTTTCACAACTCAAAACCTTGCAAAGCGAGCTCGTACTCACATCTCATAACTTAGTTCTGCGTTTTCAGCGGTTGAAAAAAGGGGGTGGGGGGTTATCGAATCCCGAATCCCCACTCCCGACTCCCGAGTATTAATAGGCCGACCGGGACTGGCAGACATTTTCCAATTTTTATATTAATTCAGACTATAATTATATTATTCAAAATGAAAAATTTTTTAACCAGTTCAGACACACACCGCCTCTACAGTAAAATTATCAGAGGTGAAATCAATGTGTGCGTTTTGGAAGGGGAAGCTCGAACTAACTCTGGATAAATATACATTTGCGCCAGGCGAGACAATAACCGGCAATATAAATCTTAAGCTCAAGAAACGGCAAAAAGCGCGAAAAATGGAAGTCAAGTTATTGGGTCAGGAGAAAACGAGCGAGCGTTATCGCCGCTCTGACGGCAGTATGGGCCATCGGACACACATCCATACAATTTGCAATATTTCAATACCATTGGACGGTGAGAAAGAATATCATAAAAGTGATTACAAATTTGAGATCACCATCCCCCCGGATGTGCTGGATGTTGGCGCCCGCCCGGATGGTACCTTGGGCACCGTACTACAAGCCGCAGAATATCTAAGTGGTAGACGTCGAAATTTAGTTTGGAAAATTATTGCCAATCTTGACATACCCTGGGGTTTTGATGTCTCAAACAAACAAAAAATTGTGGTCAGGAAAGAAGATTAGAACTGATATGGGTTTAAAATACAAACCCTGGAATGAGCTTTTCCAGGTGTTCCTACCTTAATTAACACTGAAAACCACAAACTGTAAACTACAAACATAATATTATACCATAACTGCTGTGTGGCATGATTATACTATTTTCTAATTAGAACATACACTTTTCTTCCT
>CBDVCJ010000239.1:0-6530 GCA_965372445.1 uncultured Thermoplasmata archaeon | reverse complement strand
GATACAAGTGACAAATTCCAAATACGCTCCAAGTACCAAATCTCAAACTAAATAATTTGGATTTGGGGTTTGTTTTGGATTTTGAAATTTGGAATTTGTTTGGTATTTGGTTCTTGGTTCTTGGAACTTAGCTAGATATTGAACAGAGTGTATAACATTATATTTCAAAAACTTTATGATAATAAACCTAGTTTCAGTATATAAAATGTATTATATTTGCACTGAGGACAGAAAACATTATAATCAGTAACGATTTATATTACGTCAGTTTGGTGTCACGATGAGAAACTCGATTAAAGGTGTGTTGATTATTCTAATAGTAGTGATATTCTTTATTATTAGCAGTTGGATCTTGATCAATACCAACTCCCCGGGACTTGAATACGCCGACGGTTTCACACAAGCCGATCTGACGATACCGACTATACCGGCAATAGACCCCAAGCCCATTGTGCACCAACCGGAAGCCAACAGTACTATTCCCCCCACCGAATTTATCACACCGATCTTATTGACCAATATTAGTTTAGATGCGATCTATACAAGATATGGCGGTGTGATCGAGGTTTCATTAGATAATATTGATAACGACAACGATATTTTTGTTTATGAATTCGGCATCATCCCTGATTGGGGGGTTCCAAATACATGGTATTCCACGGCTTCGGGCGTGCTCGTCGGCTCTAACCAGCGCGGAGAGTTAGGCTTGATCTCATTCCCCGGGCCGCTCGAGGCGGGCAGCCATTCATACAGCCTGCAGCTTAATATTTTGGTGCAGCATGCCAACGATTCGAGCTGGTACGATTGGGGCGAGTTGAAGTTCCAAGCGCACTCGATTAATATCAAACCCCTCCCGGATCTTGAGGATTCCCTAACCCTGGAACGCTACCACAATCTCGCCAACTTTTTCGAACAGATCAACGATATAGTGGACCCTTTTGAACCCGATATCCGCAACCTTGCAGTAAGTATAGCACGTAATTATTCCGGCAATTATAATATATATCAAATAAGTGCAATATTTGATTATATACGGGATAATATTGCCTATGTTGGTGATCCCGTAGGTAATAAAAATTATTGGGCCACACCCTCCGAGACCTTGGAGATTTGCGGCGGCGATTGTGAAGACCATGCGACGCTGCTGGCGTCAATGATCATGGCGATTGGCGGTACGACCCGCATGTATATGACGGATACCCATGCATTTACAACTGTGTATATTGGCGCTAAAGCCAGCACCCGTGATGCGATCTTAGAGGCAATTGAAGAATATTATGGTACCGCCCTCGATTTCGCATGGATCGAAGACGAACTTGGCTACTGGTTAGTGGCTGATACCGGTTCCTCGTTCTATCTCGGGGGCTTGCCTGTAAATTCGATCTCGATCTCCTCCAGCAGCGATTACGAATCTATGAGCTTTAGTTTTATCGAGATTTCTAAGCTTTTTAGTGTGGATATTATGCCGGAATGATTTTTATCGTTTTATTTGTCGGTAATTAACCTTAAAAATATCTGATCCAGGTCCTCATCCTCATGCTGGCGCAGCTCTTCAATACTACCGATCGCCACAATTTCACCTTTATCCATGATCGCAACACGGGTGCACAATTTTTCGGCGATCTCCAATATATGTGTACACATGAAGATCGTGCCGCCGTTGGTTTGGAACTTCAATAAATAATCCTTGATCTTGCGCTGATAGATCGGGTCCAGGTTGATGAAGGGCTCGTCCAAAAATAAAACCGAAGATTCGTGTATAAATGCGGCGGCCAGCATAAGTTTCTGACGCATGCCTTTTGAGAGATCGCGGCTTATGACATTTTCCTTTTCGTGAAGCTCGAAAAAATCCAGCCACTGCTCCACTTTCGGCTCGAGATTGTCAAGTTTGTGGATGCGGCCGACGAAATACAAGTATTCACTTGGCGTCAAGAATGATGGGGGTGATTCGGATTCAGGTACGATGCCGATCTTTTTTTTCACATCAAGTGGATATTGTTTGGTGTTGATGCCGAGCGTGAGCGCTTTGCCATTATTTGGGTCGAGCTGACCGGTAAGGATCTTCAAAAGTGTCGTTTTGCCGGCTCCGTTCGGCCCGAAACATCCGAAGAACTCGCCCTCTTGGATATTAAGTGAAATATTTTTTAGCGCTGTAAAATTCCCAAACCGCTTTTCTAGATTTTTTATCTCTACTACATTTTTGGAGATTTTGGATGGTTTTCGGGGTGGTTTTGGCATAGTAGCTCGATAATGGTCTATCTGATACTTATGTTAATCGATATGTAGTTCCAAAATAAGATTCTTCTCACAATTTTAATTGAATGGTTAATATATTATTTTTTAGGCTAAATATCGGGAGCGTCGGGACTGCGGTAATGAGTTTCACTCATTACCTCGCATTGAAAATCCTAATGGGATTTTCAAAGACCGCGCGCACGGGGGGCGGGGTAGTCAATTCCCGATTTCCAATTCCCGATTTTCGAAACTGAATATAATCACATAAAATAGCGCCAAACGCCACATAAATTCGAGGTATTACCTGAGGTTTATAAAAAAATTATTAAAGTAGTATGCATATCTCGGGCTGGGAAGAGAGCTTGTGTGTGAATTACCTTCCATCAGTTCGGGATGGGCGAGGAGAATCTCATTATAAAAATAGAGGTGAGGCCGTGACAAATAAAGTTTGCGTAATTGGTATTGGGCACACTGATTTTAATGCTATGACGCCAGATATGAGCTGGAAAGAATTCATGTACGAGGCCTGTCAAAAAGCGTACGTGGACGCTGGCATAAACCCCAGAAAAGACGTTGATAGTTTCATAACTTGTGCTGAGGATTACTGGGAAGGTTTCAGCATATTCGACGAGTTCGTACCAGACCAGATCGGTGCAACCCTGAGGCCCTGCTGTACCGTATGTGGTGATGGCTTGCAGGGTCTGGCCAATGCCTATATGCAGATCATGACTGGTCAATTGGATGTGGTCGCGATCGAGGCGCACAGTAAGGTCTCGGATTTGCTGACCTACGGCGATATTGTGCTGTTTGCATACGATCCGATCTTTGAGCGCCCAGTGTCTGGGCCTGTGGAGCGACCGAAGTATGCTGGCAGTCCAACGTATACCAAAAAAGCGCCGAAACCGTTGGTAGGTGCGACCAATGAAAAGGAAAGGCTTCATCCTTATTTCCTCGCGGGCTTGGAGATGCAGCATTACCTTAGGAAAACAGGTACAACCGAAGAGCAATGTGCTGCTGTGGTGGTCAATAATAAACTGAATGCATTTAACAATCCTTATGCCGATTATGAAGCTAATATCACGGTAGACGACGTGATGAATTCTGAATATTTATTCAAGCCAGTTAAGAGCCTGGATATCAGCCCCAATGTTGATGGCGCAATTACGATCGTACTGGCAAATGATAAGAAAGCCAAAGAGTTCGGGATCGACCCCATTTATCTATCGGGTTTTGGTTATTGTACCGAGACGCCCTGGATTTCAACGCGCGGTATGGATGCAGGCTATGCAGCAACCTCCGCTAAGATGGCGTATAAGATGGCCGGCATAAGCAAGCCCAGAAAAGAGCTCGATGTGGTTGAGGTTGATGATAGATTTTCATATAAAGAGTTCCAACATCTTGAATCATTAGGATTAGCTCGGCCCGGCAAAGCCGCAAAATTGCTGGCGGAAGGCGAATTAGCGAAAGATGGCTCGCTCCCCACAAATCTTTCAGGCGGCAGTTTGGGGGTTGGCAATTGTCTTGAAGCCACTGGCATGCAAAAAGCATTGGAAATAGTTACTCAGTTGCGAGGCCATGCAGGTAAAAGGCAAGTGCCTGATGCGCGGATCGGATTGGCACAATCCTGGCGCGGCATCCCAACAGGAACTGGTGCAGTGGCGATCTTTAAACGAGGTTAGGAGGTGATGATAAATGCGAGAGGTTGCAGTTATTGGCGCGGGAATGACACTTTTCAGAAGAAGGCTCAAAGAAACAGGTAAGGAGCTTTCATATCTGGCTGCGAAGATGGCAATGGATGAAGCCGGCATTTCCAAGAAAGATATAGATATGGTAGTCATGGGAAGTGCCCCCGACGCGTTTGATGGCATTCACATGAAAGGAGACAATCTAGTTGACGGCTGTGCAGCGGCCGGTAAGCCCTATGTAAGGGTTTTCAATGGCGGTGGTACGGGTGTATTTGCACCTATCGCGGGCTGGTGGCATGTGGCTTCCGGTGTCGCTGATGTTTGTATGGTCGTATGTGAAGAGAAGATGGGCTCCTGTTATCCCCATCCACAGACTGCGTTCCGGCACATCTGGGACCCGATCCTTGATCGACCCTTAAACCCAAATCTTGTGTGGTTGTTCGCAATGGAAATGAACAGGTACATGACCGCCCACAACATCAAGAAAGAAGATATTGCTCTTGTAGCGGTTAAGAATAAAAGGAACGCTGTAGGTCATCCCTGTGCACAGCTTGCAGACCCGCACATTACAGTCGAAGATGTTCTTAATTCTGAGGTTTTGGCATGGCCGGTCCAAAGGCTGGATATCAGCCCACCCAGCGACGGCGCTTCGGCATTAATTTACTGCAGCAAAGAAAAAGCACGTCTGTTCACAGACGATCCGGTATGGGTCGCAGGCACGGGTTGGAACATTGATAGTACAATGTGGACGAACCGCGATCTGTGCTTCCCGGAATATGTAGCAAATGCCGCAAAGATGGCATATAAAATGGCCGGCATCACGAACCCGTTCAAGGAGATCGATGTTGTAGAGCCTTACGACCCATTCGATTACAAGGAACTGCATCATATGGAGGGGCTATTGCTCTGTAAAAAGGGCGAGGCTCCGATACTAACACGGGAGGGTGTGACACAAAGGGACGGCGACCTGCCAGTCTGCCCGTCCGGCGGGTTACTCGGTGTGGGCAACCCGATCGCCGCCACAATGGGCCAGAAGGTTTGTGAATTGTATTGGCAGCTTACAGGTAAAGCCGGTAAACGGCAGGTCCCAGGCGACCCGAGAGTGGGTGTGGGACAGGCCTGGGGCGATATCATGCAGATGGGCACTGTGATAGTGCTCAGGAAATGATGTGAGGTGAGATGGATGGCAAAGCCAAAAAAGATCGAAGGATATCCAAAATATGCACCTGGGACTCACGTAACGACAAAGGATATAGTGCAGAAGAAAGTGACGTACTCGTGGTGGGAGCCGGAGGTACAATACAACTGGAGTCTCGGCCCTGCAATGTCACGATTTTTAGAAGAGCTTAAAGCGGGCAATATAGTTGGCCGTAAATGTAGACCATGCAAAAGAGTGATCGTCCCGCCAAGAATGTTTTGCGAACATTGCTATGGCCCGACCGATGAGTGGGTGAAATTGAAAGACACTGGTAAAGTAGAAACGTTCTCGATTTCGTATTTGGATGCGGATGCGAGGCGTATCAAAGAGCCGATCCTGGTCGGTGTGATCTCTATTGACGGTGCCTCGCCGCTGCACGGTTTCATGCATTACTTTGACGAGATGAAGCCCAAGGAGCTCCATATCGGGATGAGGGTCCAGGCCGTGTGGAAACCCGAAAAGGAGCGCGTCGGCGCGATCACCGATATCAAATATTTCAAACCTTTGAAAAAAGGGGGTAAAAAGAAATGACATTCTTAGAGAAGCAGACCGACCCAACCACCTTCATGCACTGGCGCGGTGATATGCAAGCAGACTATCTATACCCAAGTGGCGTTGCGGGCGATAAGTTCTTCAAACATCTCAAACACAAAAATACATTTCTTGCGTGCCGATGCCCGGAATGCAAGAAGGTCTTTATGCCGCCGCGGTTATTCTGTGAAGATTGTTTCTGCGAGATACCGGATAAAGCTTGGCGTGAAGTGCCCTCCAGCGGAACGGTTAGACTTTGGACGATCGTAACTTTGGATGCGCATGCCAACAAGCTCGAGGTGCCCAAGATCGTCGCTTTGATCGATATTGACAAAACTGACAGTGCGATGCTGGGGATCATCCAACCAAAATCGAAAAAAGAAAGGGACCTTTGCGGTGTAAAGGTCAAGGCCGTGCTAAGACCTAAAACCAAGAGAGAGGGCACATTGAAGGATATCCTTTACTTTAAGGAGAAGTAGTACGATTTCTTTTTATTTCTATATTAGTATTGAGATTGTATGTTCATCTTTAAGAAAAATTTCGGCAGCTTTTATTTTTTGAATATTAATAGCGTCAGCAATTCCTTTCGGAATGGTTATCATATAAGAATTGCCCCTCTTGGATATTTTTACTTTTTCATGCTTCTTGGCTTGCATAAGTAGATACGCTTTTTCGATCTCATAAGGACTTATTAGTTCATACCCACAACCACATCTCCAGCCTTTGACTTTTGCACCAGCTACCGCTATTTCGGTAGGTTTGCATTTTTTTCCACATTCCGGGCATTTAATATCACCAGATTCAAATTGTTTCTTCTTCATTTTTTTATCCTCCTTTTGCCAAGGTGTTTTATTACCCATATTTCTTCATCCAATAAGTAT
>CBDVCJ010000238.1:0-6531 GCA_965372445.1 uncultured Thermoplasmata archaeon | reverse complement strand
ATGGTTTTCGATTAAAAATCCTTTCAGGATTTTTAAAGCTTGGGTCTTGGAATTTCACAATCTGCTTTCTGCAAGCGGCTTATAAAAATATATTGTCAGAGCGGTCAGTCGTCAAACACACAACTCAAGTGAGGCGAAGCCGAACGGTCTTACAACGATATTGCCAATTATTGCCTAAATAAGCCTTTAGCCACAATATATATTTCCGAGCTTCTTGTTCGGCTCGCCTGCGGGCTGAATGTTTTACATAACCTGAATTTCGATTTTACCTTATCTAATAATTGCTTGAAATCCTCACCTTGGAACACTTTAGCTACAAAATTACCGCCTGGGACGAGTATTTTTTGTGCAAACTCCAACGCCATTTCGGCGAGATAGACTGAGCGTGCCTGGTCAACTGAATAATGGCCGGTAATGTCCGGAGACATATCCGAGATAACGACATTTGCGGTACTAGTTAATTCTAGAACTTTTTCGGTGGTTGATGGATCCGTAATGTCGCCGCGGATGAAGCTGACCCCTTCTATATGTTTGATCCCTTTCAGGTCTATGGCAATGACTTTACCCTTGACTTTGATCTCTCCAGTCTCTTCTATGGGACGCGTGCCTGCAACGAGCTCATAGGCTACCTGCGACCAGCCGCCGGGGACGGCCCCGAGATCGATCACGATATCGTTGCGCGAGATTATTTTGAATTTGGTATTGATCTGTTTGAGCTTATACGCTGCCCGGGACCTATAACCGGCGCTTTTCGCCTCGCGATAAAAATGGTCGCGTTTGTGCTGGCTCAACCAACGGCTCTGGGATTTACGCGGCATCATTAATGAATGAAAATGAATATTTATAAACATTTAGTAAAAAGAGAGCTAATTAATAAAAATAAGTCTACAGAAGGTCGAAATACGGTTTCGGTCTGGAAGGTCTGTAAAACTAGTTTTCAGTTTACAGTTTGAAGTTTGCAGTTTTGTTTGGGTTGGGATTTTGTCATTCAGTTTATTTTGGATTTGGTATTTTGATATTTGGATTTTATTGGGGGGTGGGGGAACCACAAACTAAAAACAGCAAACTACAAACTTATAACTAAGATAATAATTTTCGAAACCACCTCACTAGCTTCGACTCAGGTATTAAGCTTCGCTTAACACCTTTGGGCTTATCTTGACTTCAAGCGAAAAAAAACTATATGTCCTCAAGCTAACCCTACGAGCTTCGATACCGAAACCAAGCTTCGAAGCCTAGTGAAATATACTTATTGTTAATATCTATATTAAAATTTAATAAGGGAGACCAGGCTGAAAGTAAAATTTAAGTATAATACAAATTCCAAAATTTTTAATAATAATATTTATATAGGGCTTTAATTAATATCTCCCAATATAAAGTATACAACTTCAGGTTGTAATGACGTACGCACTTAGCAAATACCTAAACCCAAGGATAGGACAAATATGAAGAACGATATCAATCCCGATCCAGACCCTGAGGTCAATTCACAACGAGAGCCAATACTGGACGTGATCGAGGATGAAAATAGTATTTGCATTACTGTAGAATTACCAGGTGTGCAAAAGGAAAATATAGAACTTATTGTCGACCAGAAAAGACTTACATTAACTGCAACTGAGGCCACGCGTAAATATCATAAAGATATCACACTATCCTCTGCTGTAGATCCCGAATCTGCTGAAGCTACCTATAAGAACGGAGTATTGGATGTAGTATTGAAAAAGGAGCAGAAAAGCAAGGTTCAAGAGGCAAAGGATATTGATATTCGATCTGAGGTAGCACTAAAAAACATAATAAATGAAAAGGACCAAATAATAGAAACCCTAAAAACTGAACTAGAAACGCAATCAAATTTAGCTGAAGATTATCTAAATAAATTACAAAGACTTCAAAGCGATTTCCAAAATTATAAACAACGTATCGCAACCGAACGCGAACAGGATGTTGACCAGGCAAAGGAAGAGTTGATCCTGAGAAGTATTGAGGTTATCGATAATTTCGAACGTGCTTTGGAATCTTCAAAACATGCCAAAGGCAAAAAAGCGCTTATGAAAGGCGTGGAGATGATACATAAACAGTTATTGGATGTACTTAAATTCGAATGTGTCGAACCTATCGAAGCCGTTGGTAACAAATTCGACCCTGAACAACATGAGATCGCATTCAAAGAATTTACTGACGAGATACCGGAAGACACAATACTCGAAGAATTTCAAAAAGGATATATGTATAAATCAAAACTGATTCGCCCGGCAAGGGTGAAGGTTGTTAAGAAAACATCAGAGGAAAAGAACGAATAAGAATAAAACGTAAAGGAGGAGAAAACATGGGGAAAATTATAGGTATAGATTTCGGCACCACGAACTCGGTCGTTGCTGTTATGGAAGGCGGCGAACCGATAGTCATTCAGAACGCGGAAGGTTCGAGATTGACGCCGTCTGTGGTGGCAATATCAGACGATAAAGGTAGAATAGTTGGCCAGATCGCGAAGCGCCAGGCAATCTCCAAACCCAATGAGACCGTAGCATCGATAAAACGTCATATGGGAACAGATTATAGGGCCAAGATACATGGTAAAAAATATACACCCCAAGAGATCGCGGCGATGATCATAAGAAAATTAAAGGAAGATGCAGAAGCGTATTTAGGCGAGAAAGTAGAAGACGCCGTGATCACGGTACCGGCATATTTTGAAGATGCACAGCGCCAGGCAACCAAAGATGCAGGTAAGATCGCGGGCTTGAAAGTTAAACGTATTATTAATGAACCCACCGCTGCAGCTCTTGCATATGGCCTGGAAAAAGAAGGTGAAGGTACGATATTTGTTTTTGATCTGGGTGGTGGCACTTTTGACGTGTCGATACTCGAGGTCGGAGATGGGATGTTCCATGTCAAAGCCACCAGCGGTAATAATAAGCTTGGGGGCGACGATTTCGATGAAAGGATCATGGAATATTTCGCAGATGAATTTCAGAAAAAAGAAGGTGTAGACCTTCACAAGGATAATGCAGCAATGCAGAGGTTAAAGGAAGCCGCCGAAAAAGCCAAGATCGAGCTTTCGGGTATGCCGACCACAGATATCAATATCCCATTCATCACCCAAATTGATAACGAACCAAAACATTTAGAAATGACCTTCACCCGCGCAAAACTCGAAGAACTGATCGGGGACCTGCTCGAAAAGACTATGGGCCCCACACGCCGTGCAATGAAAGACGCAAAATTAGATCCGAAGGACATCGATAAAATACTTCTTGTCGGGGGTTCAACCCGTATACCAAAAGTCCAGAAAATGTTAAAGGAATATTTGGGCAAAGAGCCGTACAAGGGTATAAATCCGGACGAATGCGTAGCTATGGGTGCTGCGATCCAAGCGGGTGTACTCTCGGGTGAGGTCAGTGATCTGCTGCTGGTCGATGTCACGCCGTTATCTTTAGGTGTCGAAACTTTGGGCGGCGTTTTTACACGCGTAATAAACCGCAACACCACTATTCCCACCACCAAAAGCAAGATATTTTCGACGGCCTCGGATAACCAGCCCAGTGTAGATATTCATGTACTGCAAGGGGAGCGCGAGATGGCAGGGGACAACAAGACGCTCGGCATGTTTTCATTGGTAGGCATTCCACCTGCACCGCGCGGGTTGCCGCAAATTGAAGTGGCGTTCGATATTGATGTGAATGGTATCGTGCATGCATCTGCAAAAGATTTAGCGACTGGGAACGAGCAGGATATTACGATCACAGGCACTAAAAAACTTTCTGAGAACAATATCGATGGGATGGTAAAGGAGGCAGACGAGCATTCCGACGAAGATAAAAAACGGCGCGAGTCGGCGGAGACGCGCAACCAGGCAGATACCTTGATATACACGACCGAGAAGGCGATGCGAGAACACGGCGATAAGCTCGATAGTAAGAAACAAGAAGAAGTTGAGAATGCTATCGAGGCGCTTAAGAAAGAGCTAGAGAGTGAGGATGTGGATAAGATTAAATCTGCGATCGAAGAGCTCAGCCAGAAATCGCAGGATCTATTTGCGGCAATGTACGCTGCAGCAGCGCAGAAACGTGCGGCTGAAGATGCAGGCGAAGCGGCGCCGGCTCCGGAAGGTGACGAAACTCAATCCAAAGGCAAGTCCGGTAAACAGTCCGATAAAGACGAGAATAAATTTGATGACGAAGATGTAGTTGATGTCGATTATCAGGATGTAGACGATTGAAAGTGAATATTGATTAAATTAATAAAGGCACAAAGGCACTGAAGCACAAAGTTCCGACATAATTGGGCATAAATAACCTTTTTACTTAGTGCCTATGTGCCTTATTCTGCATACATTTTGAGGTAAATTAAATGGTATCGAAAAAGAAACGCGATTATTATGAAGTCTTAGGCATTGAAAAGAATGCCAATAAAGACGAGGTCACCAAAGCCTATCGCAAACTTGCACTCAAATATCATCCCGATAAGAACCAGGATGATAAAGATGCGATCGAGAAATTCAAAGAAGCGACCGAAGCCTATGAGGTATTGGCCGACCCCGATAAACATGCGGCTTACGATCAATTCGGGTTTGCAGGGATCGATGGCAGCCCAGGTGGGCCTGGCGGGTTCGGCTTCGACTTCGATCTTAACGATGCATTTCGAGTGTTCAGGCGTGATTTCGGGGGGCTCGAGGATCTGTTCGAGGCCTTCATGGGTAGAGGTGGTCGTGGAGTTAGTGGGTTCGATTTCTTTGCGGAACGCGGCGGCCAACGAGAACGGTATGGGCCCGTGCCGGGCTCGGATCGAAAATACGATCTGGAGATTACCTTAGAAGATGCAGCGTTTGGGTTGGAGACCGAGATCGAGGTGCCGCGGTTAGAAACTTGCGAGGAATGTGACGGCTCAGGTGCAAAGTCCGGCAAAAAGCCCGTGAATTGCCCGACCTGCGAGGGCTCCGGCCAGTTAAAGCAGGTGCGGCAGATGGGCTTTACGCAATTCATAAGTGTAACAACCTGTAATAAATGTCATGGCGAGGGTAAGATAATTAAAGATCCCTGCCCTGAATGTCAGGGCGAAGGTAAAGTACGCAAAATGAATAAGATCTCGATTAATATCCCGCCCGGTGTGAATTCCGGGTCACATTTGAGGATTATGGGTAAAGGTGATGACGGTAGACGAAACGGCCCTGCGGGAAACCTATATGTAGTGATCTATGTTAAACCACATGAATTCTTCGAACGCTATGGTGATGATGTATTGTGCGAAATTCCGATCACCTATACCCAGGCGGTATTGGGTGCCGAGCTTGAAGTACCAACGCTAAGCGGCTCTGCGAAAATGAAGGTCCCATCCGGCACAGAAACCCATAAGGTGTTTAGGTTGAAGGGCAAAGGTATACCGTACCTGAAGCGCAATGGTAAAGGCGATCAATATGTGAGAGTAATGGTCAAGATCCCGAAGAAGCCAAGCAAGAAACGTAAACAGTTACTGAAACAGCTCGCGCAGCTCGAGAAGGCTGAAAGTATAAGTACCACACAGAAAATATTCAATAAATTTAAAGCTAATAAATAATTATGTATTATTGGAAGATAAAAATGAAATTAACAAAATGGATCACTATCTCTGATGATGGGCTTGCGATTTTTTTAGAAGATATTAGTGCGATGGTAATTGCCGACCTTCATATTGGATTAGAGCTCGCACTTATGGACGAGGGTACTTTTTTACCAATTGACCAATATTCAGTTATAAAATCAAAGATCTTGAAATGGATAGAAAAATATAGCCCGCAAAGAATAATAATCAACGGTGATTTCAAGCACGAGTTCGGTAGAGTTTCAAGACAAGAGTGGTCGGAGATCTTGGATTTGTGGGACACTTTAGAAGAATACGGGATCGAATTAGAGATCGTGCGGGGCAATCACGATAATTATCTGATCACGGTTCTGAAAAAACGCGGCAAGATCCTAAGGGAGCCCAGTTACTCCATTGGCAGATATTTCTTCACACACGGCCATAAAGACATTGAAATTTCAGACGAGTCCGAAGTTGTAATAATTGCTCATGAACACCCTGCGATCGTTCTTAGGGATGATATTGGCGGCCGCCATAAATTTAAATGTTTACTGCATGGTGAGTGGCAGAATAAGAAAGTGATAGTTTTACCTGCGCTATCACCCTTATCAGCGGGGTCAGTTGTCAATAGCAAACCCCGCGATAAATTGTTCTCACCTTTACTGAGAAAGATCGAGCTAAATAACTTTATACCAATTGTGATGGATAAATCCGAATTGCTAAAATTCCCAACTCTTGGCGAAATGGAGACAGTTGAAGTCCATGAAGATTGGGACGATAAGCTATTTTTTTGATGAATTGATTTATTTAATGTCTAGATGGATTCCAGATGGTTATTAAATAGGAAGACGACGGTCATTTTCTACGAAAATAACCTATGGTGTGTGCCTGAACTTCGTTCATCCCCACACCCAAGGTCAGAAGACAAGGGTCATTTTCTACGAAAATAACCCAGGCTTTTCAGAAACC
>CBDVCJ010000237.1:0-6563 GCA_965372445.1 uncultured Thermoplasmata archaeon | reverse complement strand
AATTGATGGTATTAGTATGAATATGACTTTACAAACTGGAGGTGAATCGAATGGAACATATATTTTAAAAACTAAATTATCATCAGGAATACATACTTACTATTTCACTGCCTTTGATGGTTTAAATACTATAAAAACAGATAATTATTTAACACCAGAAATAAAAAAATTAGGGGAGACTGATACTGAAGAGTCTTTTTGGTACTGGATAATCTTGATTGTAATTATTTTAATTATAATAATTTCATTGATGGTTATATATGTTTACATTAGACGGAAAGCTAAAAAAATCCCAACTGTAAGAGCTGAGCTATTACATGCACCACCAGCACATATGGCGTTACCAAGTATAACGTCAGGTACAGTGGGCGTAAAACCGCTACCACCACAGCCCATTATTTCTGAACAATTACCTACACCGAAAGTAACTACACCGTCATTGGCCCCCTCACCAGCGAAAACACTGCTCCAATTACCTCAAGCTACACTTTCAAAAGCTCAAAAATTGGGACTTTTGGAAGAGCGATTTCTAAGAGGTGAAGTTGATCTTGAAACGTATAAAGAATTAAAGACAAAGATTGAAAGTAGTACCGGAGGTGAGATCCCTGAAGGAGAGATAGAAGATCTGTCTACAATCGACGAGCAGCCACCGATTCTACAAGACCCACCCGAACAACCACCAACTCCAGAAACACCCCCCGAGGTTACCCTTCAAGTACCACAGGTCCAACCCGAACCGCAACCTGTACCGATGCCGCAGGTGGAAGAACAACCAAAACCATTGCCGACGTCTCAGGTTGAACAGCCACCGCAAGTTGAAGCGCAGGAGCCCGCTGTGGAGCAAACTGCAGAGCCACAGGGAGCTGATTCGGTGCCGAAGATTAAAACACAACCGACAGTTGAAGAAAATGATACTTAGATCCCAGGTTCACCTCATAGATAACTCTTGCTGGATTTGAACATCGACCCAACTCGTTCAAATATGACCGAGTTGAGCGCGTTTTTTACATTGCAGTTGAAATCCTCTCTCTTTTTTTGCTAAGTAACCAAATGAAAATCGATATTCTTAAAAAACAATTAAACAAGTGTACCAATAAATTTAAATAAACATTATTAGTTTTTATAATATTTATAATAGAATTCCAAGGAGGGGTAAATATCCAAAAAAAATTTAAATATTTTAATTATTTTTTATCAATACTATTTATTTTGATAATCATAAATGCGTCAAACTTTCATGCTCTTGGGCAATATAACCCCATATCAAATTTGACTGAGTTTAATAGCAGTTCAAGAACCCCAAATCTAATAGATCTTAATACAACCACCGTGAATATGCATCAAAATGTAACGATCTTTGGTGAGGATCCAGATGACAAGACAGGCTATTCGGTGGCCAGTGCAGATGTTAACGGTGATACAAGATCCGATATTATAATAGGTGCACATCAGGCAGATGGACCTCTGAACAGTAGGACCGATTGCGGAGAAGTTTACATAATTTACAGTAGTGTTTCAATAGAAGAAACCATGAATTTATCCTCTCAAGCCGATGTTGTGATATATGGGGCTGATAACGAAGATCAGCTGGGTTATGCAATAACAACCGGCGATTTAAACAATGACTCCATAATGGATATAATTGTAAGTTCAAATCAAGCTGACGGGGTTGGTAACGGCCGAGGTAATTCTGGCGAGGTCTATGTGATCTTTGGTAGCGATACTTTACCTTCGACAATAGATTTATCATCCACCTCAGCTAACATAACAATTTACGGATCTGAAGCGGATGATTATATCGGGAGGTCGATTGGAACTGGTGATGTGAATGGAGATAATTTGGATGACTTATTTGTTGGGTCAAGAGCTGATGGGCCTAGTAATAGTAGACTTAACTGCGGCGAGATAAATGTAGTCTTTGGAAATTCTTTTTTACCTACAACAATTGATTTATTGTCACAATCTGACATTATTATCTATGGTGCCGAATCAGGGGATAAAGCAGGAATTTCTGTTAATTCTGGGGATTTTAATAACGACGGTATTGACGATATTATTATCGGTGCACCTGATGCTAATGGCCCCGGTAATGCTCGTACCGTGTGTGGTGAAACTTATTTAATTTACGGTAATCTCACATTATCGTCAACCATAGATCTTGTTAGTCAATATGATATGTTAATATATGGTGTTGACCAAACCGGTATGGGAAGTCATTTAGGATTTAGCGTTACTTCAGGCGATGTGAATGGGGATAATATTGATGACTTGATCATTGGAGCTTATATGGAAAGAACGATGCTATATGTTGGAGCAGTCCATATAATTTTTGGAGCTAAAACTTTACCGTCAATTCAAGATTTATATACCACAGTCTCAAATGTTACGATTTTAGGAGAGACTTTTTTTGATAATGCCGGGTGGTCTATAGCCTGTGGCGATTTTAACAATGATTTGTTTGACGATGTTGTCATAGGTGCAACTCATGCCGATGGACCAGGCGAGACTAGAAGTGAATGTGGCGAAATTTATATTGTCAATGGAAATAATAATTTACCTTTGACAATAGATCTAAGTTTGACCTCCGCAAATGTGACAATTTACGGCGGTGACCCTGAGGACGGTGCTGAAACATCGCAACGCGGAATTGCGTTTGCAGTTGGCCGTATTGACAATGACCAAATTGACGATCTGGTAATTGGTTTACAACTTGCGGACGGGTTTAAAAATACCAAGTTAAATTCTGGGGAGGTGTATTTGATCCTTTCATCGGGGGATTTCTCAACCTTGAATCCCGAATTTATCTCGTTAAGTAACGGTGATGGTGTTAATGGCGATACATGTTATGCAAAATATAAATCATATACTTTTAAAGTTAAAGTTACCGACACTGAAAGCCTGACCGATCTGGATACTGTTAGATTCAGCCTTGACTATAACGGTGAAAATTTACAATATCTCTGGACGGAAGCTACAGGTATATTCACTGAACTTAACGACCCAAATGATTATACTACTCTTGAACCAACAAGCATCTATTCTAACAATGGATTACGATCTTGGTTTATTGATTTCGACATAACTTTTCACTGGACTTATCCAGACAATAATTTTCATAGTGTACAAGTTTATTGTAAGAGTGATACTGATTTTTATAATTGGTTAAATCTAAGTTCGGAAATTTATCGTGTGGAAAATCGGGTTAATTTCACAGGTGAACTTATGGTCAAAGGCGAGGTTCAAGGAATAATTGAAGAAGATGATTGGGTTCGTGGTGGGGAAATAATTAACTGGGATGGGTTGAAAGTAATATATGATGATATTAATAAATTATATCCAATTGATCCTAACATTGAGGTGAAAGTTTGGGATTCTGACAGCGACTATTGGTCTACAATTCCAGATCCAGGTGTAAATATTACACTCAATACAACTGCAGATATTGTCACTAAAATTAATGAAACGTACATAATTAATATTACCGGCATACCCTCCTTCTGCGATCGATCTAATGTAACTTTTAAATTAAATATCGATGCAGATAATGTTACCTTTTCGAACCCGTTTCCAAATGAAGGACAATGGCAAACTTCACTTTACCCTCAATGTGGAATAACAATTCAAGATTCATCAACGAAGGTCAATACATCATCGATTGAATATAAGATCTCAACGGATAATGGCACCAGTTGGGTTACCGATTGGCTTGACGCTGAAGTTCAGCAACCTGATTCAAACAGTATAAATTGTTATGTGCAGCCTGGTTTAATTGAAGGTGAAGATAATTTAATTTGCTGGCGAGCGATGGATATTATTGGTAATGGTTACTATGAATCTGATAAGTATCGGATTTTTGTCGATATTTCAAATGTGACTTTTTATAAATCGATACCAACTTCTGATAAATGGCAGTCTAATTTAACTGTTGATTGTGGTATCACAATCTATGATAATCTGAGTGGAATTAATGCAAGTTCGATTGAATATCAAATTTCGACCGAAGGAATATCTGGATATACTTCAAACTGGGTCTCAGCTGAACAAGCCATAAATTCTAAAAAAATTAATTGTTCTGTATCTGTTACATTTAAAGAAGGTGAAAATAATTATATCCGATGGCGTACGAAAGATCTTGCCGGAAACGGACCGTTTATTTCAAGTAATTACCAAATTAGAATAAAACTTAACAATCTGCCTGTAACTACATTAATTTCACCATCAAATAACGTGATACTTGAGACTTTGGTACCTGAATTAACTTGGTCCGGTACTGACCCTGACGGAGACTCGCCAATTTATTACAATTTATTTCTTAGTACTGATGAAATTGGAATTATTAATTTGGATAGCTCAGCGCGTTTAAAATTCAACTTCACTAATACCAAATATAAAATTGAAGTACCTCTTGAAGACGGACTAAAATATTTTTGGACCGTAATTCCAAATGATGGAATTATTGATGGTTTGTGTGGTTCTGGGATATGGAACTTTAGAATAAATACCGCAGTTCAAATTCCAAAAGTTACATTATTGTCCCCGGCTAATAATTCTAAGGTAAATACACAAACCCCTACGTTATCTTGGAATATTGATTATTCAAATATTGAATTAATAACTTACACATTATATCTTGATACGAAAATCCAGTTTGAGAATTACACAAGCGATATCAAATCAACTTCATTTGTCCCCTCAGACCCGTTACTTGTAGACCAGATCTATTATTGGAAAGTCATCCCGGTGGCAGATACTAGTGATGGTCTGATAGAAGGTATATGCGATTCGGGAATTTGGAACTTCGAAATTGAAACATCTCTAGAAAATGTTTACGGAATAGATATTAAACTTGAAAAAAATAATATCACCTTGAAACAAAGCGAATCGGATAATGTTACCATAACAATTACAAATGAGGGTAATGTAGAAGATGACTTTTTAATTAGGTTTGAATCGGTTGATATTACTTCTGCAAATATACAATTATCTAAAAGCTTTCTAATTTTAAATGACGGAGATTCTGATCAAATTTTTGCTACTATAACAATTCCTGAAGATATGGAATCCGGCAGTTATACAATCAAATTTATTGCAGAAAGTGATGATGCATCCGATGAGTCTATTTTAACGATAACAGTAAATGAGATAGATGATGAAGAAGCAAAAGATACGAAAAGTGACACAGCGCTGTATATTAGTATTGTTGTCATAGTAATAATCTTAATCCTAATATTTATAATATTATTCATCTACCTAAAGAAGAAGAAAGGGGAGGATGAAGAAACGCCAGTAGCGGAAGGACCATCACCAGAAACGCCACCGCCGGTACAACCACCGACTCCAGAAGTCCAGCCAGAACAAGTGCCAGCTCCAGAGACACCGCCTACTGAGCAACCTCAGGTTTCCGACGTTCCACTCGAACAACCGCCAACCCCCAAGGTTATACCTCAAGTACTGCAACCTCAAGTCGAGCCTGCACCAGAACCGGCACCGATGCCACAGGTGGAAGAACAACCAACACCACAAGTTGAAGAACAGCCTCCGCAGGTTGAAGCGCAGGAGCCCGCTGTGGAGGGGGCCGCTGAGCCACAGGGACAAGCACCGGTGCCGAAGATCAAAACACAACTCAAAGAAGAAGACCCGTAAGTCAGTGGTTCACCTCGTGCTCCCCGTCATTGGGCGTATGAAATCTCAAAAAATGTCGGAGTTGTAGATTTTCAAATCTGCCTATATAAATGCACTCTAGCTTTTTTCATAATTATCAATGGTTTTTGTCGTAGTCGATAATGAAGAACGACATTTTAATAATATCAAATACTGACTCGTAAATCTGAAAATTTTTTTATTTGTATAGTGAAAAGACTTATCATGATTAGTTGACATGAGACGTATTAACATTAATATGGGATTTAGTTAAGTAAAAAAATATCTAGCCGAATATCCATATATTTAGTAAACGAGATCTAGGATGAGGGAGGTATTAACAGAGCTTACACGCTGAGCTTTGCACATTTAAGATATATATGCTCTATCATATATAGTAAAGAGTCTTTCATCTATTTTATTTAACATGTTATCAATCCTAATTTTTAATTCATTTAATTTATCAATGGTATATATCTGATTTATTGAATAAAGCCCACATTTTACTTCTTTGGCAAATGCTTTACTGTTTGTAATATTTCTTTTTGTACTATGTACAATCATATGGCGAGCGTCAAATAATTTATGAAATTCTAACCAATCATTAGTTTGGACTTGATAATCAACTTGACTGCCTATTGAATATAATATATGGGGAAAATTCTTTACATTTATTTCAAATAAATATTTAAATAATTTATTAATTGTTTTTAATTCTTGAAAACTAATTTTCTGGTTCTCAACAATATAAGTGCCTAATTTAATCGAATTATTTATCAGTTTCTCATGATTTTGATTAGGAAATATTTTGAAAAACTTTAAAAATTTATTAAATTCTAGATTATCTTTCTTTTTATTAATGAACTCGGCATCATTTAAAATAATATCAAATGGACCCGGCATCGATTCAAGAGCTTTTAATC
>CBDVCJ010000236.1:0-6579 GCA_965372445.1 uncultured Thermoplasmata archaeon | reverse complement strand
TTACATCGTAAATTACCGCCAAAATCATTGTTATGGTTTTCGATTGAAGAACCCTTCGGCTTCTTCAAAGATGGGGAATCGAGCCACCCACCCCCATAATTTAACACGAAGGGCGCGAAGAACATGAAATTGCATTACTTGCTAAAAAAAATCTTTCGTGTTTTCGCGCTTTCGCATTAAAAATTGGGGTGGGGGCAGTCAGTTCCCGCGCTCCCGAGTGTATGAAAATTCATATTAATCTGAAATCGGGAATCCCTAACCAAAAATAATTACGAATTAAGCAGTCGATGCAAAAAAACATCACATCATCCTAAAAACTTGCGCGTGCGGCACCCCGCTGATCTTGATCACACCGCCCTCGTCTATTACCCCGGCCTCGATCGCATAATCAATAACGCGTTTGCCCACAAGATTGATGATGGTCGCCTGTCCCAGATGTGCCAGAAAGGTCTCCTTGTTAACCTGCAGATCCTTATAAAACTCCGGTGCAACCTGTAATTGATAATCGCCCTCTTCGAAGTTTTTACCTAATAGCTCGGCATCACAGGCCGCGACCATAACTTCGTCCCGGGTGTTGTAGACCTTCAAAGATATTTGAGCTGAATCGGGTGCCACAGAAATTCCCTCGTTACAATTTACAGTGGTATATATTTTCATAATACTATTTTATTTTTTCTGTTAATTATGCCAATTGAATTCGGTTAGCTCGAGGTTTGAAGATCGTTCCCTGTCTCAGCAATTTCTCGAGGTCGGCCTTTACTTTTTCTACATCCAAACCTCTTGCATCGGCCTCATCCAAGATCTCGTCTTTTTCGGCGCTGCCGGTTTTATCGTTACGTGAGAGATCCTTGATTATCTCAAAAAGCTCCGCGATCCGGGTCCGCTGGGAATGACCTGTGCCGGTCGCCAGCATATCAATATCCAAAACCCCGCCTTCGGATGCAACTTTTCTCAGATAATAATCTGCGATCTCGATCGAGCGTTCGGTATCGTCGAGGTTGACCTCGCTGCTCAGCCTCAATCTTGCACTCGCTTCGCTCAACCTCACGAGCGCCTCCAGTTGCCGCGGGGTGATCGCGACCACGCTCTCTTCACCTTCCGAGCCCTCGGTCGAGCGCAAATTTACATAATATTCGACCAAGCTGTTCATCGCCTCTTTCGTCATCACCGGAAAAATGGTGCGGCGTGCATAGGCAACGTATTTTCGTAAAAAATCAGGTGTCAAAATTGGTTTAATTCGGCTTAATGCACGCTCTTCGTCTTCTTGGGTGTATTTTTCCGTGTCTGAGCCCGCTTTACGATATTCATGGATCTCACCGCCCAGATGTGCACCAATAATATGTTCTGCCATATGTGAATCCAATTCACGGTTCGGTTTATCGGAGATCGGGAAGATCACATCAAATCGTGTCAATAACGCGGGCGGCATATCGATCTGGTCCGAGAGCGGTGAAAAATCGTGGAACCGTCCCAGTTTGGGGTTCGCCGCTGCCAAGATCGCGCATCGCGACGATAACGCAGCTGTAATACCGGCTTTGGCAACGTGTATCACCTGCTGCTCCATGGCCTCGTGCATTGCCGACCGGTCCTGAGGCGACATTTTATCGATCTCATCCACGCACGCCAACCCGCCGTCCGCGAGCACCAGCACACCCGCTTCCAGCACCCACCGCCCTTCCCCGAACTCGTCGCGGACCGCCGCCGCGGTTAACCCCGCAGCGGTGGTGGATTTGCCGGATGCATAAACGCCCCGAGGCGCCAATCTCGAAATATATTCTAATAGCTGGCTCTTCGCGGTGCCTGGATCGCCTACCAAAAGAATATGTATATCACCACGTATCTTGGTTTCATCGGGCATGAGTTTGGCAACGCCGCTTACTAATTGTAACGCAAGCGCTAATTTTTCGATCTGCATTCCATAGATCGTGGGCGCAATTGAACTTATGATCTTTTCATAAACATCGGCACTTCTGCCAAACTCTTGTATCTCTTGCTCCTCTTCATCTGAAATTTCAACCTCTTCGAACTCTTTCTCCTGAAGCTCGATACTATTTCCCTCTAAATGAATATCAAATAATGTGGATTTGCCACCCATTTTGGTACCTCTTTGCCGTGTGCGAAGTATGCCATTTACGATTATTCTGTCGCCGGGCGAGATCCGGCCCGTTAGATCTTCGTCCAGGTAGACCGTCAATCGTTCCGGCTGCGCACCGCCCCGTAAACCCTCCGGGGGTTCCTGATTCTCGAGCTTTTGGGTGTCAATAAAATAAGATTCTTCACTTAGAAGTTTAAACGACGTCGAGGATGCGGCACGACCGCAGCCGCCCTGTTCTTTACTACATTCCAAAGGTTCCTTGAACGTCAAATCCTCCTGGTGGATCTTGACGATCGTGCCACAGCGCATGCACTTGAAGACCGCATCCTTCAGTCTCGGCCGGACCTCGGTCGCTTTTCGGACCAAACCCTCGATCGCGAGGAATTTGCCCATATGCTCGGCACGAAGGTCCCGAATAACTATACGAGAGGTCTCGGTCGGTAAATTCTTGACCCTGAAATGCAGCGAGATGCCATTTTCCATTGTATCGGGCGGGAGTAGGTTCCTCAGCGCGCGCTCTGCCGCATACATCGCATTATTGGGTCGGTTTAAAAAGAATTGGCTAAGTTCATTATTAAAAAAATCCAGATCGGTATAATTTACCGAAATGGATCTCATTTCCGTGGGCAGATCGGCTGCCTCTTGGATCTTGGTAATATATTTATCTTGACCCAAAAATTGTTCGAATAGAGATATTAATTGCTCTTCGGTATAGTTTTCTGGCACTGTTATTCTCCTCCAAAGTTCTATCGAAAACCCAATTCCAAATACCAAATACTTTCAAATAAATCCCAAATAATATATTTTGGATTTGGGATTTTGGGTTTGGTTTGGATTTTGAAATTTGGATTTTTGATTTATTAATTGTGATTATATTGTATCAATAGGTTATTGAAATTATAGCCCGGGGGTGACTAAAAGTACAAATTATTGCGGGTCTGGCGCTGGGTTTAGCTATACTAGTTGTCTCAATCCCCCCAAAAAATTGGAGCAATCTAGAGGTATACAAATAGTGGTAAATAAAACTATTGAGAGAAGGTTTTATGATTTAGTTTGGTCCGGAGTCCTGCATCCGATTAGTTGTGAGTTGTGGTTATTTAGGTTATAGGTTTTAGGTGGTAGGGACCAGAGTCCGGGGTTCTAGAGTCTTGGAATCCTGAGCCCTGGTGTCCTTACTCCTGACTCCTTACAATAGACAATCAAACTCAAATCCTAACTCCTGAATTCGGATCCCGAACAGGACCTCGGACGATATGGCAGTAAAAAGTTAAGGACTTAGGACGATATAGCATTATTTGACCAAGGACTTCGGACTCAGGACGGTGTCGGTACTTCCGGTATTTCTTGCTGTTTTGATGTGGCTTTATCTTCACCTTTATTTGACTTGCAGGTTGGTAATGAAAGCCTGCGTTTTTTCGGCACTAGCTTTGCCAATTTACTTATCAGCTCGTCCTTCTTATCACAATTCATCAATACCACTTCTAATACATCATTAAGATTTTCCGCGGGGATGACCTTGATCTTGCCTTTGTATTTTTGCTCGATCAATACATCGCGCATGTTCATCTTGGGGATGATGACCTTTTTGATGCCCGCCTCGGCTGCAGCCTCGACCTTTGCAGTTACACCACCGATCGGCAAAACCTCACCGCGGATGCTCAAAGATCCGGTCATTGCTACGCTCTGGTCAACTTCGATGCCTTCGAGCGCCGAAATTACTGCCGTGGCAACCGAGATCGAAGCTGAGTCGCCTTCCACACCCTCGTAGGTACCAATGAATTGGATATGTACATCGTGGTTGCTGATGTCCTCAGTTGTATGCTTTTTTATTAAGGCCGAGACATTCTGGACCGCTTCTTTGGCAATATCACCTAGTTTGCCAGTCGCGATAATCTTGCCCTCGGATCTTGAAGCTGCGGGGGTGATCTCGGCAACTATATGTATTACAACCCCGGAATATTCATTCATACCAGTTTCCGCACCCATTACCGCCAGCCCGTTCACCATTCCGACCTCACTCCCCGATATCCTATAGGTTTCATATTCTTTCTTCTTCTCGATAAACCTATCAGCTACCTGCTGCTCGAGCGACCGCGCGATCTTACGCCCAAGTATCACTTCCTTGGAGGTCACTAATTTCAATTTCTTTTCGTGGGCAATATCACCTGCAGCTCGAACTAACCCCCCAAGCTCGCGGAACCGAAGTGATAACTGCCCCCTTCGACCCGACCTGCGCCGCGCCTCCATGATGATCTCGGCCACTGCACCGCGGTCAAAGTGCGGGATCTTTTTATCTTTTGAGACCTCTTGGGCAACGAACCGCACAAGTTTGCGGCGTGCGGCTTCGGTATCTTTCATTGTCGCATTTACATAAACTTCATAGCCGTATCCTCTAATCCGTGAACGTAAAGCTGGATGCATACCTTCAACAGAATCGAGATTGCCGGCGGCGACCAGCACATAATCACAGGGCACGTCTTCACTCTTCACCATCGCACCCGAGCTGCGCTCGCTCTGGCCCATAATGGCAAATTGCTTTTCCTGGAGGCTGGTGAGAAGGTTCTGCTGAGATTCCATGCGCAGTGTGTTGATCTCGTCGATGAATAATACTCCTTTGTGCGCTTTATGTATTGCACCAACTTCAACCCGTTCATGCGACGGCGTTTCCAAACCACCGGATTGGAACGGGTCGTGCTTTACATCGCCAAGTAATGCACCTGCATGCGTGCCTGTGCCATCAATAAACGGCGGGGTATCTGTCGGTTTATGTGAGATCAATAATTTAGGTATCATCTCCTTCTCTTCTTTCATACCTGCTGCACGAAGTACCATATATACGATCGCTGCTGCAATGATACCGAAAAATAAAATTAAAATATCCTGAGACCAAAGCCACGCCAAAACCGCAACTGCCACGATCATAATACATATGATCAATTTCATTCGGGTCCTCATCTCTTTCTGCACCATTGCATTGGCTTTCTGGGCCTTGACTATCTCCTTGCCTTTACCGGCTGGGACGACCCGGATTTTCGGCATATTGGGCTCTTCAGGGTTATGATAGGCTATTACATCCTCAAGTTCACGCTTGGGTAAAAGCTCAGTCATCGAACGCGCAAGCATGGATTTACCAGTGCCTGGGTCGCCAATCAACATTACATGTCTGCGCTGGTCTGCGGCTTTCTTGACGACCTCCACTGAGTCGTCTTGACCTATTACCTGGTCGACCATTCGCTTTGGGATCTTGACCTTATCGGTCGTTGTAAATCCAAGCTTTTTCAACCAACCTTCGATATCACTGGCTTTCTTCATTGTTTATGTCACCCATTGTATATTTGCAACCATTTTACTTAGTAATAAATAGTATATATATCATTGTGGTTAATATATCTTTCCATTTATAAAACAAATTGCTAAGAGGACTGGTTGGGCGCGCGGGAGCAATTTTTTTTAGGATGGAAGATGTGAAAAAGATTCGAGTTTCGGATGGCTATTAAATAGGAAGATAGAGGTCGGAAGACAAGGGTCATTTTCTACGAAAATAACCCAGGCTTTTCAGAAACCGAAGGATTCTGAAATGCGAGGCAATTTATATTAATAAATTGCCGCAGGCGTGTGCCTGAACTTCGTTCATCCCCACACCAGAAGTCAGAGCTAAATTTCTGACTTCCGCCTTCTGACATCCGACTTCCCATTCCCCAATTAACTGGAATCTCGAATCCGTTCTTAATCCTTTATCATTAATATGGAGGAAATTGTTAAATGACTTGGGATAAAGACCACAATATGCAAGAACTTGCAACGAAAATAAAGAATGGGTTGGTTGACACGCAAATTTTGCCAATAATAGAGGCAATTAATTCGCATCCCGATTATTGCACTACCAGCAGCTGCTCCGGCCGGGTCCAGGTGCTCGAGCTCCCCAAGCTCGGCGATAAAGAGCGCTCGACGGTACTCGGTAAATGGCACGAGCCTGTAACACTCGCGCAGGTACGTGAAGCTATAGAAAAATGGTCGGGAAATGGTGTGGTCTATTTACTTGCTCAATCACCGATAATCCATGTAATTTGCAGAACCATCGAAGCCGCCGGCAAACTCAGAAATTTAGCGGATAGCTCGGGGTTCAAATATTCCTCCATCAGGTCGTTGAAGGAGCAGCGCGCCAGATCAAGTGATTCTGATTTCGAAAAGATAACTGTTGAAATATTGAGCACTGAACGTGTGGATGTGCCGATCGCGCAAAAAAATAAAATTTATCCTGATGACGAATATTTGGGATTTCTAGTTGAGAATGCTAACCAATGCCTGGAACGTGCACGTGACAAGTCTCAGGTATTATTGAACAATTTGAAAGACAATTTGCGAGCCTAGGAAGTTCGGTTGCGGTTTCGAAGTTCGTATCGTGAGGCGTAAGGCGAGCATTTGTAATAATACTACCAATAAACTCCCAATTTGGAAATCCGAATGGATTTTCAAATTAGAGG
>CBDVCJ010000235.1:0-6600 GCA_965372445.1 uncultured Thermoplasmata archaeon | reverse complement strand
GGAAGTTAGAAGATAGAAACTAGAAATTTAACTCTATCGTCTTACTTCCAGCCTCCAGTGTGGGAATGAACGAAGTTCAAGCACACACCTCGGGTATTTTCGTAGAAAATAACCCTCGTCTTCCTATTGGTCAGCCATTAGAAAACTGGAATCTGGAATCCATGATATATAGACAATAAGTTCCCTAACTCCTGACCCCTAATAAAGAAAATAAGTTATCAAATTAGTCCCGACGCTTCGATCTTTTTCAAAAATTCGTCGCCTTTCATACCGTCAATGACCTCGGCGCCGCTTGCATATTTATGGCCGCCGCCACCAAAACTTTTGGCAATTTCATAGACATTGAGATCCGTATGGGTTCTAAACTCAATTGTCGTCAGTGGCTTGCCGATCGAGCTTCGGTCTTTTTTCATGCCCGGTTTATGTGTTAAGATCGCGATAAGATCGAACGGTGCTTTTTCATGGTCTTTTAAAGTATTAAAGACAGCATAGACCGGCGCTAATTCATGGGTTTCGAAAAGTGCAACATTTTTTTCGTTAATCTCGTGGATCGCTAACTTGTTCGTGATGAGTTCTTCTACACCGTTTAGCCAGTTATGATATTCCTCGAGCATCGGGTTATATTTTTTATCTGTGATTTTTTGTATATCCTCCGAACACTCTTGGGCCAGTTCAAATAGATTCTGCGATAATATATTGGGATTGCTGGAATGTTTCATTTTTATTGCCCCGACAACCTCACGCAAGCGTTCATCTTCGGGGGTTGTTATATTGTTTGTGTCGATTTCATTTGCGATATTTTCAAGGCCCGAACTGAATTCGAAATGTTTAGATAACAATTCGGCAGCGCTATTGGTTTCCGAATCAATTATCAAAGTTACATTATCCAGTTCTTGTGCAAGTTCATTAACAATAAATCCCTGTTCGTGATGGTCCACCCAGACCACACTATCAAAGATCGTCGAGCCTAATAATGAATCTCGGTGGACTGCTAGATCGCAAACGTATAATTCACCTATTGAGAACGCGTTTTTGCCGGGCGGTATCGGTGGGATGCTTTCTGCCACCGTATTAAAGATATTGGTGGGCGTTGTGAAAAATACACGATATATGGTCTCTGCGGGTGGTTTTGAACTTAAGGCTTTTAATATCGTTGCAACACATAATACACCATCACAATCAGAATGGGTAATTATGGTAACAACATTTGTTTTGGCGGGTAACTCGTCCTTAGATCCGTTATCGGACTCGTCTGCGGGTTCTTCTGCTATTTTCTCAACTCCTATGTTATATGGTTAGCGTTAATATCCTTATAAAGGGCTTAATGTAATCTTATTTAAATATTCATTGCCTTAAATGGGCCCGGCCGGATTTGAACCGGCGACCATTTGGTTATGAGCCAAACGCTCCACCAGGCTAAGCTACGGGCCCCCCCATGTCTTCGAATTTGTTAGTTATAATGTATATAATATATATCCATTACGGATATCGCACTTTTATTTGAGATACTTTGGGAAGGAATGGTAAAGAATAAGTTGATATTAAATTTTGTTATTAAATGATAATTAGCGATATTTGGCGGGAGCAACGGGAGTATCGGGAGTAAAATATATATTGTCAAATTCGGGAGTATCGGGAGCCGGGAAACGGGAGACGGGAGACGAACTTTATGTTTCGTTTCCCTTTTCCCATTTCCCCTTTCCCGATTAAGGACCTTCGGTGTTGAAGTCCAAAGGACGAAACACCAAAGGTAAAATAAGCATTATTTAATCCACAGGCATATTTTACCCGCGACTTTGGACATTCGACCTTTGACATTAACCTATGACCTAAGATGTTAACATAATATCGCCTGGTAACGCCATATCTGAAATAATTTTATAAAGGATAAACACGTATCTATCATATCCTAAAATAGAGAACCATATTTGACACCTTTGGAGGCTAACTCTGGATGGGAATACTAGCGAAGTTCGGACAATGGCTGAGAAAGATTTTTAAGAAGCGACATTTACGCATTGGTATTTACGGACCACCTAATGCGGGTAAAACCACGTTAGCTAATCGTATCACTCGTGATTGGCTGGGTGAGGTCATGGGCTCGGTCTCGGAAGTGCCGCATGAAACCCGCCAAGCATCCGAAAAGAAGGAAGTTATCATTGAGAGTGAAGGTTCGAAGGTGACTTTTGATATCATTGACACACCGGGCATCGCCACCAAAGTTGATTTTCATCAATTCGTTGAAAGTTACGGGTTGGACGAGCAAGCGGGCCGTAAACGCGCGAAAGAGGCGACTGAAGGTGTGATCGAGGCGATCAAGTGGTTGGAAGATGTGGATGGCGTGCTGTTGGTTATGGATGCCACGGACGACCCGTTCACTCAGGTCAATATCACGATCCTCGGCAATCTCGAAGCGCGCAAACTGCCGGTGGTTATAGTCGCCAACAAAATCGACCTGGAGGAATCCTCGCCGGCGACGCTCAAAACCGCGTTTCCGCAGCACCCGGTAATTCCATTAAGTGCACTTACGGGATATAATATCGAAAATCTATACAAAACTATGGTTAAATATTTCAGATGAGTTGGTGAGTTGGTTATGGAAGAGTTTCAAGAGTCGGAAGGAGTGAAGATCAACCTGATCTCCAGCCGCAAACTTGATGATATGAGCTCTGATGAAAAGCTTACGTTTATTTTGGATGAGGTTCGAAGAGGCACAGTTCTGGTTCTTGAGCGAGGCCTGACCGCAATTGAGGAGATAAATTTAATTAAAGCCACAATGTCGGCAATAGACCAAGATACATTTATTGGTATTGAGATGCAATCCTACTCTTCTGAGGATATCCGCAGGGGAAGTTGGTTGGATAAGTTGCTAAGAAGGGTCAGATTACCGAGAATGACAGTTATTGGCCCGGCAGATTTATTAAAAACTATCCATAAGGACGGTACGATGGTTCAGGCAATGATATTGACGGGTAAGAAGATCATAAGTGAACAGGGCGACGCGCCGCCGTTAGCGGTGCCGGTCGAGGAAGTGGAAGCAGAGACCGAAGATTTATCCTCCGCGGAACCAGACGATATTGAGGAGCGCGAAGAGCCGCAGGAAAATGAGCCGGAGGACTTAGAAGGTGAGACACGCGATAATGAAGACTCAGATACCTCCGAAGATGCTGAAAATGATAATGAAAGGCGTGGATATATAAATAAAAGAATAAAAGAAGAGGAGTGATGATGCCGCACCAATGTTTACAATGCGGAAAGGTTTTTCCGAGCGGTTCACCTGAGATCTTAAAAGGCTGTTCGGATTGTGGGGGCAAGAGATTTTTTTATTCTGAGCAGCCGATTTCATCAGATCAACGCGAAGTTTTGAAAGAGCAAGCCAACCGTGATGTAAAAAGTTTGATACGCGATATGTTGACACAGCGTGAGCCATTTAAAAAATATACGTCGGATGATCATGCCGAGTTGGGCCGGCCAAAAGGTGAAGAATGGATCCGGGTAAAACCGTCAAAGCAAGCCGAAGTTGAGCAAGAGCCTAAAGGTCCGCCGATGGTTAAATCAGTGGAGAAAGATGTCGAACCCGGCCCGGCGAAAATGGTTGAGACCGAAGTTAAGAAAAGTGTTAAAGATAAGGTTAAAGCCAAGCTCAAGCCGATCCGCACCACACACCGTAAACCGCTCAAGCGCCGCAAGGTACCGAGGGCCAAAAAAGTGCCGAAACCCGCAGAGGCCAGAATAAAGGTCAAAGAGATCGAACCTGAAATAATTAATATCGTTGAGCCGGGCGTATATGAGATCGACCTAAAACGGTTATTAGAAGAGAGCCCGATCATTGTGCAAAAAGACGGTACATATTTTGTGCATTTACCGTCGGTATTTGAAAAGATCAAGAAGAAATCGTCGTAGGTTGCGCTGCGGTCCTATATTATAAATGAGGCACTGTTTATTGATTGTAGTTATTTTGCACTATTTTTCATCGAAATGACATACATATAACTTAAGATCATAATTTCCTCAATTTACCTTTGGCGACCTTGATCAATATCTTTTCACCTTCCTTGGGGCCACGGGCTAATAACACATCGCCGCTTTTGACCTTGGTATTCTCATCAGGGCCAAATATCCATTTCTTGCCACGGCGAATTGCAATGACCCACATGCCAGTTTCAGAGGCTAATCTTAGCTTGCCAAGAGTTTTATTTACCAATATCGATGTGGGCTTGATATTTGCACAAGTAATAATTGCATCGGATTCGCGAATGCTCATTTTGAGAATTGGGTGTGGCTCGATATCGCGCAGTACCACATCAGCGATCTCGCGTGCAGAATCGGCTATTGACTCGATACTGTCTGCCAATCTTATCAACGCAAGCGCGACATCTGGATTACTTTTGGAGGTTTTGGTGACTGCATGGCGCTGGATGCGGAGATACAGCCCGTCGACCGTATCTTCGAGATGGTAGACTTCCTCTGCGATTTTCTTATCGTAAAAAAGTAAAGCTGAATAGGCCAGATCGACCATAAGCTCTGAGGTATCCTTCATTTCTAAAAATAGATCTTCGATTTTTTGCAATTACTCACCCCCCTCGTCGATCGGGTGAAAGCTCGGCCATTTCAATTTAGCTTCGGCATATTTTTGAAATTCTAAAAGTCCATCTTCAACACCGCGAACAATTAAGGTATCATTAGCTTTGATCTTGAAGGTCTTTTCGACGTCGTAGAACCATTTTTTATTGCGTTTCACCGCGATGATCCTGGCGCCAGTCTCGGATTCGACACGGAGCTCGCCGATGAGACGTCTATCGATCGTCGAGCCTTCCACTACGGTTACGGGCTTGATCTTTTCATCGGCGTCTTTCAAAACGAACGGCAGAAATGATCGGATCTCGATCTCGCTCTCTACTAAGTCGACAATATCGCCGGCGGCGTTCGAGATATTCTCGGCAGCAGATGCAACCTGCAAGATCCCTGAGAGCTGTTCGGCGTCTTTAGGTGTGCGCGCGGCCAGCATCGCAGCCAGCCGGATCTGGTACAGTAACTTATCCATTTTGAACTCGAGCTCGCGCACTTCCTTTGCCATATCTTCGCTGTCGAATTTCACGGCCGAGTACGCTAGATCTACGATCAGTTCCGAAGTATCTTTCATTTCGGTCAATAGATCCTTTACACTTGTCGGTTTATACTCTATTTCCTCAAATTCCTTTTTACGATATTTATGCAGTCTTAATTTCGCCATATTTTATTCACCTGTTGTTTTTTTTTTAAATTCCAATAAGATACACAATAAATATCAAAGATGAAATGCCCAGCACATCGCCGCTGGTGGTTACTATGGGTATAACATAGTTATCAGGGTCAAGCCCGCGCTTGAACGAATAAAACGCGGCCAGGATGCTCAGGCCGATGAGAGTTATCGTGAGTATCAAGCCAGACCCTATCATGATAAGAATTAATTTTTCTAACCCAATAACATCAACACCTATCCCAGCAATTGGCAAGATCAAATAAATTAAAAAGGCTAGTACACTGAACGCGATAATGCCTAAGATAAAAGCGCCGGCAAGATTCTCACGAAGCTCTTTGCCTTTCAAATTAGCATCTATAACACCGGTATGCAGTCCGGAGGCGAGCCGGGCGCCTAATATCCCGCCAATATTACCGCCAACGCCGTTGATCACCGGGATCAAGGCTAGTATCAACGGGATGGTGATCAAACTTTTTTGGGAATTAAGTAATTGGCCGACCAGGATCTCCAGGGCGAGCAGGAAGACCAGCAGGGGTGCACTTTCTTTTATTATTTTTTTGGCGCTGTAGACGGTCATTTAGATCATCCCCGCAAATAAGTAAGTGATCAAGAACAGGCAGCCGAGAGTGATCAGGTCACCGATTGTCGCCAGGGCTGGTGCAGTTATATTATCCGGGTCATAGCCGCGCTTGAACGCTAGAATTATTAAAAGAATGGTGCTGAAGATCAAGATTATACCGGCCAGGATCGCAGTGAGAACCGCGATCGCGATCAAAATCAGCGGGTTGATATGTTGCAGCCCGAAGATCAAACATGTAATATAAGCGAACACACCGGCAATAACCGCCATGAACACCGTTAAGATGAAAGCGGCACTAATATTTTCACGGAACTCCTTGTTCCATAATTCATCGACCGATATCAACCCCATATGGGCTGCGCTGCCTAACCTGGAGCCGAGAGTTATATCGATGTTGCCTTTTAGGTTCATTAGTGCCGGGATCAGCACGATCAAACCTGGCAGGGTCTGTAGTAATTCGGTCATATTACCGAATACCGAACCTGCAAGAATTCCTCCTACGCCGCATATGATCAATAGCGGGAGGCTCTGTTTGATTGTGCTGCTCAACTCCAATTTAGTCACCAACATGTAATTTCTCTATTATTGGCACATGAAATCCCAATCGCCAAAAGATCGATATAATTTAGGGGTCTGCGGCAATGAACTTCGTTCATTACCTCGGGCTAAAAATTCTTTACAGAATTTTTACCCCTGCGGTAATTTGCTCCGCAAATTACCTCACCCTAAAAAACCCTTCGGCTTTTTTACGGCTGCGGCAACTTACTTCGTCAAGTTG
>CBDVCJ010000234.1:0-6650 GCA_965372445.1 uncultured Thermoplasmata archaeon | reverse complement strand
CATTAAAAGGTTGATCATAATCTTCGTATTGAAGAGAATCATAGTGAAGGCCAATTTCATGCCCCATTTCAGATATTTTTCTCAGTTTTTGGAGATTTGATTTTTCAAGTGGATTGTAGAATCTTTCCGAAAATATGACAAAGTAAGTTGAGTGAATTCCAAATCTATTCTCAATTTCAGCCATTCGAAGGGCAGGGATTAACGAGACATCTATATCATGTCTTAAAATAAGTTTTGGAGGAGAAGTACGTTTATATTCTTCGAAAGGTATGATATTATAATAATCTTTGAGATATTTTAAAAGAATAATATAGTCATCATATGTAAAATTAATAATCTTTTTTAAAATTTTAATCGATTCATTATTCATATTATTTCTCCTAGACCTTTGGTTTTGCTGGGACCCCATAAACAATTGTGTTATCATTTACGTTTTTTGTAACAACTGCCCCCATCCCAACAGTGGCTTTCTTACCTATTGATAAACCATCGCGAATGCATGCACATGGAGCGATCCATGAATAATCTCCTATTTTTGTGCTTCCACCAATAAGGCTTAGTGCTACGATTACACAATTCTTTCCGATCTGGACGTTGTGAGCAATATGAACTAGGTTATCAATTTTTGTCCCTGTACCTATGACAGTGTCAGTCATTGTTCCACGGTCAATACATGTATTGGCGCCAATTTCAACCGAGTCTCCTATAATCACTCCACCGATATGAGGGAATTTCTCTAATTCCCCTCTTTCATTACGCTCGTAGGCGAACCCATCTGCACCAATTATAGATCCCGCATGAATAGTTACATTCTTTCCTATCCGAACATTATCCCAAATATAAACGCCTGCATATATCTGTGAGTTATTACCGATTGTAACATTGTCGCCTATAATAACATATTCTTTGATTAAAACGTTCTCGGCAATCACACAGCTCTTTCCAATTTTCGCTGTAGGATGAATTCCCTCGGCTTTTTTAGGAGTAAAGAATTTCTCGAATATCCTCATAAACATTAATCGTGGATTAGTAACGAACACTAGGGTCTTCCCTGGAATTTCTATCTCCTCATTTATTAATTTGTCGCTGGCAATTATTATACTTGCATTAGATTCTTTAATCATTTCTAATCCTTTTGGTACTAAATAATTACAAAAAGAAAGGTCCCCTTTAACTGCTTCTTTTAGAGGATATACACGATTAATTTCAAGGTTCTTTTCTCCTAAGATTTCATACTTTTCGCCTTCTAAGAATTCTAATATCTTTTTTAATGAAACGGTCATTATATTCACCTCATCTCATTATCGGTACAATATGTTTATATTTAAATTTGGTTTCTGTTGCTAAAAACAGACCTCTTAAAAACTTCCTTGCTTTAAGTAACGAAACGTTCATATACTTATAATCTAACTTGAATTTCATTAGTGGCAATTTTATCCACCTTTTTAAATAGTATATTCATTTTACCTATCGTAATAGGATTCAATACCATAAACGGCTAATTCTAAATATCGTTTTTCTTTATAAAATATTGCCTTAATGAGATTGGGCTATTATATTATAAAACTTATTTTGTTTCTTCTCCGAATTTAGGTAAAGATAGTTATTATAGTGGCAAGATGGGGCTGTGGTCTGTGGTGTGTGGAAATACCAAGACAATTGAAGATAGAAAATGGAAGATAGAGATTAATTGGCTCTAGCTTCCATCTTCTTGCTTCTAATATCTTCCCACATACCACAAGCGAACGAAGTGAGTGTCCACATACTACATCCCAAACTTGCCACTAAAAATCGCCATTAAAACATAGAAAAAAATTCTGCTTCCGCCAAATTAGTAGAAGCACCAATTGATTAAATAATATCCTTTAAAAAGATTCTTAATTCCTCACCGAGTCCCTCACGCTCTAAGGATAATATTATGTTCGCCTTGATCCAATCTAATTTACACCCGATATCAAATCTTCTACCTTGGAATTCCAATGCATAAACCTCTTCGGTCTCCATCAGGAGCTTGATCGCATCAGTGAGTTGGAGCTCACCTTTCAAACCCGGTTCGGTTTGTTTAAGACATTTAAAAATTCTAGGTGTGAGTATATATCGTCCAATTACCCCCAGATCAGATGGAATTTCATCGAGCTTGGGTTTTTCTATTATATCCATTACTCGATATACCTTTCCCTTTAATTCATTATTCTTCTCCCGGGGCCTTATTGGCTCGACCTTTACCGCACCGTAATTAACGATCCTTTCGGGTGGTAACCTTTCAACTGCTATTACACTGCCTTTATATCGTTCATAAGCCGCAATTAATTGCTGCATGCATGGAGTACCATTTAAGGTTATATCATCACCGAGCATAACAGCAAAAGGCTGGTTACCTATATGTTCTTGGGCACAGAGTACAGCGTGGCCTAAACCCTTGGGAGATTTTTGACGTATATAAAAAATAGAACATTTAGCTATAATATTTATTAGACTCTTTAAGTCCGCCAAGTCAGTGTATTTTTCACCCAACATAGATTCCAATTCGATTGCTCTATCAAAATGGTCTTCAATACTGCGCTTACCTTTACCGGTAATAATTAAAATATCATTTATACCGGATTCCATTGCCTCTTCGACTACGAATTGGATAGTCGGTCTATCCACTACGGGCAACATTTCCTTTGGCTGGGCTTTAGTTGCAGGTAAAAATCTGGTGCCCAATCCAGCTGCAGGTATCACCGCTTTCATAACAACCAGTAATTAGAATACAAATCTGTATTATAAATGTTTGGTGGATGTTAGCTATATTACTAAAAAAATTGCTTCGCAAAAAGATTGAATGGAAGCGCAATTTTTTAGTGGTGAGCTATTTTAAGGTGGTAGGTGATAGGTGGTAGATATTAGGCATATTGTCCGAAGTCCTTGATTATGAATAGCCATTTAGTCCTGTGTCCAAAGTCCCAAAGAATTATTAAATGGACTTAGGACCTAGGACCAAAGAAAATAATAAGAAATCGGACCTCGGACCCGTGTCTTAGAACCTATCACCTAAATTGCCACAACTCACAACTAACTTTGGCTCTACCATAATATAAATCATTGAAATTACTATAGGGAAAAAAAAGTTTTACTATCCACGGGGTAAATTCATCCGCAACCAAAAAGTTGATGATTTATTGATCAAAATGGATAAATTGCAACATTTTCAATGTTCAACCAGAAATTATTTATATAAATTAATAATATTATATTAATATTCCAAGAATATTTCCGGGAGGGAAATATAAATGATTAAACCATCATTAAAAACAATTGTATTTATAGTCATTGTATTCATCTGTATTAGTCAACTCAATGTAAAAACAACTGCAGAATCAAATACTTATGATCCGACCACGGTAGTACCAATGAATATCTGGGAGGCATATGCAAAAGAATATATTACCATTTCAAGTTATGGCGCTTATTTTAATGTGACCAATACAGGTTTGGTACCTGTGATTATCGATGAATATGCAATGTTATTGAATCCGCATCCATTAGACAATTCCAGTTCAATAAAAACGACACAAGATGGCGCATTAACTTATAGAATAATCGCGCCTGGAGAATCCTTTAGCTACTTGTATGGGTATTTGACGACCTTACCTCAATATCAAGATCTCACGCCGTGGTGGTGTACTGAAAATAATGAATATGCAACAGCCTATGTGGAAATTACGCTAGGCGGTGAGATATTACCAAAGACTCTAATTGAGCTTATTGACATAGACTATAATCGCACTACACAAAATTTAATATGGCGGTATCAAAATGATAATCCGACTTTGGTTGTCGGCAAGACACCATTATGGACAGAACTTATATTACCTGGAGCGCGCGAGTTCGAAATAACACTAACAGTGACAAATATAGGGTTTATTAACGCTACAGGAGTGAGTGTTATCGATATCATTCCGGAGGGATATACCGCATCTGATTATGAACCTAAACCGAGCCGGATTTTAGAAAATTATGACGGTACAACCACTATAGTATGGAATATAGATCTCGAACAAGGATCTAGAACCGACATTCATAATGCTACTATATGGCATTCAACGGGTTTACACTATAAATTAACAACACCACCTTTAATGTCTGGAAGATATTATTTACCACGAGCAAAAGTAGATGTGGAAGGTGATGGCGACGAAGATGCATGGTCTGCCAAGCCACTTCTTGAGGTTGGAAATACAATCAATAATGCGATTTCGTTAAAAGAAAGCACACTACTTCCGTATGTCTATGAATTAGGCGAACAGTCGTTAATAATTAAAATTGAACATGTAGATAGACATATTGAAAAAGCTCTTGACTGGTATCAAGTTGGAAGATTTCATAATGCGTATAATGAACTCAATGCTGCGAAAAATGTACTTGGTGCGTTTGTAAACGAAGTTAATGCCCAGTGTGATAAAAATAAACTAAGTGATAAGGATGCAAAGATAATGCTGGAAGATACGACAGAAATTTTTGAATATATCGAGCTCTCAATGAACAATCTTGATGTGTGATAAATAGTATACAATATAGTAGGATATTATTTTGGATATTCAAGTTATTATTACAGTTTATATATATAATATTACTATATTTCTTAAAAAAAGTACTCAATTTTATAAATTAATAATTAAAGCTGTTTCCCCAATATTTCGCTAATTTTCAAGCTCGCTTTACCGTCACCAAATAGCTTTTTAGTCCGTTTCGTTGGTTTGAAATTTTGGATCGCATCAATTAATTTGTCAATATCGGTACCTACTAACACATTCCACCCTTCGTTTATCGTTTCCACCCATTCCGTATTTTCTCTGAGGGTAATGCAAGGCACTTTTAAAATATAGGACTCTTTCTGGATGCCGCCGGAATCCGTTAAGATCTTGGAGGCATTTGCCATTAATTGTAAAAAATCCAGATATCCAATTGGGTTTATTAACCTAACATTTTGAGATCGCTCTAATTTCTTGGCCAAACCATACTTGTTCAGAAACTTTATAGTGCGGAAATGTGCCGGAAACACGATTAAATCGGGTGAGCTAATAAATGCATTCACAATATTGGTAAGATTAGCTTGTAGGTCGGTGTTTTCCTGGCGGTGGATGGTCGCCAATAAATATGAGCTCGGGGTAAGGTCCAATTGCTTTAAAATTTGTGAGGTTTTTGATCTTTGGATATTTGTCAAAAGAATATCATACATTACATCGCCCACATTATTTATACCATTTTCAATTCCTTCAAGCTCAAGATTCTTGACCGCCGTTTGCGTGGGGCAGAACAATAACTTTGACATGTGGTCTGTCAATACCCGATTAATTTCTTCCGGCATCCGCCAATCAAAACTTCTTAACCCAGCTTCAACGTGTGCGATCGGTATTTGAAGTTTCACGGCTGCCAATGCCCCTGCAAGTGTCGAGTTCGTATCGCCGTAAACCACTACATAATCCGGTTTCTCTTTCAACAGCACATTTTCGATACCGACTAACATCTTACCAGTTTGTATACCATGAGAGCCCGAGCCAACCTCTAAATTATATTTGGGGGTTGAAATTTTCAGATCCTTAAAAAATACCTGGGATAATTCTTCGTCATAATGTTGGCCGGTATGTATTAAAATTTCGTTATGCTCTTTTTTTAGCTCCTTGGAAACTGCGGCAGCCTTAATGAATTGAGGTCTGGCACCGACGACCGAAATTATCTTCATCGATTCGAAATGGTGTTTTCCATTAAATAAGTTATTTCTTCGCGGAATTTGGTAATTGAATTTCTCAATATGTGGAAAATCGCACAATAAGTGGTAAGATCGTTATATGATTACCATGGTGGATTGGAGATTAGAGTTTGGAGATTAGAGTTAGCCGATAGGTGGGGGTTGGGGGGATCTCAAATCTCAAATCTAGAATCTCTAATCTAAGTAGGCAATATTTATAGTCTTACCACTTACCACTAAATGGGGTTTATCCACAACTTTTTAATACTACAATCACAATAAAGAAATAAACAGGTATCCCATAGGGAGTAAAAATAGGGAGAGTTAAAGTAATTGTCGAGCGCGATAAAACGATTGGTTTTGGATGTTTTGAAATCACGTAACCCAACAATTATTAATATATCGCAGAGGCTAAGTGTTTTAAAAGGGATTTCCGGTGTAAACTGTTCTCTCGACGAAGTCGATCAGGATACAGAGAGTATCAAAATTACAATCGAAGGAGAGAGCATAAATTTCACAAATGTAGAAAAGGTCATAAAATCCTGTGGCGGTGCGATACATTCAATTGACAGTGTCTCAACCGGTAAAAAGCTCGTAGAGGAAGTTGATACACCTCAAGATAAATAATTGATGTGATGATCCGTAAAGTCCAATAAAAATACCATTAATATTCATTCAATAGTGATTGGATAATCAATCATTCTTAGAGGCCAATTTTTTCATTCTTTTAGCAATGTTGATCAACATTTTGGTTTTTGATACACCTTTTCGAGTAACAAGAATTCTTCCACATTCTTTACGCCACCATCGCTTAGGATATCTTTTTTCGCGTTCAAGTACTGGTTTATATCCAAGCGATTTCACAGCTTTTAAAATCGACTCGATATTCGGAGCTGGGAACGCCAACTTTGTCGGTACT
>CBDVCJ010000233.1:0-6655 GCA_965372445.1 uncultured Thermoplasmata archaeon | reverse complement strand
TTCAACTTCTTCAGTTTCAGCCAATTCAACCAGTTTAGAATTTTCTTTATTAACTATTTATAGATCTTTTTTCTATGTCCAATTTTTATTACAAGAATCAATAATTGTTTTTTCTCTATATCTAAAATAACTCTATGATCGCCAACCCGTAATTTATAACCAGGATCGCCAACGAGTTTGGTCACGTATTTCTCGGGTCTTATTCTGATCCGTTCCAATACTGCAAAAATTCGCTCTTGGATCTTTCGTTCTATTTTTTTCAATTGTTTAAAGGCTTTATCTGAGAACAATATCTCATAGGTCATAATCCCAGCTCGTTCTTAACCTTTGAAAGTCGATGAACCTTGCCAGCTTTTATCTCTGCACGAGCTTCTTTAAGTTCTTTTTTTGTTTGTTCATTTAGTTCTCGAGAATCTTCTATCATATCCCAGATCACTTCCTCAAATGATTCTCTATCATAAAACTTACGATTGCTCAATTCGGAATGCAATTTCTCGCTAATTTGAATTGTAGTTGCCATAGTATATTATAGGTCATTATAGCTTATATATTTTTCTGCTATTCAGATCATGAATTCGGAACCACGAATCAACACGTTTTAAATCCAAAACTCAAACTTCAAAACCCAAACCCGTTGTCGTAATGTTTTTTGAAATTGGGATTTTGGGTTTGTTTTGTAGTATTTGGGTCTACGGCAACTTGCTTCGCCAAGTTGCCTTGCCTTGAAAAACCCTTCGGCTTTTCCAAAGTTGGGGTTTTGGATTTGAATTTTGCAATAGTTACGCCAAAGTCGTGTGCATTCATGGTTTAGAGATCAGAAAAAAAATAATTAGTTAATAGAAATTTTCCGATTTACTGTCAGTTTTTGATGGGCTGTATGCCTCTACCCTCGCTTATTCGAGACAGAAAAGTAGTTATATTAGTAAGTTTATTAGAACCAATAAGTTAAGATAAAAGTTAAAACGCTTGTTACCTCTTAGAAAGATTCTAATTTTGGTTCTACTTCGTTTTTTTAATTTTTATTTTTTCTTTAAAATATCAGAACTAGATTTCTGAGGAGGTGACTTATGTGGAAGGCACTGTAAAATGGTTTAACAACATGAAATCCTTTGGATTTATCGAAGTTGAAGATCACAAAGATGTGTTCGTTCATCGAAACGCTCTACCTGAGGATACGAACCTGCGTGAAGGTGACAAAGTTGAATTCGATATTGAGGATTCACCAAAAGGACCACAAGCTATCAATGTTAAGATCTTATAATTTATTTGATATTGAAGTCCAATTCTTATTTTTTTTATTTCTTTTTTTATTTATTTATTTAATTTGGCATATGGATAAGTATGAGTACTGGATACACCATTGAGGATGGTATAGGAGTTGTATTTGTGATATCAAGAGGTCAAAGGTATAGGAAAGGAGATCGTCAAACAAAAGGCAAGATGCGAAGCAGTGAATATCAACGTGTTGCAATGCTCGACTTGCGGCGTGAAACACCATTTAAATATGATGTTGGGGAAATTTTTGACGAGGCCGGGTTTTCAGTGGATGAGGCCAGACCATACATTGCCAATATAGTTGCCAAAGGCAGCAGGATCTCGCTCAAAGAAGCTAAGGATTATACCAAATCTATGCTGAAGAATGAAAAACTTACCCAGGATACCTGCAATAAGATCTGTTTTCTTCTTGATAAATATAGGAAATACCGCTAGTTTCAACTCACTAATTTTTGTTCTCAGTTTACATTAGGGTTAGAGTTAACTATATACACGGCAAGGCATATGTTATTTAATAGGCGAGAGGCGACAGTCGATAGGCGGAAGCTATACCCTTTCGCCCTTCGCCTTTCCGAAGGTGTCTCTAATTTAGCCATGGGGTTGCTACCGGTAGTGAACAATAAACTATAAATACCTAAACTGTATTAAACCCTATTCTGTGATGATTACAACCTAGAAATTAGTGTTAAGTGGGGTCATCTTGAAAAATTACGTTGATATTCTGAAAAAGAACGACTTGAAAGTCACACCACAACGGTTAGTTATCCTGAAATATTTAGATAATAATATGACTCATCCGACTGCAGATAAAATTTATCGTGACTTGAAAAGAAATAATCCGTCTCTATCAAAAACTACTGTATATAACGCCTTAGAAATCCTTAAAAAACATAATATCATACAGGTACTTACTATCTCAAAATCCGAGCAAAGATACGATTTTGAGGGGGGAGTACACCATCATTTTTTATGCAAAAATTGTGGTGCTTTATTAGATATTGACATCCAGTGCCCTCATCTTGAAACTGTTTTGAAAGGTAAACATCATATTGATGAAGTTCACGGATATTTTAAGGGTATCTGTGAAGATTGTTTGAAGAAACAGAAGAATCAATAAAATTGGGAGTTGAGAAACATGGATAAATATGAATGTATAGTCTGTGGATATATATATGACCCCGAGAAAGGCGACCCTGATAGCGGTGTGAATCCAGGAACGGATTGGGATGATTTACCAGAGGATTGGGTATGTCCGGTTTGCGGGGCAGGTAAAGATGATTTTAAAAAGGTAGAATAAACATCGAATTGGTTAGGGTGTGATGAATTGGAGAAAGTAATGCTTAAGCCGGATATCTATTGGGTAGGGGCTATCGATTGGGATATTAGAGAATTTCATGGATATCTAACCCAACGTGGCTCAACTTATAACGCTTACCTAATTTTGGATGAAAAGACCGTACTGGTGGATACAGTAAAACACTATCTATTCGATGAAATGTTGGCAAGAATACAAGAGCACATTGATCCATCGAAGATAGACTATATTGTTTCTAACCATGTAGAAATGGATCATTCGGGATCACTACCGAAGATCCTCGAATATGCACCAAAGGCAAAGATAATCACCTCAACCCAAGGTGAAAAAGGACTCACCCGACATTTTAAAAAGGACTGGGATCTTCAGGTTGTTAAATCGGGGGATACACTGAATATCGGTAAACGAAACTTGACTTTTGTCCATACACCTATGGTTCATTGGCCTGATAATATGGTTACATATATCCCAGAAGATAAACTATTACTTTCAAACGACGCGTTCGGTCAGCATATAGCTTCGTCTAAAAGGTTCGATGATGAGATCGGGTGGGAGATCTTAAAGGAAGAGGCGGCTAAGTATTATGGAAATATCGTTTTACCATACGGTGACCAGGTTCAGAAAGCTCTTCAAGCTCTTGGTGGCTTGGAAATTGATATGATCGGCCCGAGTCACGGTATGATCTGGCGTTCATTGATCCCAAAAATTCTAGAAGAATATGGAAAATGGTCTACAAATGCAACTGAGGCCAAAGCCTTGATCATCTACGATTCAATGTGGGGTTCAACAGAAAAAATGGCACATAAATTGAAAGAAGGGTTATGCGAGGCGGAAGTACCGGTTACGATCCGCAATCTCAAGACCAACCATATATCTGATATTATGACCGATCTTATAACCTCAAAATTGATCTTGATCGGCTCTCCGACCCTAAATAATGGTATGCTCCCGTCTTTGGGTGCGTTATTGACTTATATGAAAGGCTTGAAACCGAAAGATAGAACTGGATTTGCGTTTGGGTCGTTTGGATGGGGCGGTCAGGCAGTAAAACAAATTGAAGAGATCATGAAAGATCTTAAATGGGAGTTGCCTGAAGAAGGTATGAAAATAAAATATATTCCAGATGAAGATGAATTAGAGACCGTAAAGAATATAGGTAAAAAATTAGCAGAAAACTTGAAAAAACAATAGATAAGGAGATGATTAGAGAATGTCTGAAGAAATCGCATCCGATGAGGAGTTAGACTGTATTGGGTTATACTGTCCATTACCGATAGCTCAGACCAAAGAGAAGATCGATTCAATTGAAATTGGCCAAATTTTAAAGGTTGAAGCAGATGACCCAGCTGCAGAAGAAGATATTAAAGCATGGTCAAAACGCACTGGTCATGAATTATTGAAATATACCAAAGAAGGTACAATTTTAACCTTTTATATAAAAAAGACAAAGTAGTATATGAGGTGAAAAAATGAAAGACGAGAAATTCATATTATATGTGCAAACGAGCGACCAACCCGAGAGACAATATTCACCATTAATTTTAGCACAAACAGCTAAAGCTATGGATCTCAAACCAAAAGTCTATTATTTAGGAATGGGGTTAAAAATATTGTTACCCGGTGAGGCTGAAAAGATCAAGCTGGGGAAGTTTCCAAGTGTTGGCGAATTGATCGATAAAACTCTAGAAATGGGGATCGAGATTTTAGTGTGTGAAGCGTCCAAGCAGATGTTGGGTTGGGAAAAAGTCGAATTACGACCCGGTGTGAAGATCGTGGGCGCGGCAACCTTGAACGATTTAACTCTTGATGCCGAAGCAACTCAATGGTTTTAGTGATATAATATGGAACGAATATATTTAGACCAGATTTCAGCAATGCCAATTGATCCAAGAGTGTTGGACTTTGCTATGCCATACCTAAAAGATAGCTACGGCAATCCTTCATCTTTACATGCTGCGGGATTGACCGCCAAAGCCGCTGTAGAGGAAGCTCGTAGTAAAGTCGCGGTACTTATAAATGCCGAAGATCCGACAACAATTGTATTTACCTGCGGGGCGACCGAAGCAAATAATTTAGCAATTAAAGGCACAGCCCTAAGAAATATCGGCAAGGGTCAAGAAGTTGCGGCAAGCGCAATAGAGCATATTTCGGTATTAAACCCGATGAAAGATCTTCAAAAAAATGAGTTCACATTCAATATTATTCCTGTTGATTCAATGGGACTAGTGGATCTTAACAAGCTCGAAGAGATTGTTACCGAAAGCACGACCTTAACATCAATAATGTACGCGATTAATGAGATCGGCACGATAGAGCCTATAAAGGAAATAAGTGAGATCGTACATAAAAAAGGCCTGTACTTACATGTAGATGCAACTGATGCGGCTGGCTATGTTCCTATTGATGTACAAGCGGAAGGAATCGATCTACTGACCTTATCGTCTAATAATATGTATGGGCCTCAAGGCGCAGGTGCATTATATATAAAACCCAAACTTAAACTTCAACCAGTGGTACTCGGTGGTGGTCAGCAGCGTGGGCTTGTTTCAGGCACTGAAAATATCTTCGCGATTGCAGGTATGGGTGAAGCCGCCAGGATCGTCAATCAAGATATGGCACAGGAAGCAACAAGATTAATTGCGATTAGAGATGAAATTATTGAAGAGATCTTAAAAATTGAAGGTACGCATCTTACGGGTCATCCCACCCATCGTTTACCACATCATGCAAGCTTCAGGTTCGATGGGATCGAAGGTGAAAGTATATTACTCAATATGGATATGAGCAACATCCAGATCGCAACTGGATCTGCATGTACCTCAAGAACTCTTGAAGCATCACATGTGCTTTTAGCAATTGGTTTGAAGCACGAAGAAGCTCATGGCTCAATGATAATATCCTTGGGACGATCTAATAATAAAGAACAAATACCAGAAATTGTTACGGCAGTTAAAGAAACAGTTGAAAGATTAAGAAAACTTTCACCGCTATCAACCAAACAAGGTGGTGATTAATTTGGCAGGACAAGTTGGATATAGTGAAAAAGTATTGGATCATTTTAGGAATCCTCGAAATGTTGGTGAGATCGAGAACCCGGACGGTTATGGAAGTGTTGGAAATCCTGTATGTGGAGATGTTATGGAGATCTACATAAAAGTAGAAAACGACACGATACAAGATATTAAATTTAAGACCTTTGGCTGTGGCTCGGCAATTGCGACGAGCAGTATGGTGACCGAACTGGCCAAGGGCATGCAGCTTGACGACGCGATGAAGATCACACGCCAAGATGTAGCAGATGAACTGGACGGATTGCCAGCGAAAAAGATGCATTGCTCGAATTTGGCAGCAGATGCATTACATGCCGCAATACAAAATTACCGCGATAAACTTGCAGGCAAGACCCCAGAGAACGACCAAGGCGACCAAGAAACGACAGAAGAGCCTTCATGTAGTACTGATTGTAAAGCATGTGAATAAATTATGGTGGCTCTTAATTATCACATTCTAGTTATGATTAAAAATTTACTGTCATTTATTAATATTCATCTAAGAAAAGTGGGAGGTTATAAATTATGTTAAGTAAAAAAATAGAAAAAGCTTTGAATGGACAGTTGAATGCCGAGCTATATTCATCCTATTTATATCTTTCAATGTCGGCATATTGTGAAACCAAGAACCTGCCAGGTTTTGCGACCTGGATGCGAATACAGGCCCAGGAGGAACTGTTTCATGGTATGAAATTCTATGATTTCATAATTGAACGTGGTGGTAAAGTTACTCTTAGTAAAATTGAAGGCCCAGAAACCAAATGGCCGTCACCAATGAAAATGTTTGTACATGTATATCAACATGAGGTAATGGTCACAGGCTTAGTAAACAAACTAGTGAACCAGGCCATCACTGAAAAAGATCACGCCACAAATAATTTCCTGCAATGGTTTGTGAAAGAACAGGTAGAAGAAGAGGCGGGAGCAAGCGAGGTTTTGGGAAAGCTCAAACATATCGGCAACGATGGTAATGGATTGATAATGTATGATCGCGAGTTGGGTCAGAGAATGCCAT